>CAJCIN010000056.1 GCA_903970385.1 Rhodospirillales bacterium | reverse complement strand
AACACGCATGCCTAGCGTCCGCGACCTGCGCGACCGCATCAAATCGCTCAAGAACACGCAGCAGATCACGAAGGCGATGAAGCAAGTCGCCGCCGCGAAGATCCGTCGCGCGGAGATGGTGCAGAAACAGGCGCGCCCGTATGCGGACGCGCTCGGCGAGATGCTGCGCGATCTCATGGCGGCCGTCGGTACCGTCGATCATCCGTTTCTGAAGCCGGGGCGGAGCGGTGCGCCGAAGGGCGTCATCCTGATGACGGCCGACAAGGGTCTCGCGGGCGCGTTCAATTCGAACGTCGTGCGCGCGGGCGAGCGGTTCGCTCGCGAGAGCGACGTCGTGTGGTACGCCGTCGGCAACAAAGCGCGCAACGCGACCAAGCGCATGCCGTCCGAGACGTTGCTCTCCGAATCGATCGGCGTCTCGGAGAAGCTGAAGCTCGCTCAGGCGATCGCCGCGCGCGTGACGGACGACTTCACGAGCGGCAAGATCTCCGAGATCGTTCTCATCGCTTCGAAGCTCGTGTCCGTGCTCGTGCAACGGCCCGAGGTGAAGACGCTCGTTCCGATCGTCGCGCAGGCGACCGACACGGAGAAGCCGAGCGGGCCGCGTGCCGAAGTCGAATTCGCGCCGTCGCCCGAGGCCGTGCTCACGCGGCTGCTGCCGAAGTATCTCGAGTTCACGATCTTCTCCGCGATGCTCGAGACGGACGCGGCGTTCTTCGCCGCACAGCTCATCGCGATGACGAACGCGACCGACAACGCCGGAAAACTTTTGGACGACCTGACGCTCGCGATGAACAAAGCCCGTCAGGCCGCCATCACGAAGGAAATGTTGGAGATCGTCGGCGGCGCTGAGGCGCAAGCCGGTTGATGAACGCTCGCGCGCGCACGACTCGTCGATGGGCCCGTGAGTACGGGCCCGGGGGCCATCGGGGGGCACGCCGCCCCGATCTTACACACATGCTCGAGATCGTCGGCGGCGCCGAAGCTCAAGCCGGTTAAGGGGAATCAACGCATGTCTACGACCATCGCTCCATCCAAAGCTACCGGGAAAGTCGTGCAGGTGCTCGGCAACGTCGTCGACGTCGAGTTCACCGCCGAGACGCTGCCGTCGATCAACTTCGCGCTCACGGTGCAAGTCGGCGAGAAAAAGGCAGCGAGCGTTCCGTCCGGCAACGGCGGCACGAGTTCCGGCACGGTCGAGCTCGGCGGCACGGCGATGCAGGCCCGCGAGCTCGTGCTCGAAGTACAGGACGAACTCGGCAACAATCAGGTTCGCTGTCTCGCGATGGGTTCGACCGACGGTCTCGTGCGCGGTCAAGCCGTCGTGAACACCGGCGCGGCGATCACGATCCCCGTCGGTGAGGGAACGCTCGGGCGCATCTTCAACGTGCTCGGCAAGGCGATCGACTCCGACGAACCGGTCGTGGCGTCGGCCATGTGGCCGATCCATCGCGACGCACCGAATTTCGCGGCGCAGGATCCGACGCCGAAGATCTTCGAGACGGGCATCAAGGTCATCGACCTGATGGCACCCTACACGCGCGGCGGGAAGGTCGGTCTCTTCGGCGGCGCCGGCGTCGGCAAGACGGTCCTCATCCAAGAGTTGATCCGGAACATCGCGCAGGTTCACAAGGGGTTCTCGGTGTTCACCGGCGTCGGCGAGCGCACGCGCGAAGGCAACGACCTCTGGCTCGAGATGAAAGAGTCGGGCGTGCTCGCCCAGACGACGCTCGTGTTCGGCCAGATGGACGAACCGCCGGGCGTGCGTTTTCGCATCGCGCAGACGGGCGTCACGATGGCGGAATACTTCCGCGACGAGAAGGGCGCCGACGTGCTGCTCTTCGTCGACAACATCTTCCGCTACATGCAGGCGGGTTCCGAAGTGTCCGCACTGATGGGCCGCATGCCGTCGGCCGTCGGCTATCAGCCGACGCTCTTCACCGAGATGGGCGCGCTCGAAGAGCGCATCACGTCGACGCAACAAGGGTCGATCACGTCCGTCCAGGCCGTGTACGTGCCCGCCGACGATTACACGGACCCGGCCGTCGCCACGACGTTCGGCCATCTCGACGCGACGACGGCGCTCTCGCGTCAGATCTCCGAGCTCGGCATCTACCCCGCGGTGGATCCGCTCGCATCGTCGTCGCGCATCCTCGATCCGCAGATCATCGGCGACAACCACTACCGCGTCGCGCGCGGCGTGCAAGAGACGTTGCAGCGCTACAAAGATCTCCAGGACATCATCGCGATTCTCGGCGTCGAAGAGCTCTCCGAGGACGACAAGGTGATCGTCGGACGCGCGCGCCGGATGCAGCGGTTGTTCTCGCAGCCGTTCTTCGTCGCCGAACAATTCACGGGGCGTCCCGGTGCGTACGTGAAGCTCGAAGACACGATCGCCGCGTTCGGCGAAGTGCTCGAAGGCAAGCTCGACGATCTGCCGGAGCAGGCGTTCTACATGGCGGGCGGCATCGACGAAGTGAAGGCCAACGCCGAGAAGCTCGGTGCGACAGCATAAAGGATGAGTTACGATCTCCGTTTCGTGCCGCGTGCCGGAAGCACGCCACCTCTTGCCGGAAGCATCGGAACGTATTTAAAGCAACAACCGAACGTCACTGTCAAAAAGCGTCAAGCCGTCTACGACAACCCGCACACGCAGGTCTATTTTCTCTTCGATCTGCTGGACGATCCGCGCGAACCGCTCGTAGCGGCGATCAACGTCTGGCGTCCGTCCGTCTTCGCGCTCGAAGCCGCAGAGTTTATCTCGCTCGTAGCGGAGCATTTCAGTCTCGATGTCGTCGACGATCAGCTGGACACGAAAGGAGCGTTCGATGCCAACGCTTTCGTCGCCGGTTGGACGCAGACGAATGACGCGTCGCTTCGCGGCGCTCCGAGCGGCGAGCGGTCGAGGCCGACACTTCCGCGGGACGACTTAGTGACGCATTGGCGCTGGAATCGACATGTCGGTCGAACGGGCCAAGTCCTCGGAGAGATGTTCGCGGCGCGCGTTCGGTATCGCGTCAGCGACGGCGTCGCTCGATCGTTTGCATCCGTCGTCGAGAATAACCCGACTGCCGTTCCAATCGTGGACGACGTGATGCTGATGAGGCAAGTGCCGAAGAAGTTCGGGTCACGTAATACTTTTGAAGAATCCGTGAGCCCGTTCGCGCTGGTTCGCCCGTTCGCCGTACGTGGTGCGGAAACTGTCGACGGACTTCCGTACGTCTCGCTCGTCGACATGCGAGAGCTGTACGAGCTTCAGTTCAAAGGCGGCTTGCGGCCCGATCAGTTCGGCTATATTGCACTCGAGTCTTTGCTCGACCGGGAAGCGGTCGGGACGCGATCTTGAAAGGACTTCATGGCAGCTAAGACGATTCCGATCCGCCTCATCACGCCCGTCGCCGTCGCGTTCGAAGGCGATGCGGAGCTCGTGATCGCGGTCGGAACCGAAGGTGAGGAAGGCATCTTGCCGTCGCACGCGCCGTTCCTCACCGCGCTCCGGCCCGGCATCTTGCGAGCGAACGTCGGCGGCGCCGGCGAGTCGCGCCGGCTCGAGTTCGCGACGAGCGAGGGTTTCTTGCAGGCGTTGCCCGATCGCGTCGTCGTGCTCGTCGACGCGGCCGTGGAGCGCGACAAGGTCGACGTCGCGGCGGCACGTGCCGATCTCGAAGCCGCGTCGACGCGTCAGAAGCAACTGAGCCCACAATCTGCCGATCACGCGCGCGAGCAATCCATCATCGATTACGCGAACGCGCGGATCGCACTCTCGGCATAAGCCGGGCGAGGTCCGTCCCGCTTCGGCGAGCGAATAGGCCGCGTCATGGTCGTCCTTCCGGTTCTGTGCCGGCGCTTCATCGGCCGGATCGACGAACTCGCGTTTCTCGAGGAGAAGCGACGCGATGCCGCGCGCTCGCACGGCTCGTTCATCTTGATCGGCGGCGAGCCTGGCATCGGGAAGTCGCGGTTGATGGCGACGTTCTGTTCGAACGTCGGTTCGCGTTGGCGGATCGCGTACGGCTCGTGCCTCGAGTACACGCAGCGGCCCTACGGTCCGATCCTCGACATTCTCGGACGTCTCGAGCCCGCCGGCTCCCTCGGGCTTTCGCCCGCGGCGACGAAGCGCGAGCAGCTCGATGCGATCGTCGATCGTTTCGCGAAAACGGCGGAGAAAAGCGGCGTCGTCGCCGTCATCGAAGATCTGCATTGGGCCGATACCGCGACGCTCGAACTCTTGACGGTGCTCGCGCCGAAGCTCGAAAAGTTGCGCGTCCTCGTCCTCGCCTCGTTTCGGCCGAACGAAATGGCGGCCGAACACGGGTCGCACGCCGCGCTCGCGCGACTCGAGCGTGCGGCACGGTCGGGCCGGATCGATCTCGCGCCGTTCGAGGGACCGGAACTGCGCGCGTTCATCGACGAGGCGCTCTGCGATCACCGCCTCTCCGACGAGACGCGCCGCACGATCGCCGGCGCGAGCGACGGCAATCCGTTCTTCATCGAAGAACTCTTGAAGGTGGCGGTCGAGCGCGCCGCCGCGCCGGAACGTCGCCGCGGCGAAGGCACCGCGTTGCCGGCGTCGGTGCGCGCGACGCTGCTCGAGCGCTGGTTCCGGCTCGACGACGGGGATCGCGCCGTCGTCGCGCAAGCCGCCGTCATCGGGCGATCGTTCGACATCGAACTGCTCGCGAGGACGCTCGAGACGCCGCAACCGGACGTCCTCGGCACGTTGCGCCGCGCGCGCGACGTGCAGCTCGTCGAGGAGATACCGGGAGAGTTTCGTTTTCGCCACGCGCTGACGCGCGACGCGATCTATTCGTCGTTTCTCGACGCGCAGGCCGCGCCGCTCCATCGCAAGATCGCGCTCGCGATCGAAGCGCTTCCCGAGGAGAAACGCCCGCTCGAGGGTTTGGCGTATCATTGGTGGGCCGCGCACGACGACGACCGGTCGCTGCGGTACAACCTCTTGGCCGCGAGCGCGGCCGCGGTCGTGCACGCGCACGAGGATGCGATCGCGTTCTACCTGCGCGCGCTCGAATCGCACGGCCTCTCGCACGTCGAGCGCGGAGACGTGCTCTCGAAACTGTACGAGCGTATCAATGCGACCGGCGCGACCGAGCGCGCGCACCGAACGCTCGAGGAGGCGGCGGAAGAATACGCGGCCGCGGGCGCGTACGAATCGGAAGCCGCATGCCGTTTGCGAGCGGCGGCGAGCGCGTACGGGCTCCACTACCCCGAGCCGACGAAACCGCTCGAAGCGATGCTCGCGCGCCTCGATCCGTCGGAATACATCGCGCGAAGCCGCGTTCACCTCGGCCTCGCCTGGGTCAAAGCGACGATCGGATTTCCGAGCGAGTCGGGCAAGCATCTGCATCTCGTCGACGAACGCGCGCGCGACCTACGCCCCGACATCGCGCTGCGGTATCACAACGTCGCGGCGTGGAACGCGATGATGTTCGGGGACCTGCCGCGCTTTCGATCGGAGTTCGCCGCGTGGGTCGCGGCCGCTCCGGCGGGTTCGCTCGGAGCGCTCGCCGCCGCGCATCTCAACGGATCGCAGTGCTTCGCGTTCTTCGGCCTGCACGCGGAGGCCGCCGAACAGATCGAGGCCGCTCTTGCGGTCGTGCGTCGCGAACGCAACGTCTTTCTCGAGGAGAGCGCGAACGCGTTCGCGGTCGGATGCTATTTCGTGAGCGGCGATCTCGAGCGCGCCCGCGCCGCTCTCGCGCGGGTGTCGCCGACGACCGACAGCCAGGTGACGGTCCACCAAGCCGCGGCGTGGGGGATGCTCACGGCGCTCGCGCTCGGCGACGACGACCTCGCGAACGAGTGGTTCGATGCGATCGCGGAAGGCGCGGGAGAATCGCTCGACGAGATGTGCGTCGCGGGGTATGCGGAGACCCTCGTACGGCGAGGACGCGCGAAGGAAGTTCCCGACTTTCTCCATCGTGCGTTTCCACCGTGCGAGCGGATGCGCGGCATCATGTACAGCCTGCTCGCGGTCGCGCGTTACGGTCGCGCGGCCGACGTCGATGCCGCTCGCTCGCGGCTCGCCGTTTCGGCCGACACGGCGAGCGACGTGCCCGAGCGTCACGCACTCGATCTGTTCGACGCCTACGTCGCGCTGCGCGATGCGGATGCCCGCGACGCCGTCGCGCCGGCGCGTCGCGCCGCGGCCGGCTTCGCGCGGCTCGGTTTTCCGTCGCTCGAAGCCGCGTCGCTCGAAGCGGCCGGAGACGTCGAGGCAGCGCTGCTGCGCTACGAGGCGATCGGCGCGCTCGGCGACGTGCGACGGCTGCGCCCGGCCGTCGCGGCAGCCGCGGACGTCGCACCCGCGAACGTCCGGGCGCGCCCGGATCCCTCCGCGCTGTCGGCGCGCGAACGCGAGATCGGGCTGATGGTCGCCGCCGGCGCGTCGAACCGCGAGATCGCCGAGCGCCTCGACATCAGCGCGAAGACCGTCGAGAAGCATCTCGGGTCCGTGTATCGAAAGCTCGGCATCGCGTCGCGGGCACGGCTCGCCGTGTACGCGAGCGTCGAGCTCGAACGCGCCTCGTTTAACGACGGCAAAATTGGGAAAGCGAACGCATGAATTCGACCGTGACGCCCGATCAGTCCCTGGTCAACGAGCGTATCGTCGCCACCGCGCAGGCGATGCGAGGCATGTCGACGCGCGACGCCGAGACGCACACGCCGGCGCTCGAGAACGGCAACGTGGCGTGCGCGTACTCCGTCAACAAGGTGCTCGACGCGGCGATCGGCCGGACGTACGGCGCGAATCGCGACTACGTGCCGTCCGTCGTCGAAGATCTCAAGCGCCACGGCGAGCGCGTGGCCGCGGACGACGTGCGCCCGGGCGACATCGCGGTCCGGGTCGCGGGTGAAGGCGAGCGGCACGGCCACATCGGCTTCGTGATCGCCGGCGGCGCGACGCCCGAAATTCTCTCGAACAGCAGCTCGCACGGCTCGTTCTCGAACGTTCAAGATCCGGCGGCGTTCGGGAAGAACTACGCCGGTCACGGTGAGGACACGGTCGAGTTCTACCGCATCGATCCCAAAAGCGTCGACCTGGATTGGGTGCGTCGGGCGCCGACGCCCGATCCGGCGCACGCGCTCGGCCCGAACGCCGCGCCGCCCGATCCGATGCATTGGACGGAGCATCGCCCCGGCGCACCGGCGCCGGCGACCGCGAACGCGCTTCCGGGCATCGCGTTCGGCGCCGAGATCACGGCTGCCGCGCAGCGTCACCATCTCGACCCGGTTCTCCTCGGCGCGATGGCCGCGCAAGAAACGGGCGGTCCGGGCGCGATGCAGGGCCGCAACATCGTCGGCGATCACGGGCACGGCCACGGCGTCTTCCAAATCGACGATCGCTGGCACGCCTTCGCCTCAACGCCCGCCGCCATGGATCCGGCGCAGAACGCCGAGTACGCGGCGGGCATGTTGCGCGGGCTGATCGATCGCAACGGCGGCGACGTGCGGACGGCCTTGCACGATTACAACGCGGGCAGCCCGCATCGCGCGAGCACGACGACGCCGTGGCCCGACGGCACGACCCTTTCGTACGAAGATTCGGTCTTACGCCACGAGACCGAATTGCGCGCGCATCTCGGCCGAGGCGCGCACGACGTGCCCGCTCCGGCTGCGCCGACCCCCGCTCCGGCGCCTCCGCAGACCGACTACACGCGGCCGCACGCGGACCGCATCCTCGGCGAGACGCGCGACGGCCGGCTCGTCGAGACGAAGGCCGAACTCGAGACGAAGAACGCGCTGCTCGCTCGCGCGGAGCGGGACGCACGGGAGGGACGCATCGACGACGTTCGCTTCGTCGGTGACGGGCGCGAATCGGCGCGCGAGGTGGCGCGTCAGAACGAGAAACTCTGGCGCGGCGTGGAGGCGAATCTTCCGGCGGACGGCGCGCCGCCGCTTCCGCCGGAACGGCGCGACGGCTACACGCAGAGCGGCCGCATCACGAGCGTCTCCGAGGGCATCGTCGTCCAGGACATCGGTCGCGGGCAGACCGCGTCGTACGCGGCCCGCGATTTCGCATCGCCGCCGGTCGCCGGCGAGTCGTACACGATCAGCTATCGCGACGGCGTCGCGACCGCAACCGAACAGCGCGCGCAGCACCAGGAGCTCGGCCGCCCGTGAGGCTCGTACGATATGCGGCCGTCCTCGCGCTCGCGTGCACCGTCGCCGTCACGAGTCTGCCCGCGAATGCGTTTCCGACGAAACCCGCGCACGCGCGCATGCTCTCGGACGACGGGATTCTCGAGACGTGGGGCGTCGGCAATCGCGGCGGCGAGGTGACGATCCGGTCGCGCGACGGCCGGACGCATCGTTTCGCCGTCGCCGATGCGATCGTCGTGGACGGGACGCCGGTTCGCTGCGCGTATCCGCCGAAGCCGGGACAGCCGCGCGACCCGACGGCGTGCGATTTCTGGCCGTCGACGCTCCAGCTCGGCAAGACCGGCGTGCGCGTCTCGTATTGGCGAGATGCGACCGCGAACGCCGACGCCGACCGCGACGTGATCGTCTCGCTGCGGACGCTGCACTAGGACGCTACGGCGAACCGAACCCGTAGGCGTGTTCGTACGTCACTTCGCCCGCGACCACCGTCGGTTGCGATGCGAAGCGGCGGCCGCCGAGCGAATTGCAAAAACGATCGACGGCCGTGTTCCCGGCGAACACCCAGAACGCGAACGGCCACAACGCCTCCGCCCGGAGATACGTCGACGTCGCGTCGAAGAGCGCGCGGCCGTGGCCGCCGCCGCGTTTGTCCGCGAGTAAATAGATCGCATAGAGCTCGCCCGGGTAGCGCGGGTCGGCCGTCCGATTCGGGCCGCACGCCGCGAATCCGATGACGTCCGTCGCCTCGTGCACGACGAAGACTTTGCGGATGTCGCGCGCGCCGACGAACGCGCGCCACATCGTTTCACGCTGCTCGTAGCTGAGGTCGTCGAGCACCGTGCTCGGCAAGAGCCTCGTGTACGCGGTGCGCCAGGCGTCCACGTGCACCCGTGCGATGGCCGGAACGTCGTCGAGCATGGCGGGGCGGATCATAGGTCGCGCGGTTCGCCGCGCAGCGGGCCTCGCCCGCTCCGATTGCGAACCAGACGCAGCTCATGAACGTGCTCGATCGGCTCGAAACGACTCTCCGCGTCAGCGGCGGCCATCAGCTTTCCGGGTCGGTCGAAACGCACGGCGCCAAGAACGCGGCGCTGCCGATCATGGCCGCGGCGTTGCTCGCGAAGAGCCCGGTCACGTTGCACCGCGTCCCGCACATCACGGACGTCTCCGTCATGTGGCAATTGCTCGAGGCGCTCGGCGCGCGCTTGCGTTCCGAAGGCCCGGGCACGATCACGATCGACGCGACGAACATCGCGAAGCATACGGCGCCGTACACGCTCGTGCGCAAACTCGCGGCGTCGTTCGACGTGGTCGGTCCGCTCCTCGGGCGCTACGGCCGCGCCGAAGTGCCGCTTCCCGGCGGGTGCATCCTCGGCACGCGCGCGACCGACATGCACGAGCAGGCCTTTCGCGCGCTCGGCGCCGAGGTCTCGAACGCGCACGGGTACCTCATCGCGAAGACGATCGGTCCGACGCTCGTCGGCGGCGAGATCGAATTCCGTCAGCCGAGCGTCGGCGCCACGAAGAACGCGTTGCTCGCCGCCGTCCTCGCCGACGGCACGACGACGCTGCGCAACGTCGCGATGGAACCGGAAGTCGAGGATCTCGGGAATTTCCTCGTCGCGATGGGCGCGCGCGTCGCGGGCCACGGCACCGATACGATCGTCGTGCGCGGCGTGCGGGAATTGCACGGCGTGGAATACGACGTGATCCCCGACCGCATCGTCACGGGCACGCTCCTACTCGCCGGCTGCGCGACGCGCGGCGACGTGACGGTGCAGCGTTGCGTGCCCGCGCATCTGGAAGCCGTGATGGCGAAGATCGCGGAATGCGGTATCCGCGTCACGCGCGGCGACGATTGGATCCGCGTGCAGGCGGATCGCATCACGGGCGGCACCGAGATCCTCACCGCACCGTATCCCGGATTCCCGACGGACCTGCAGCCGCCGATGCTGAGCTTTCTGTGCACGGCGCCCGGGACGAGCGTCGTCGAGGAAACGATTTTCAACGCGCGCTTCACGTACGTCAACGAGCTCGCGCGCATGGGCGCGGACGTGCGCGTCGCGAACGACAACAATACGGCGCTGATCAAGGGCGGCACCGCGCTTTCCGGCGCGCCGGTCGAAGCGCCCGACATCCGCGCCGGCGCGGCGCTCGTCGTCGCGGGCCTCGCGGCGCAGGGCGAGACGACGATCATCGGTCTCGAATACATCGATCGCGGCTACGACCGGCTCGAAGAAATGCTCTCGGCCCTCGGCGGGCAGGTGCAGCGCTCGAGCGGCATCTCGCCCGCGATCGAGCCGGCCGGAACGTACGAGACGACGGCGTACCCGACGCTCGCGTAGCGGAGAGCCCTGGAGCGCGCCGAACCGGTTATCGAAGCCCTTTCCGTTCGGGCTTCATTTGCTAGGGAGTCTTGAGTCATCGATATCGGGATTGATCTCGGCACGGCCAACGTGCTCGTCTACGTGAAGGGCAAAGGCATCGTGCTGCGCGAGCCGTCCGTCGTCGCGAAGGACGTGCGCACGAACAAAACGCTCGCCGTCGGCGAGGAAGCACGCCAGATGCTGGGCCGCACGCCGAGCAACATCCAGGCGATCCGGCCGCTGCGTGACGGGGTCATCGCCGACTTCGAAGTGACCGAAGCGATGCTCAACTACTTCATCAAGAAGGTGACGAGCCGCCGCTCGTTCTTCGACAGCCTGTTCCATCCGAAGCCGGCGGTCGTCATCTGCGTGCCGGCCGAGATCACGAGCGTCGAGGAACGCGCCGTTCGCGACGCCGCCAAACTCGCGGGTGCGCGCAGCGTCGAGATCATCGAGGAGCCGATGGCGGCGGCGATCGGCGCGGGCCTGCCGATCGACGGGCCGAGCGGCAACATGGTCGTGGACATCGGCGGCGGCACGACCGACGTCGCCGTGATCTCGCTCGGCGGCATCGTCGTCTCGCAGTCCCTGCGCGTCGCGGGCAACAAGCTCGACGAGGCGATCATCCGCCACATCCGGCGCGTGTACAACCTGATGATCGGCGAACGGACGGCCGAGGAGATCAAGATCCGCATCGGCAGCGCGTACCGGCTCGAGCAGGAACTCGTGATGGAGATCCGCGGCCGCGACCTCATCAACGGGTTGCCGAAGACGGTGAAGATCACGAGCGAAGAGGTGCGCGAGGCGCTTTCGGAGCCGCTGCAGTCGATCGTCGAAGCCGTCAAGGCGGTCCTCGAGAAGACGCCGCCGGAGCTCGCGGCCGACATCATCGATCGCGGCATCATCCTCACGGGCGGCGGAGCGCTGCTGCGTGGGCTCGACACGCTGCTCGGCGAGGTCACGGGCATTCCCGTGATCATCGCCGACGATCCCCTCTCGTGCGTCGCGATCGGCACGGGCCTGCGCGTTCGCTACTGAGCGCGACGGGGTATGACGGCCGCGTGATCCGAACCGTCGATTCGAAGCGGCTCCGTGCATCGGCGATCGCCGATGCGGTCGCGACGGTCGTCGGGCGCGGCGGGATCGTGATCTTTCCGACCGACACGGTGTACGGCATCGGCTGCGATCCGGTGCGAGGCGACGCGGTCGAGCGCATCTACGAGCTCAAGCAGCGCTCCCGGCTCAAACCGCTCGCGCTGCACTTCGGGACCGTGGCGGAGATGCTCGAGTACGCGCCCGGGAACGCGCTCGCCGCCGCGCTCGCCGAAGCGTTTCTCCCGGGCCCGCTCACCGTGATCGTGCCGCGGCCGATCCACGTCGCGTCCTTCGTCACGGCCGGCCTTCCGTCCGTCGGTCTCCGGGTGCCGCAGCACGCCCTCTGCCTCGCGATCCTCGACCGCAGCGGTCCCCTCGCGGCCACGAGTGCGAACCTTTCCGGCGAACCTGCGTTCGTAGGGAAGGGCTTCGCGAGCAACTTGCCGCCCGCGGACCTCCGCGTCGACGACGGGCCCACGCCGCTCGGAATCGAATCAACAGTGGTCGATATTACGGGAAAGGGTGCGCGTCTCGTGCGCCAGGGAGCGATCGGCGTAGACATGTTGGAACGGGTCATCGGGCGCGTGGAGCGCGGAGAGCATGCGGAGGAACGGCGCGGATGACGCGTCCGTTCGCGTGTGGAGCGCTCGCTCTCGCCGCCAGTTGCGGCGTCGCGTTCGCGACCCCCGAGGCGCCCCCCGATGCCGGCACGTCGATGAGCCACATCGGCGGCTTCGACAACATCACGACGGCGCACGTCTCGTTCAATCTCAACACGGGCGATTTCACGATTCCGGGCCATTTCACGGCGACGCGCCAGGGATCCGACGTCACCGCCGATCGCGCGACCGGCAACTCGCATTCCAAGATCATGCACGCCGTCGGCAACGTGATCGTGCATCAGAACGCGGCGCTGTCCGGGCACACGCCGAGCACCTCGAAGCTCACGGAGCGGCCCTCGACGCTGACGTGCGACAAGCTCGACGTCGACGGAACGCGCAAGCTCTTCACGGCGACGGGCAACATGCACTTCTCGCAGGAGGGCGGCCGCGAGGCGACGTCCGATCGCGCGGTGCTCGACGATGCGAACCATCACCTGCACATGGAAGGCCACGTGCACGTGAAGAACGGCGAGCAGAGCATCGACGCGAGCGTGCTCGATTACGACACGCTTTCCGGTCAACTCGACGGCGACGGCGACGTCACGATCACGGCACCGGTCGATACGCCGGCGCCGGGTCTGCCGCGGCCGGCCCGCACGGGGAAGCCGAAACGCCACGTCCTCGGGTTGCCGGGAACGTAACAGGGTAACGCGCCGAGGTTGAGCCCGAAACGTCCGCCCCGCGGCCAGCCCGCGAGCGTCGGACTCTTCGAGAGCGATGCGCCGGCGCCGCTCGCGGCGCGCATGCGCCCGCAGACGCTCGCCGAGTACGTCGGTCAGAAGCACATCGTCGGCGAGGGGCGCGCGCTGCGGCGTGCGATCGAGAACGACTCGGTCCCGTCGATGATCTTGTGGGGACCGCCCGGCACGGGGAAGACGACGCTCGCGGAAGTGATCGCGCGTTCGACCGATTCGCACTTCGTCGCGATCTCCGCGGTGAGCGCCGGCGTCGCCGATCTGCGCGCGGTCGTCGCGGAGGCACAGCACGCGCGCGCGCTCGGCAAACGGACCGTCCTCTTCATCGACGAGATCCACCGCTTCAACAAAGCGCAGCAAGACGCGGTGTTGCCGTACGTCGAGGACGGGACGATCTCGCTGATCGGCGCGACGACGGAGAACCCGTCGTTCGAAGTGAACTCCGCGTTGCTCTCGCGTTCGCGCGTCTTCGTCCTGCAGGCGCTTTCCGACGACGACGTCGGGACGCTCGTGCGCCGCGCGCTCGCCGATCGCGAGCGCGGGCTCGGCGCGGAACGCATCGTCCTCGACGACGACGCGCTCGCGGCGCTGGTCGGCATCGCGAACGGCGACGCGCGCATCGCGCTCGGCACGCTCGAGTTCGCGGCGTCCGCGGCGGAGCCGCAACCGTCGGGAGAGCGCCGCATCGATCGCGCGCTCGTCGCCGACGCGATGCAGCGGCGCATCGTGTCGTACGACAAGAAGGGCGACAACCACTACGACGTCATCAGCGCGTTCATCAAGTCCGTTCGCGGCAGCGATCCCGACGGCGCCGTCTACTGGCTCGCGCGGATGATCGATGCGGGCGAGGACGCGCTGTTCATCGCGCGCCGCATCGTGATCCTGGCGTCGGAAGACGTCGGGCTCGCCGATTCGCGCGCGCTCTCGGTCGCGATCGCGGCGCAACAGGCCGTGCATTTCATCGGCATGCCGGAGGGCTTCTATCCGCTCGCGCACGCGACGCTCTATCTCGCGACGGCGCCGAAATCCAACAGCGTCGGCCGCGCGTACAAAGCGGCGCTCGCCGACGTGGAAGAAACGCGCAACGACCCCGTGCCGCTGAACTTGCGCAACGCGCCGACGCAATTGATGAAGAAGCTCGGCTACGGCCGCGACTATCGCTACGCGCACGACGACTATGCGGCGGACGATGCGGCCGGGCCGTTGCCCCCGCCCGAACGGCTCGAGGCGTACCTGCCCGAGGCGCTCGCGGATCGCGCGTATTTCGAACCCGGCGCGCAGGGCGAGGAAGGGCGGCTCCGGCCGTGGATCGCCGCACGCCGCGCTCCGCCCGAGGATCTGCTCTGACTATGATACGCTCTCGTGACATGGCCGCCCGCATCTACGCCGACCACGCCGCGACCACGCCCGTGCGCGAGGAAGTCATCGCCGCGATGCTCCCGTACCTCGGCGCGCACGGCTTCAATGCGAGCTCGATGCACGCGGAAGGGCGGGCGGCGCGCGCCGCGCTCGACGACGCGCGGCTCCGCGTTGCGGCGCTCCTCGGCGCGAAGCCGCGAGAGATCGTGTTCACGGGCGGCGGGTCCGAAGCCGACAACCTCGCGATCGTCGGCGCGGCGCGCGCGAACCGTTCGCGCGGACGCCACGTCGTCACGGCCGCGACGGAACACCATGCCGTCCTGCACGCGTTCGACCGGCTTCGCGAGGAGGGCTTCGACGTCACGGTGCTTCCCGTCGACGGCGACGGGCGCGTCGACCCGGGCGTGTTCGAAGCCGCGCTGCGGCCGGATACGATCCTCGTCTCGCTGATGCTCGCGAACAACGAGCTCGGCACGCTACATCCGATCCCGGCGCTGGCGCGCCTCGCGACCGCGCGCGGCATCGCGTTCCACACGGACGCCGTGCAGGCCGCCGGCCGCGTTCCGCTCGACGTCGGGGCGCTCGGCGTCGATCTGATGACGCTCACCGCGCACAAGTTCTACGGTCCGAAAGGCGTCGGCATGCTCTACGTGCGCACGGGGACGGCGCTCTCGCCGCTCATCGTCGGCGGCGGTCAGGAAGCCGGCCGCAGGGCGGGTACCGAGAACGTGAGCGGCATCGTCGGCTTCGCCCGCGCGCTCGAACTCGCCGTCGCCGAACTGCCCGCGGAGAGCGCGCGGCTCGAGCGGATGCGCGACGCCTTCGAGCGCGGCGTCCGCGCGGCCGTTCCGCGCACGCGGATCAACGCGGCCGCCGCCCCCCGGCTTCCGAACGTCTCGAGCGTCGCCTTCGAGGCGGTCGATGCCACCACGCTCCTCGTCTCGCTCGATCTGGACGGCGTCGCGGTCTCCGCGGGCAGCGCATGCGCTTCGGGTGCGGCCGACCCGAGCCACGTCCTCGCGGCTATTGGCAGCCCCACGTTCGCACGCGAGGGCACGATCCGCTTCTCGTTCGGTAGGCTGACGAGCGAGCAGGACGTCGAGCGCTTACGGACGATGCTACCGGGGATCCTCGAGCGGCTACGTGTCGCGGACAACGAAGTGGGTACAACAGCTAGCGGCTCGGCCATGAGTCTCTCGGAGGTACGTTCTTGACTCAATCGATCGAATGGTGGTCGATCGGCGTCGGTATCATGACGCTCCTTTTCGGTATCGGCGTTCTCGTCGTGTGCTTGTCGGCGGCGGGCCTTCTCGCGCGCATCGGCAAGACGCTCGACGAGGTCGATCGTCAGATTCCGGCGCTCTCCACCCCGATCGCCGCGACGCTCGCCCACGTGGGCGGCATCGCGGATACCGCCGACACGACGATCGCTCGGCTCGGCCTCGCGATCGGACAGCTGGAGTACGTCGCCGCGGCAGCCACCCGGACGTCGAATTCGATCGGCGCCACGCTCGCGAACCTCGCGGCCAACTTCAAGAAGCCGAAGGGCGACGCCATCGCCGCTTCGGAGCCGGTGGCGTCCCGTTCGAACGGGATCCTGTAGGCGCGGGTGGCGCGCGAGACGGGCGGCTTCATCGCCGGATTGTTCACGGGTGCGCTCGTCGGGGTGTCGCTCGCGATGGTCCTCGCCCCGGCGTCGGGTGAGGAAACGCGCGATCTGTTGCGCTCGAAAGCACGCGAAGCGTCGGAACGTGCGTCCGACGTCATCGATTCTGGAATATCGTAGGAGTTATCTTGGATATCAAAGTTCACGTCCGCGAGTCGGAGGACGATGCGTACGTCGTGGAACTCGGCGGTGAGATCGACGTCTACACGTCGCCCAAGGTCAAAGACGCGATCACCGAGCTGATCGATCAGGGCCACTACAACCTCGTGATCAATCTCGAGAAGGTGCGCTACATCGATTCGACCGGGCTCGGGGTGCTGATCGGCGGGCTCAAGCGCGTGCGCGAACACGGCGGCACCGTCAATCTCGTCTGTACGAATCCGCAGATCAAAAAGATTTTCGACATCACGGGGCTCGTGAAAATCTTCGGAATCTTCGACGATGAGGCGGGCGCTAAAAAGGCCCTGGCGTGAATGCGCCCGAGACCACGTCCGAGCATCTCGGCACGGTCGAACTCCGCATCCCGAGTAAGCCCGAATGGGTCGCCGTCGCGCGTCTCGCCGTAGCGGCGATCGCGAACCGTCTTCCGTTCTCCGTCGAGGAGATCGAAGACTTGAAGCTCGCGATCGCGGAGGCGTGCACGATGTGCATCCAGCAGGGCGGCGGAACGGAATCGATCGACATCACGTGCGAGGCGGCGACGTCGCATCTGCGCGTCGAGGTGCGCGATCACCGGTATCGCGAACGCGGCGATGCGGCGAAACGTCCGTCGGTGATCGCCGTCGAAGGCGAAGGTCTCGGCATCTTTCTCATTCAGGCGTTGATGGACAAGCTCGATTACAGCGTGGATCCGCAACTCGGTACGGAACTCGTCATGACGAAGCGAGTCGGCGCATAGCCACGATGGACCCGCAGCCCCATGTCGAGGAAGAGCGCTGGGATCGTGGCCGCACGCGTGAAGCGTTCGGTCGCCTCGCGGTCGCGCGCGATCGAGGCGGTCCCGATGCGGAGCGATTGCGCGACGAACTCGTCGTGGCGCATCTCAACCTCGTGCGCTACCTCGCCGTCAAATTCGCGAATCGCGGCGAAGCGCTCGACGATCTCATCCAAGTCGGCACCGTCGGCCTGATCAAGGCGATCGACCGGTTCGATCTCGAACGCGGCGTCGAATTCACCACGTACGCCACGCCGACGATCGTCGGCGAGATCAAGCGCTATTTCCGCGACAAGGGCTGGGCCGTGAAGGTCCCGCGCCGCCTGCAAGAACTCAACCTCAGCGTCAATCGCGCGATCGAGAAGTTGACGGTCTCGCTCGGTCACTCGCCGACGGTCAAAGAACTCGCCGGGCACTTGCACGCGTCGGAAGAAGAGATCCTCGAAGCGCAAGAACTCGGGCAGGCGTACAACCTGCTCTCGCTCGATACGGAAGTCACGGGCGACGGCGACAAGAACGCGCAGACGCTCGCCGATTACATCGGCAAGGCGGATCCGGGGCTCGCGAACCTCGAGGACCGCGCGAACCTCGAGCGCGCCTTCGAAGTGCTCTCGCGTCGCGAGCGCATCATTCTCTTCTTGCGTTTCTACGAATCGATCTCGCAGACGGAGATCGCGAAGCGGCTCAACGTCTCGCAGATGCACGTCTCGCGACTGCAGCAGAAAGCGCTCGAAAAATTGCGGGACGTTCTGCTCGAGAAATAGTCCTGCGTGCGGCGCATCACAGCGATGCGTTCACCGAAAGACCTAGTCGATAGCTCCGATGGTATCAAGGGCGGTCCGTCGCAGTCGCCAACCGGACGAGCACGATGGTCGATCGGACGAGTCTCGAGACCGCTCCGAAGCGCCGTGAAGACACGGCGTATTTTTTCGGTGTCCGCGGCCTCACCGCGCTCGTCATCATGATCTTCCACTGCGACGTGATGATCTGGTATCTGCCGCATCGCGTGCTGCCGGCGCTCTACGGCGCGCTCACGTCGTGGTTGCGATACGGCGACTTCCGCGTCGTACCGTTCTTCGTGATCTCCGGCTATCTGCTGACGTTGCCGGCGACCCGAGCCGCGGACTGGCCGCTTCGGCGCGGGCTCTCGGGCTTTTTCTCCCGGCGCCTCGAACGCGTCGTGTTTCCGTACTACATCGCGCTCGCGGTATCGCTCGTCTTCTTCGTCGTCTGGCGCGAGTACGTGGGGATCCCGGTACATCTCGGCCCGCTCGCCGCCGGGACGCTCGCACACCTGCTCTTGATCCACAATCTCAGCGCGCGGACCGCGCTGTACATCAACGACACGCTCTGGACCGTCGGCCTCGAGGTGCAGTGCTACGTCCTCATGGCGCTCGTGTTCTTTCCGCTCATGCGCCGGACGGGCGCGTGGGCTCCGGTCGCCGTCGTCGCCGCGGCCGCCGCGATCGGGTTCGCGCTGCCGGCCGTCTTCGGCCATACGGTCGACTCGACGCGCCCCTGGTTCGCCGTCGTCTTCGCGCTCGGCATGGCGGCGGCGGCGCTCGAGAATCGCGCGTTTCCGGTCTTCGCGCGCGTCGAGCGCGCCGTGCCGTGGGGCGCGATCTGGATCGTCTTCGCCCTGGTCGGCATCGGCCTGACCATCCTCGAGGGGCCGGATCCGCCGTACTGGCGTTGCTGGCCGAGCGTGATGGCCTTCGGCGTGTCGTTCACGTCGCTCGTGATCTACCTGCGCGGCGCCCGCCGCGGGCCGCCGGCGGGCCTCGCGCGTCCGCTCGTCGCCCTGCTCGAGACGAAGCCGCTCGCGTTCCTCGGCCGTTTCTCGTACAGCATCTACCTGACGCACTTTCCGATCTACCGGCTGCTGCTCGCGATCGTCGCCGCGCGCACGGATTCGGTCTGGGTGCAGGGAGCGCTCGGCCTCTTCGTTTTCACGCCGCTCTGCCTCGCCTTCGCGTACGGCTTTCACGTGTGGTTCGAGCGGCCGTTTCAGAAGGCGAGCCCGCAGCTCGCCCCGGCCGTCGCCGCCGCGTGAACGGTCGCGACGAATGCGCTTGACGCTCGCGCCCGTCGCGGTATACTGGATAGCGTGTCTGCACAAGTAGCGGGAATTCTCCTCGGCGTGTTCGCGGTGATCATGTCGATCGTCATCTACGTCGGCGGTTTCGCCGAGCAGAAGCGCGCGAACGAGGACTACGCCAAGGCCGCTCCGCGCCGATAGGCATTCTCCGGCGGCGACCGGAAAATCGAGACCGTCATGCCATTCTCGAGTCAAGAACTTCGGCGATCGTTCGTCGAGTTTTTCGTTTCTAAGGGTCACCGTTCGGTTCCATCCGCCTCGCTCGTGCCGGAAAAGATGGCGAGCACGCTGTTCACGATCGCGGGCATGGAGCCGTTCGTGCCGGCCTTTCTCGGCGAGGTCGCGCCGCCCGCCGCGCGCGCCGTTTCGGTCCAACGCTGCCTGCGCGTCGCGGGCGCGAAATCGGACATCGAGAACGTCGGCCGCACCGGCCGTCACGGGACGTTCCTCGAGATGCTCGGGAACTTTAGTTTCGGCGACTACTACAAGCGCGACGCGATCCGTTTCGCCTGGGAGTATCTGACCGAGACGCTGCGGCTCGATCGCGACAAGCTCTACGTCACGGTTCACGTGTCGGACGACGAAGCGCAGCGTCTGTGGGAGACCGAAATCGGCCTCGCTTCGGAACGCATCACGCGCTTCGACGACGACAACTTCTGGACGATGGGTGCGACCGGACCGTGCGGTCCGTGCAGCGAGATCTTCTACGACACGGGTGCCGAGCACGCGTCCTCGCCGGACGACACGGGCCCGAACCTCGGCAACCGCTACGTCGAAATCTGGAACCTCGTGTTCCAGCAATACAATCGCGGCGCGGACGGAACGCTCGCCGAACTGCAGACGAAGAACATCGACACGGGCGCCGGCTTCGAGCGCATGCTCGCGGTCGCGAACGGAAAAGCGTCGATGTACGAGACGGATCTCTTCACCGACCTCATCGCCGCGCAACCGCCCGTCGGGTCGACGACGCTCTCCGCGGCCGAGTGCGTCGTGCGCCGCAACATCATCGCGGATCACGCGCGAGCGGTGACGTTCTTGATCGCCGACGGCGTTTCGCCCTCGAACAACGATCGCGGGTACGTCTTACGCTTTCTCGTCCGGCGCGCGATCCGGAACGGAAAGTTGCTCGGCTATCCGAGCGGCTTCATGACGTCGCTCGTTCCGGCCGTCGTCGCGTCGCTCGAATCCGGTTATCCCGCGCTTCGCAGCGCAATCGAGCGGATCGAAGCGACGCTCGGGCGCGAAGAGATCGCCTTCAACAAGACGCTCGAACGCGGTAACGAATTGCTCGCGGGCCTGCTCGACGCCGCGAAGAGCGACGGGGCCGCGCTCGCCGGGAGCGACGTGTTCGCGCTGCACGACACGTTCGGTTTTCCGTCCGAACTGACGCGCGAGATCGCGGGTGAAGCGGGCGTCGACGTCGACCTCGCCGGCTACGAAGCGGCCATGGAAGAACAGCGTTCGCGCGCGCGAGCCGACGCGCACAGCAAACGCGCCGTGGTGAGCGTCGCGGACGCGGCGGCGATCGCCGTGCACTCGGAGTTCACGGGCTACGACGGGCTCGAGACGGACGGCGTCGTCCGCGCGATCGTGCGCGACGGGGCGCCCGTCGAGGCGCTCTCCGCCGGCGACGAAGGCCAACTCATCCTGGACCGGACGTCGTTCTACGCGGAAAAAGGCGGCCAGCTCGGCGATCGCGGCGTCATCGAGATTCCGGGCGACGGCGGCGCGCGAGCGACGTTCGTCGTGAGCGACACGCAATTCACGGGCGACGCCATCGCGCATCGCGGCGTCGTCCGTGCGGGCACGTTCGCGGTCGGCGACACGGCGCACACCGCGGTCGATCCCGCGTGGCGCGAGGAGATCCGGCGGCATCATACGAGCGCGCACCTCTTGCAGCGCGCGCTCAAGGACGTGCTCGGCGACGAGGTCGCGCAGGCGGGGTCGTGGGTCGGCGTCGATCGCATGCGGTTCGATTTCACGTCGCCGTCGGGAGCGCTGACGCCGGATCAGAAACGCGACGTCGTCGCGCGCGTGAACGCGATGATCCGCGACGATCACCACCAGGATCTCAAGCTGATGTCGCCCGCGGAGGCGACGGCGTCGGGCGCGGTGTCGATGGCGGGCGAGACGTACGGCGACGTCGTCCGCGTCGTGCACTTCGGTCCCGCGGTCGAGTTCTGCGGCGGCACGCACGCGTTCACGACGGGCGAACTCGGCCTGTTCATGATCGTCGCGGAATCGTCGATCGGCACGGGCGTGCGACGTATCGAAGCCGTCGTCTCGAAGGCCGCCGAGGCCTACGTGCTCGATCAGCAAGAACTCGTCGGTTCGCTCGCCGAGACGTTGTCGGCGCGGCCGGCGGAACTCGGCGGCCGCGTCGAGCGGCTGCAGAGCGACGTGCGCGAGATGCAGAAGGCCCTCGCCGACATGAAGGCGCGTCTCGCCGGTGCGGATGCGGCGACGTATGCCGAACGCGCGGAGGACGTGAGCGGCGTGCGCTACGTGGGCTCCGTCGTACGGGAAGCCGACGCGGACGCGCTCAAAGCGCTCGGCGCGGCGATCCGCGCGAAGATGCCGAGCGGCGTGATCGCGCTCGCCGGAACGGACGGCGGTGCGGTCGCGCTGCTCGTCACCGCGAGCGACGATGCCGTCAAGCGCGGCATCCATGCGGGCAATCTGTTGAAGGCGGCCGCGGCGCACGTCGACGGCCGCGGCGGCGGCGGCCCCGCGTCGGCGCAGGGCGGCGGGAAGAACGTCGCGGGTGTGGACGCCGCGCTCGACGCGATCCGCGTCGCGCTCGGCGCGTGACGGTCTTCGCGCTCGCGATCGTCGCGCTGCTCGCACCGGAGCACGTCGCATCGCCCGCGTCGATCCTCGCGCGGTACGAAGCCGCGCTGACGTCGCTCCCTTCGCCCGCGACGCAATCGTTCGACTACGCCGTCGAGCAACTCGGACTGCGCAACATGGAGCAGACGCACCACGTGTACCTCAGCGGCCGGCGCGAACGCGACGAAACGACGATCGTCGACGGTTACGTGTTGCGGCGCCCGTCGGTCCGGATCCTGACGCGGTCGAATCGCTACGACGTCGCGGCGATCGCGCCGCGCGCCGGGTCGTACACGTTCGTGTTTCGCGGCGCGGTGCGCAGCGGCACGCACGTGCTGTACGACTTCGCGACGAAGCCGCTCGGCGCGCGTTCGTTCGCGGTCAGCGAGATCGAGATCGACGGCACGCACTTCTTGCCGGCGCGCATCTACTTCAAGATCGCGGGCGCGACGGCGCGCGGCAGCGGACTCCTCGAATACGGGCGCAGCGACAAGTATTGGGTCGTGCGGAACGCGCAGGTCAACGCACACCTCGCGGACGGAGCGACGGCGCACGAACGCATCGCGTGGAGCGGCTACTCGTTTCCGAGCGCGCTGCCGGGATCGACGTTCGACGTGCCGCACGCGCACGTCGTGGAACCGCCGATCCGCACGACCGCGCCGGCCGGAGCGGAAGCGGTCGAACCGAATTAGGGCGAGCCGATCGCAGAGCGCGTACGCGCCTTCGTGCCGCGCGTACGACGCGCATCACAGCGCCTGCCCGGCGACGTCGGCGCGCGCGTGGGCGAGATGCGCGGTCACGCATTCCTCGGTTAGCGTGAGGCCGCGTCCGTCCGCTTCGATCACCGCGTACGCGGCGTTCTCGACCGCGACGTTCCAGAACTCGTCGAGCCCCTTGCCTTCGAGAGCGACGAGCGCGCAGCGGACGACGGCGTCGTGCGTCACGACGAGCGTGTCGCGCGTCGCGCGGGCGAGATCGGCCGCGACCGCGTCCCAGCGCGCGAGCACGTCGCGAAGCGTTTCGCCGCCGTCGAACGCGACCGTCGCCGGCCGCTCGCGCCACGCGCGATAGCGATCGGGATCCTCGCGCGCGAGGTCGTCGCGATAGCGACCCTCCCACGTGCCGTGCGCGATCTCGATCAGGCGCTCGTCCGTTTCGAGCGCGACGCCGAGGCGATCGGCGACGAAACGCGCCGTCGCGGCGCACCGCAGGAGCGGCGACGACACGATGCGCTCGGGCACGCGTCCGCCGTCGCGCAGACGTTCCGCGAAGGCGTCGGCGAGCGCCATGCCCTGCCGCACGCCGAGCCCGCTCAGAGCGGACTCGAGCCGGCCTTGATAGCGGCCGGCGAGATTCCACGTCGTCTCGCCGTGCCGTGCGAGCCAAATCGTCGCCGCCATCAGACGTCGATCGCGCGTACGCTCTTGACGCCGCCGATGCCGCGGAGCCGTTCGATCGTCTCCGGTTCGACGCGCCGGTCCGTCGAGAGCACCATGATCGCGTCGCCGCCCGCGTCCTCGCGCGAGACCTGCATCGTGGACACGTTGACGAGCGCTTCGCCGAGGATCGTGCCGACGCGGCCGATCATGCCCGGGACGTCGTGATGTCGCGTCAGGAGCATCGGTCCGTGCGGGATCGCGTCGATCTCGTATCCGTCGATCGCGACGATGCGCGGGCCCGCGTACGTCGACGTGCCGGCGATCGACGTCGCGCCGCCCGAGACGCGTAAGACCGATGCGAACGCGCCCGTTCGCGCGTCGCCGCGTACGTCGACGCGCACGCCGAGTTCTTTCGCGATCGTCCGCGCGTTGACGATCGAGACGCGCCGGTCGGTCGTGGTCTGCAAGAAACCCGTGAGAAACGCGGAGACGACGGGTTCGGCATCGAGCGGCGCGATCGAGCCCTCCATGACGATGGAGAATGCGGGCAGCGCGCTCGACTCTGCGAGCTGCGGATACAGCTTGCCGATGCGATGGGCGAGATCGACGAACGGGCGCAGCAGCTCGGCGTCGGGACCGTCCGCGATCGGCGCGTTGACGGCCGCCGAAGCGGGGCCGCCGAGCAAGACGCTCGCGACGTCGTGCGCGAGCTCAATCGCGATGCGCTCGAGCGCTTCGGACGTCGAGCCGCCGAGATGCGGCGTCGCCACGACCTTCGGATGGCGGTGGAGGCGCGCTCCCGTCCCGTCCGGCGGCGGCGGCTCCTCCGCGACGACGTCGATCGCCGCGCCGCGCAGGCGGCCCGCGTCGAGCGCTTCGAGCAGCGCCGCTTCGTCGATGATCCCGCCGCGCGCGCAGTTCACGAGCAGCGCGCCCGGCCGCATCAGCGCGAGCTTCGCGGCGTCGATCAAGCCCGTCGTCTGACGCGAGAGGGGAACGTGCAACGTCACGACGTCCGCACGGCGTAGCAGGTCGTCGAGCGGAACGAGCTCTGCGCCGAGCGCTTCGGCGCGCGTCGCGGAGATGAACGGGTCGCTCGCGAGGAGCGTCATCCCGAACGCCGCGGCGCGCAGCGCGACGGCGCCGCCGATGCGGCCGAGCCCGACGATGCCGAGCGTCTTCCCCGCGAGCTCGGTGCCGATGAAGGGCTTGCGTTCCCAACGGCCCGCGCGCACGGATGCGACGGCGTCGACCGTGTGCCGTGCGAGCACGAGCATGAGCGCGAAGGTCTGCTCGGTCGCGGCGAGCGTGTTCGCGCCCGGCGTGTTGAGCACGACGATGCCGGCGTCGGTCGCGGCGCTGACGTCGATCGCGTCGACGCCGACGCCGGCGCGCGCGACGACCGAGAGTTTCGGTCCGAACGCGAGCAACGCGGCGTCGACCTTCGTTTCGGACCGGACGATCAAGCCGTCCGCACCCGCGAGCGCCTCGCGTAGCGCGCTCGCGGGCTGCCCGACGACCGACACGACGTCGATTCCCGCGTCGCGCAAGACGGCGATGCCGGTCTCGGAAAACGGTTCGGCGATCACGACCTGCGAGCCGGAGAGGCGGGGTGCGTTCACGGAGCTAATCACGCGCCCTTGATGCGGCGGCGGCACGGCATGGATGCGGGCTCTCTTTCGGCGTGGGCTGCGGGCTGCGCGGGATTCGGCATTGCGATCGCGTTCTACGGCGCGACGCTCTTGCCCGGCGTCGGCTATTGGGACACGGGCGAGATGCAGACCGTTCCGTACGTGCTCGGCATCGCGCACCCGACCGGTTTTCCGCTGTTCGTCCTCGGCGGCTGGGCGTTCGCGCACGCGGTGCCGTTCGGCGAGCCCGCGTGGCGGCTGTCGCTCTTCTCGGCCCTCGCGAGCGCCGGCGCCGCCGGGTGCCTCGCCGTCTTCGTCGCGGACGTGGTCGCGGCGCCGCTCGCCGGGGTCGGCGCCGCCGCCGTGTTCGCGCTCGGCGACGTCGCCTGGACGCGCGGCGTGCGCGCCGAGGCGCACGACCTCGCATTGCTGTGCGTCGCCGTCGCGCTCGTGGCCGCCGCACGCGCGTCGCGCTCGGGGTCCGCGTGCGCGCTCGCGGTCGCCGCGCTCGCCGCGGGGCTCGGACTCGCCACGCACCCCGTGGTCGCGCTCGCGCTTCCCGGCATCGCACTCGTCGCGTGGCGCGCGCTCCGGACGGTGCCCGTGCGGGCGCTCGTGGTCTCCGGTGCACTCGGCGCGGGAGCGCTCGTACTCTACGCCTACGTACCGCTGCGCAGCGCCTACGTGGAGGCGCACCGTCTCGATCCCGCACGCGCGCTCGGCGTGACGGGCGGCGCGTTTTGGGACGACGACGCGCCGTCCACGGCCGCGTCGTTCGCGCGCTACGTCGCGGGAACGGCGTTCCATCCCGATCGCAGCGCCGCGGACGCGTTCGCGCCCGCGGGTCTCGGGCGCGAGTCCGCGCTCGCGCTCGTCACCGTGTATCACGAATACGGCTATCTCGTCCTCGCGCTCGCGCTCACGGGCTTCACGTACCTCGCGATCGTGTGGCCGGTCGCCGCCGCGGGACTCGCCTCGATCGCGCTCCTGGACGTCGCGTTCGCCGCGAACTTCGGCGCCGAATCCGACGTCGCGCGGTACGCGCTCGGCGGTCTGTGGTCGGTCGCGGCGTGCGCGGGGATCGGCGCCGTGTGGCTCGCGCGTGCGATCGCGGGCGACCGCCCCGGCGTCGCGGCACCGCTCGGCTTCGCGCTGCTCGTCGCCGGCCTCTGGCCGAGCGCTCCGGCCGCGGCGGCGGACGTCGCGCGCGAAACGGCGCGCGCCGACGCGCGGCCGCTGCTCGCCGACGTGCGCGCGTACACGGAACCGGGCTCGCTCGTCATCGCGTCGTGGACGTTCGCGACGCCGCTCGCGTATCGCGCGTACGTCGCGCACGCGCTCGATCGCACGTTACTCTGCGGCTGGCCGCTCGCATACGCGCCGCGCTTCGCGGCGTGGCGCCGCACCTACGGTCACGTGTACGTCGTCGTGTCGCCGCGCTACGACGTCGCGCCGTTCGCGCGCCGGGTGTACGGCAACGCGCGCTACACGATCGCGGAGACCCGTTCGTGAACGCGTGGCTCGCGCTCGCGGCGGGCTGCGTCGCGTTCGCGTGCTACGCGGCGTCGTTACCGCCGTCGTTCGCGTTCTGGGACACGGGAGAATTGCAGACCGTCGCGGCGATCCTCGGCATCGCGCATCCGCCGGCGTGTCCCGCATTCGTGTTACTCGGCTGGACGTTCGCGCACGTACTGCCCTTCGGCGAACGCGCGTGGCGCGTCGACGTCATGTGTGCCGCCGCGATGGCCGCGTCCGCGGCGCTGCTGTTCGCCGTCGCGCGATCGTTCGGCGCCGGCCGAGTGACGGCGGCGATCTGCGCGCTCGGATTCGCGCTCGCGGCGGTGCCGTGGCGCGACGCGACGCGAGCTGAAGTGCAGGACGTCGCGCTCGTCTTTCGCGTGGTCGCGCTCGCGTTCGCGTTCCGCTACGCGCGCGGCGGGACGACGCGCGACTTCCTCGCGATGGCGCTCGCGACGGGCCTCGCCGGCGCGACGCACGGCATCTCGGTGTTGCTGTTGCCGGGGCTCGCGATCGCCGTGCTCTCGCGCGGCCTTCCGCCGGCGCGCACGCTCGCGCTCGGCGCCGCGGCC
The DNA here is from genome assembly GCA_903970385.1 of Rhodospirillales bacterium. Classification (GTDB taxonomy): domain Bacteria; phylum Vulcanimicrobiota; class Vulcanimicrobiia; order Vulcanimicrobiales; family Vulcanimicrobiaceae; genus Palsa-1515. The sequence goes on along the minus strand of CAJCIN010000056.1, from coordinate 19,963 downwards.
GTCGCGCTCGGACTGTCGCCGTACGCCTATCTGCCGCTGCGTAGCGCGTGGATCTTCGCGCACCACCTCGATCCGACGGTCGCGCTCGGGCTTCCGGTCGGGTTGCCGTTCTGGAATTACGACGATCCCGAAACGCCGCGAAATTTTCTGCGCGTGTTGACGGGCGCCGACTTCGACGTCCACAGCGGCTTCGCGGGCTTCCTGCAGTTCGGCCGCTACGGTGATTTCGCGCTCGCGCTCGGGCGCCGCGTCGTCGGCGCGTTCGGCCTCCCGGGCGCTCTGCTCGCGGCCATCGGCGCCGGCGCGTTCGTCGCGCGGCGCGACGCGTGCGGGATCGCGCTCGTCGTCGTCGCGCTCCTTCCCGTCCCGTATACCGAGTCGTACAACGAACTGCAGGATCCCGATCGTTACTATCTCTTGTCGCTGTGGTGCTCCGCGATCGCGATCGGCGCGGGCTTCGAGCTCGTTCTCGAGCTGTTTCGATTCGACGCGCGCAGCCTTGTGCGCTACGCATTTTTCGCCGGTCTCGTCGCGTCGTTCGCGAGCGTCGGACCGGATCACGCGGCGCTCTTCGCGCAAGCTCGGGATCGATCGGCACCGGAATACGTCGACGAGGTGAAGGCGCTGACCGCCGACGACGCGGTCGTGCTCGCCGAGTGGGCCTACTCGACGCCGCTCGCGTACGCTTCGTACGTCAACCGCACGTTCGGCGATCGCATCGTCGTGGCGTCGTCGCCGCTGCAGTACTCCAACTACATCGGCGGGTGGCTCGCGACGCGACCCGTGTATCTCATCGCGTTTTCGGACGACGTCGCGATCCCCGGCTTCCGGCTGCGCCTGCTCAAGGACGGACCGTACTACGTGTATGCCATCTCGCGTTAGCGGACCGGAAGCGGCGTGAAGCGCGCTCCGGCCGCACTCGCCGCGTGCATCACCTTCGTCGCGCTCGCGATCTCGGCCGGAGCGCGCGGCACGCCGTACGATAACTTCGTGTTGCTGGCCGACGCGTTCGTACACGGACGCGTGTGGATCGACTGGCCGGGTGCGTACATCGACGCGCTACCGTACGCCGGCCGTCACTACGTCATCGAAGCGCCGATGCCGGCCGTGTTGCTCGTGCCATTCGTGCGCGCGTTCGGAACGAACGTGGATCAAACGTTGCTCTCGCACGTGCTCGGTGCCGTCGCCGCGTACGCCGGCTGGGAGATCGCGCGCACGCTCGGCGTTCCGCAGCGGACGTGCGCGCTGCTCTGCGGCTTTCTGCTCCTCGGCACCGATCTGTTCTGGTGCGCGACGTTCGGCGACGTGTGGTTTCTCGCGCACGTGGCGTCCGTCGCGTTCACGCTGCTCGCGTTGCTCGAACTCTTTCGCGGCCGGCGCGCGTGGCTGATCGCGCTGCTCGCCGCGTGCGCGGTCGAGTCGCGCTTCACGATGGTGCTCGCGCTGCCGGTGTACGCGGCGATGCTCGCGTTCGGTCGCGGGACGACCCTCGAATGCCGGCGGCGCGTCGCGTCGTTCGTCGCCACGCTCGTGCCGTTCGTCGCCCTCTGGGTGTGGTACAACGAGCTCCGCTGGGGGACGCCGTACGACATCGGCTACACGGCCTGGTATCACCAGGACGGCGCCGGGCAGCCGTACGGCTCGCCGTTCCAGCTCCAGTATTTCCGGTACGAGCTCGAGTCGTTCTTCGTTCAATACCCGCAGCTCGTCGCGTCGTTTCCGTACGTGATCCCATCGATCTCGGGCGTCGCGCTCACGTGGACGTCGCCCGCGCTCGTGCTTGCCTTCTTCGCGCGCAGACCGTTCCACCTGATCGTGCCGATGTGGATCTTGACCGTCCTCACCGCGGCGCCGAACTTCGTCTACTACGTCAACGGCTTCGCGCAATACGGCATGCGGCACGCACTCGATTTCGAACCGTTTCTCTTCGTGCTCGTCGCGCTCGCGATGCGCCGCGGCGCGAACCCGCTCGCGACGCTGCTCGTGACGTATTCGATGCTCGCGGGCGCGTACGGGGTCTGGTTCTGGCGCGTGGCCGTTCGCCGCTGAAGCGGCGCCGCTCGCACAACTAGCTCGTACGATTACGGAAAGCGCTGGTCCGATCGGTCGGCGCCTGCGACGATGGCTCCGGAGCACGAATGCGTCGTGCCGTGAGGAGCCACACATGTTTCGCTTTCGTTGCAAGAGCCGCCGTCTTCGCTACCTCGCGCCGCTGTGCGCGGCGTTCTCGCTGATCTCCGGCACGGCCGCGGCGGCGTCGCCGTCACCCGGCGGCGTTCGCGTCGTCGTTCAGGAGTGGTCGCCCGCGAACCCGACGGTACAGAACGATCGCGTCGTCGTCGACGAGCCCGGTCTTCTCGGCAATGCCCTCGCGACCGGCTGGGCGAAGGCGCGCGGACCCGTCTGCGACGCCATCGCGAAGTACGCGGGGAAGCCCGATCTCGTGTCGCACGGCGTCACGCTCTACGAGATCGACTGCCGGATGGCGGTGACGGGTTCGCTCACCGTGACCGGATTCGCGAACGACCTCCTGACGCTCACGTACACATTGCCGGGCAACGAGTTCAAGGCGAAGGCGACGCAAGACACGGTCGCCGGCGCCTACGCGAACCCGTGCATGTTCGTCTACTACGACGTCACGGCGACGACGTCGGTGCATCTGAGCACCCTCGCCGTCGATGCGTTCAAGGTCTCGATCGGCAACGTCAGCCGTCCGGATTCGTGCAACACGGCGGGCGACGTCGAGAAATTCTTCGCGAACGCGTATCACTTCTTCGGCGGCCCGGACTATCTCGCGCGCGTACAGTCGGCCTTGAACGTGTCGCAGAGCATCGCGACCGGACCTCTGAACACGGCCGTCGCCTCGTTCGTCGATCCGATCGCGCGGTACTCGAACGCATACACCACGCGAACCAACTGGATTCGGAACGGAAACGTCTACGTCGTGCTCGCGCCGAAGTAAGTGCCGGCGAACTTCGTCGCCGGCATCGACGGCGTCATCGCCGTCGAGAAAGACGTCCGCGCGGCCGCGCCGGATTGTGCGAGTTTCACGCTCTCGGGACGCGTGCAGACCGGCCCGGCTCCGATCTACGACCCGGTCGCGCTCACGACGGCGGATCCACCGTTCGCGTCGGTCGGAAGCGGCCACGGCTCCGGCGTCGCGTCCGATCGCGGCGATCGTTTCGAGTGCAGGTACTCCGCGACGCAGATGCCGGCCGCGGTTCCTGTGAAGTACGCGGGAACGGGCGTCGCGCAGGCGGACGGTCGCATCGCGCGCGTCGGGCTCATCGCCGACGGTTGGACGGGCGACGCGGCGTTCGCGAGCGTCGCATCCGGCAAGAATTTCAAGACCGCGCTGCTCCCGGACGCGACCCGTTTCACGACGCAGTACTTCACGAACCGAACGATCGCCGATACGCATCCGAATGACGACGCCGTCGAGAACGGCGATTTCAAGGCCCGCATCGCGCCGGTCGCCGACCTCGCGGACCTCAATCCGCAACCGCTGCCGCCCGCGCAAAAAGACGTCGACCTCGCGAGCGGCAACCGGCTCTTCGCGCGCGGCGATTTCGCCGGCGCGGCGGCGGCGTACGATCGCTCGCACCGAGCGATCGCCTCGAGCGCGGTCGCGCTCCACAACCTCGCGCTCGCGCACGCACGACTGGGTCAGACCGGCCGCGCCGCAGGCGAATTCCGTCAAGCCGCAGCCCTCGCTCACGCGAGCGGCGACATCGCGACGGAGAAGTCGGCGCAAGCCGCGATCATCATCGTCGGCGGCGCGCGGCGGTAGCTCGCCCTCTAATGCTGATTCGCGAACGTCTCGCGCACGAGGTCTGCCGTCGCGGACCACGGGTCCACACCGTCCGGCAGGGCGACGACGCTGATCTGGACGTAGGCATCGCCGCGGCGCACGCCGAGAAACGTCGCGACTCCGCCGGACGCGAACTGATCGTCACCGAGCACGGGCAACCCGCGCGGGGTGCTCATCGCCACGATCCCGGCCGCCATCTTCGCGACGCCCGGAGCGGCGGATGACGCTGCCGCGACGGCACCGTTCATCGCGCCGCTCGCCCCGGCGACCGTGTTGCGTAAGATGTTCAGATCGTCCGCGCCGCCCGATGCGTCGTACTCGACCGTCAGGTCCGTCGGCGCGACCTTGAACCTGAAGTCGCACGACGTCGCATCCACCTTGACCGAGGCGACGCTGTCGTGCATCGCCTTCTCGACGGATGCCGTGTCGATGAGACGGCAATCGCCGGACGGGGCCGCGGTCGCCGCGGCGACGGGCGGAGCGGCGTCCGACGCTGCGGCGCTCGGATCCGGCGCGTCGGAAGCGACGGCCTGCGCGACCGTTTCGTCCGGGGCTTTTGCCGGATCGCTGTGCGAACATGCGCCGAGCACGCACAGAGCCGCCGCCATGATGCACGCCCGGGTCGACCATCGAATCGTTTCCATGGCCCGATCGTAACGGGCGTCCGTGCCGCGTGCGTGCGGCGGCGCTCGCCAGCGGTTCGTCGCGCGTCCGCGTCGAACGCGCGCCGATGCGTTTTCTCGTCGTCATCGCTTTTTCGTTCGCGGCGGCATGGTATGCGACGCCCGTCCTCGCGGCATCGCCCACGCGAGCCGACGCGCTCGCGGCCATCGCCGCCTACGCGCCGCGTGCGCTCGCCGAACAGGGTGCGCCGGGCATGTCGCTCGCGGTGACCGACGCGTCGGGCGACGTGCGAACGTTGACGTACGGCTATGCGAACGTCGACGCGAAACGGCCGGTGACGCCGGAGACGCGCTTTCCGATCGGCTCGATCACGAAGTCGATGACGGCGCTGTCGCTGATGCAACTCGTGGATGCGGGCACCCTCGATCTCGACGCGCCGGTGCGCTCGTATCTGCCCGATTTCCGGATCGCGACCGGCGGACCGCCGATCGCGATCCATCAACTGCTCTCGCACACGGGCGGCGTTCCGGACGACTATTCGAATTCGTACGGCTACGCGGACGCCGTGTACGATCTGCGCGATGCGACCGTGCTCTTCGCGCCGGGCTCGTCGTTCTCGTATTCGAACGACGGCTTCGCGACGGCGGGCGCCGTGCTCGCGCGCCTCGATCGCAGACCGTGGGCGGATGCCGTTCGCGCCCGCGTCTTCGACGCGCTCGGGATGACGCACACGTCACCCGTGTTCGCGTCGGAAGAGTCCGGCGACGTCGCCGTCGGGTACACGCTGCGCGACGTCGACCGTCCGGTTCCGAACGATCCGCCGCTCGTGCCGTCGCCGCCGTTCGATTTCGTCGATCCGGCGGGGTCCGTGATCTCGACGCCCGCCGACATGGCCGCCTACATCCGCTTCTATCTGCGCGGCGGCGTCGATGCGACGGGGCGCCGCGCGCTCACGCCGGCGTCGTTCGCGCGGATGACGTCGCCCGACGCTACGGACGGAAAGGTCGCCGGTGCGGGGCATCCCGTGCTCGCCGAAGCGCCCGAGCTGTACCGCGCGTACGGCTTCGGTCTGTCGATCTCGAGCGACGGCTGCGACCACGTGATCGCCCACACCGGCGGCATTTCCGGATACACCGCCTGCCTCGAAGCGAACCTGACGCGCGGCTTCGGCGTCGTCGCGATGTCGAATCTCGTCGAAGCGCCGCTGCACCCGTGCGCGATCGTCCGGTACGCGATGCGCGTGCTCCGCGCGCAGGCTCTCGGCGAGCCGCTCCCCGCGCCGCCCGCCGCCCCCGATCGAGCGGCGATCCCGCACGCCGCCGACTACGCCGGGCGCTACGTCCCCGCGACCGGCGCCCCGCTCGAGATCGTCGCGTCCGGCAGCGGCGCGCGGCTCGTCGACGGGACGCACGCATACGGATTCTTCCCGCGCGACGGCGAGACGTTCTGGACCGACGACCCGCGCTTCGCGCGCTTCCTCTTCCTCGCGCATCGCCGGAACGGCACCGTCACGGAGCTGACGTGGGGCGCCGAGCGCTACGCCGGCGCCGCGTATCGCGGTCCGCAGACGTTCGCGTATCCTCCGGAATACGACGCGCTCGCGGGCCGGTACGAGGCGGATTTCTACATGCAGCAGTCGGTCACGCGCGTTCTCGTCGTCGAGGGCCGGCTCACGTTCGACGGCGTCACGCCCTTCGTCGATCGCGGCGACGGGTCGTTCCTCGCCGGGAAGGACGTCGTTCGCTTCGATCACACGTTCGACGGCCGCCCGCAGCGGATGTTCGTGGACGACGTCGAGATGGATCGCATCGAGTTGCCGTGACGCGGGTATAGCGAAGTCCCGTGCCCGTCAAGAAACCCGCCGCGCTGCTCGAAACGTACGAGAAGAAGCGCGATTTCGACCAGACGCCCGAACCGCCCGGGCGCGCGCCCGCGCGAGCCGCGAAGGGCAAGGCGCTGCGCTTCGTCGTGCAGATGCATCGCGCGTCGCGGCTGCATTACGACTTCCGGCTCGAGGCGGACGGCGTGCTGAAATCGTGGGCGATCCCGAAGGGTCCCTCGTTCGATACGCGCGACAAGCGGCTCGCGATGGCGGTCGAGGATCATCCGCTGGATTACCGCGATTTCGAGGGCACGATCCCGGCCGGCAATTACGGCGCGGGCGAGGTGATCGTCTGGGACCGGGGCACGTATGAGTTGCTCGAAGGCACGAGCCTCTCCGAGCAGATCGCGCACGGCTCCGTGAAATTCACGATGTCGGGCGAGAAGTTGCACGGCGCGTTCGCGCTCGTGCACATCAAGGGCCGCGGCGGCGAAGAGAACGCGTGGCTGCTCATCAAGGAGCGCGACGAATTCGTCGATCCCGCATGGCGGACCGAGGATCACGCGCAGTCGGTCAAGTCGGGCAAGACGCTCGCGCAGATCAAGACCGATGCGGCCGCGCCGCAATGGAAGTCTTCGAAGCCCGCCGCCACGTCGCGTCGGCGACGAACACGTTCGAGCGAAGGGTCCGTCGATGGGCCCGCGAGTGTCGAGCCTTTGCCCGAGATACCGTCGCCGATGCTCGCGACCGCCGTCGACGCGGCGTTCGACGACGACGACTGGCTCTTCGAACTCAAATGGGACGGCTATCGTGCGATCGTCACGATCGCACGCGACGGCGGCATCGCGATCGCGTCGCGCGGCGGTAAGGATTTCACGCCGAATTTTCCGGAGTTCGCGGAACTCGCCGCGGCCTTCAACGAGCGGCCGCTGATCCTCGACGGAGAGATCGTCGTCCTCGACGAGCAGGGCCGGCCGTCGTTCGGCGCGTTGCAAGAACGCCTCGATCGTTTCGGACGCGCGAGCCCGCAGAAGAGTCGCGTCACGTTCGTCGTGTTCGACGTCCTGTACGGCAACGGTCGCGATCTGCGCGAGGAACCGCTCGAAGCGCGCAAAGCGATCTTGGAAGCGGCGATCTCCGGCACCGGCCCCGTGATGCTCAGCAAACACGTGCGCAAAGACGGCGTGAAACTGTACGAACTCGCGCTCGCGCAAGATCTCGAAGGCATCGTCGGCAAACGCCGCGCGTCGGCGTACGTCTCGCGCCGTTCGCGAGATTGGGTCAAGGTCAAAGCCGTCGTGCGTCAAGAGGTCGTCATCGGCGGCTGGACCGAAGGGCGCGGGAGTCGCGAACATTTCGGCGCGTTGCTCGCCGGCGTCTACGACGGCGGCGAACTCGTCTACGCCGGTTCGATCGGCACGGGATTCGATCGCAAGAAACTCGCCGCGATCGCGGCGAAACTCGCGCCCCTCGAACGCAAGACGTCGCCGTTCGCCGCGAAGTTCAAGACCGAGTCGCGCGCGCACTGGGTGCAGCCGTCGCTCGTTGCGGAGGTCACGTTTACGGAGTGGACGCGCGAGGGGTCGATGCGGCATCCGGTCTTCGTCGCGCTGCGCGTCGACAAAGAGCCGCGCGAGATCGTGCGCGAGCGCGCGAAATCGGCGCGCGTCGTCACGAAGGCCGCGCGGTAGTGGCGCGCGCGCTCAAGGAGACGCTCGCGGTCGGCGACCGTTCCCTCGTGCTCTCGAATCGCGACAAGGTCTTATGGCCGCAGGACGGCTACACGAAGGGCGATCTCGTCGCGTATTACCGCGCCGTCGCGCCGTTCGTGCTCGCGCACGTCGCGAATCGGCCGCTGACGCTGCAGCGTTATCCCGACGGGATCGACGGTCCGTCGTTCTTCGAGAAGAACGCGGGCAAATCGCTGCCCGACTGGATTCCGACCGTCACCGTGCCGAGCGAATTCGGAAAGCGCGACACGATCCGGTTCGTGCTCTGCAACGACGAAGCGACGCTCGTGTACGTCGCGAACCTCGCCGCGATCGTCCTGCACGTGTGGACGTCGCAGACGCCGGCACTCGATACGCCGGAGTTCGTGTTCTTCGATCTCGACCCGCACGAGGGCTGCGCGCTCGCGACGCTCGCGAAGACGGCGCTCGGCCTCCGGGCGCTGCTCGACGCGGTCGGCCTCGTGACGCTCGTGAAGACGTCCGGCGGCAGCGGGCTGCACGTCGTGGTGCCGCTCGAGCCCGCGTACGGCTACGACGCGTGCAAGGGCTTCGCGGAGATCGTCGCCCGGACGCTGCACGCGCGGCTCCCGGAGACGACGACGCTCGAACGTTCGCCCGCGAAACGCCCGGCGGGGACGGTCTATCTGGACTACGTCCAGGTCGGCCGCGGCAAGACGCTCGTCGCGCCCTACAGCGTCCGGGCGCGCGCGAAGGCGCCCGTTTCGATGCCGCTCGGCTGGGACGAGGTGGAAGCGATGGCGCGTAAACGAGCGAAAGATACGGAACCAGAGTTTGCCCGGTTCACGATGAAGAACGCCCCGGCGCTCCTCGAGAAACGCGGCGACCTGTGGGGAGCCGGAGCGTGGTCGGGGCAGCGGCTGGAGCCGGCCCTCAAAATAGCCCGGGACGTTTGGACCTAAGGAGCGACGAATGGCGCATGCGATCTGGTCGGGAGCGATCAATTTCGGACTCGTGACGATCCCCGTGAAGCTGCAAACGGCGATCCGGACGAACGATCTCCGCTTCAACTTCCTGCACAAAACGGACGAAGGCCGCATCAACAACGTGCGGCGCTGTTCGCTCGACGGTGAGGAAGTGAGCTACGACGATCTCGTCCGCGGCTACGAGTACGAGAAGGGCCGCTACGTGATTTTGAGCGACGAGGACTTCAAGCGCGTCAATCCCGAGGCGTCGCAATCCGTCGACATCGTGCAATTCGTCGAACTCTCTGAAATCGATCCGATGCTCTTCGACAAACCCTACTATCTGGAACCCGAGAAGCGCGGCCGGCATGCGTACGCGTTGTTGCGCGAGGCGCTCAAGGAATCGGGCAAGGTCGGTATCGCGAAAGTCGTGATCCGTTCGCGCGAGCATCTCGCGGCGCTCAAACCGAGCGGTGACGCGCTCGTGCTCGAGCTGATGCACTTCGCGGACGAGATCGTCGATGCGACGTCGCTCGATCTCCCGGCTCAGGAGACGCCGCACCAGAACGAGATGAAGGTCGCGCGTCTCTTGATCGACACGATGACCGAAGCGTTCGACGTGGAGCAATTCCGCGACACCTATCGCGAAGAGATCCTCGCGATGATCGAAGCGCGCGCGGCAGGCAAAGAGACGCCGCAAGCCGAGGTCGCGGCCCCGAAGGCGAGCAACGTCGTCAACCTCATGGACGTGTTGCAGCGCAGCCTCGAAGAATCGAAAAAACGCGGGCCGGGCGCGAACGACAAGAAAAGCACCCACGCGACGGAAGCGAAAGCGAAGAAGACCACGCGTCGCAAGAAGTCCGCGGCGTGACGAACGCCGCGTGTGCGATGCTCGCGGCCGCGCTGCTCGCGGGACACGTCGTCGACCGCACGACGGGTCAGGGCCTCGCGAACGTCCGCGTGACCGCAGGCGGCGCGAGCACGGTGACCGATCGCGCCGGCGCGTACGCGCTGCACGGCGTCAAAGCGGGCGCGCTCACGATCACGCTCGAGTCGGACGACGTTCCCCGGCAAACGTTCCCGGTCACGGTACGCGGGTCGAAGACGCACCTCGACGTGCGTGCGTGCAGCACGACGCTGGATTACGAGTGCGCCCACACGTTCCCGAACGACGCGGGCGCGAGTTAGCGCAAGCCCGCCGGCGCCGGTAACGGCGCCTGACGCGTGGCGAAGTCTTCTGCGACGCGCCCGAAGATTTCGCCCATCGTCGGATGCAGATGCGGCATCTCGGCGACGTCCGTTACGGTCGCGCGGCGGTCGAGCAGCGCGATCGCCTCGCCGACGAGGTCGATCGCTTCGCCGCCGACGATCGCGACACCGAGGATGCGCCCGTCGTCGACGCTCGCGAGCATCTTCACGAAGCCTGCGCGTTCATCGCTGACGACCGCTTTGCCGACGTCGACGAACGGATGCCGGCGCACGTCGTACGCGATGCCGCGTTCGCGGCACGCGCGCTCGTCGAGGCCGGCGACCGCGATCTGCGGTTGCGTGTAGACGGCGTGCGCCTCGAAGCGATCGAAGTCGGCGCGCTCCGGATGCGGCGTGAAGGCGTTGCGCGCCGCGAGCCGCCCCGCGTACGCGGCGACGTGGACGAGGTTGCGCCGTCCGAGCACGTCGCCCGCCGCATAGACCGCCGGATTCGACGTGCGGAGAAACGCATCGACGTCGATGCCGCGAGCGGTGACGCGCACGCTCGCGGTCTCGAGGCCGAGTCCGTCGTAGAACGGGAGGCGATTCGTCGCGAGCATGACGCGTACCGCGCGGCGTTCGAAACGTTCGCCGTCGCGTGCGAGGTACGCGACGCACGCGTCGCCGTCGCGTGCGAACGCGAGTGCGGTCGTGCGCGTCAGCACCTCGACGCCGTCGTGCGTCAGGAACGTCTCGAGGGCCGCTCCGATGTCGGGATCGTCGTTACGCAGCAAGGTCGCCTCGGCTTGCACGAGCGTGACGCGTGCGCCGAGCCGCGCGAAATACTGCGCGAATTCGCAGCCCACCGGGCCTCCGCCGAGAACGATGAGCGACGACGGAATCGCCGTCATGTCGAGCGCGTCGTCGCTCGTGAACGGCCGGCACGCCGCGAGCCCGTCGATTGCGGGCGGCACGATGCGCGAACCGGTCGCGATCACGAAGCGTTCGGCTTCGATGCGACGCCCGTCGACGTCGATCGCGACGTTCGCGACGAATCGTGCGGAACCGCGAGCGAGCGGGAACGCGGCCAGCTCGTCGCGCCGGTCGGCCGCGAAGTAGTCGGTCAACTCGCGTTTGCGTTCGACGATCGCGCGCACGTCGGCGCGCGCCTCGCTCGCGCGGATGCCGACGTCGCGCGCGTGCTCGACGTCGCCGAGCCGCTCCGTGGAACTGAGCAGCGTCTTCGCGGGCATGCACCCGCGCAGGATGCACGTCCCGCCGAGGTCGCCCGGGCCGCTGACGAGCACGACGCTCTTGCCGAGCGAGCGTGCCGCCTGCGCGGCGGCGAAGCCGGCCGTACCCGCCCCGATCGCGCAGAGATCATAGCGCTCGCTCACGCACACGAGATACCCACTCCACCGCCGTCGGCGGCGTGTCGTTACGCCGCGGGCGGCGCGAGCGCGCCGCGCTGCGCGGCGATGCCGAGCGCGAGCGCGATCGCGATGAAGAATGCCGAGATCGCGCCGCAGAAGGACGGTCCGTACGCCGCGAGCACGGCGGTCGCGACGACGGGCATCGTGACGCCCGCGATCGCCTCGAGCGACGAGCCGACGCCGAGCACGGTGCCGCGCACGCGTTCGGGCGCGGCGTCGGTCAGGAGCGTCGCGAGCGTGGCGTTCGCGATCGAGAGCGCGATCGCGAAGAGGACGACTTCGACGCCGAGGACCGCGCGCTCGCGCAAGAACGGCACGAGCGAGAAGAACGCGAGCGCCGCGACAAAGCCGAGGTTCGACGTGGTACGGACGCCGAGCCGGTCGACGAGCCGGCCGACGACCAGCAGTTGGACCGCGACGCTCGCGACGCCGAATACCGCGAAGAAATAGCTCGTCTGCGACGGCGTGAAACCGTCCACGGCGCCGAGCACGAGCGCGAAGACGGAAAACCACGCGTAGAGGCCGAGCGAATACGCGAGCTTCTGGACGAGCACGGGAGCGATGCCCGGATCGCGGAGGAAGCGTGGGATGTCGGACAGCTTGGCCGCCGTCGCCTCCCCGCGCTCGGCGACGTCTTCGGGAAGGTAGCGCAGCGTCACGCCGAGCGTGATCAGCTGCAGCGCGGCGGCGAGCAAGAACGGTGCGCGGTAGCCGAATCTGTCGAGCAGCACGCCGCCGGCGAGCGGGCCGAGCACGAGGCCCGCGGAAAACGCGGCACCGACGAAGGCGAACGCGCGCGACCGCTCGGCGACCGCGACGCGATCCGCGACGTACGCCTGCGTGACGCTGATGTTGCCGCCGGAAATGCCCTCGACGATCCGTGCGACGAAGACCCACGCGAGCGTCGGCGCGAACGCGAGCCCGGTCCACCCGAGCGTCGCCCCGATCTGCGAGATGATCAGCACCCGCTTGCGGCCGATTCGATCGCTGACGTTGCCCCAGACGGGGGCCGACAGGAACTGGCACGCGGCGAACGTCGCGAGCAGCGCTCCGACGACGACGTACGACGCGCCGAAATGGCGCACGAAGTACGGGAGTATCGGCAACAGGATGCTGAAGCCGAGCACGTCGATGAACGTGATCCCGAGAATCGGCACCAGGCGCGCGAACATGCGGGACCGTTTGGGCGCGCGAGCCACGCGGCCCCCCGGACGCCGCCGGCGTCAGGACGCTAGAGCGGCCCCCACGTACGACCCGGCTTCGAGTTCGTCGACGATGGAGGGTCCCTCGGCGCGCCAGCCGAGGTCGGACTTCCCGCGTTCCGCACTGATCACTTGGTCGAGCGCGAGGCAGTCGCCGTACTGGCCCATGATCTCCGGCGGCAGAATCGTGACCTCGCCGCCCGCTCCGGCGCCGCGGCTCGCGGCTTCGGCGATCTGCCGGACGGTGAAGCGGTCGTCGTTGACGGCGTTGTAGGCGCGACCCGGGCGGCCCGACTCGACGGCCTTGCAGACGAACGTGCCGAGGTCGTCGACGTCGATCGTCGCCCAACGGTTGGTGCCGTCGCCGAGAATCGTCGCCGCGCCGCGCTCGCGCGCCGACTGGGCGAACATGGCGGGGATGCCGCCGCCGCGGCCGTAGGCGACGCCGGCGCGCACGATGAGGGCTCGAATGCCGACGCGCGTCATCTCGAGCGTCTGGCGCTCGAGATCGACCCGGCGCATGGCGAGGGGAGGCGGATTGATCGGTGCCGCTTCGGTCGCCGGGACGTTTCCGGTCTGACCGTAGATCCACGCCGCGTTGACGAAGACAAAGGTCTTCTCGGTACCGGCGAGGCCCTTACGAATCCCGCGGAGGGCGTTCGAATCGACGATCTCGGGATCGTCGTCCGTCACGTTGACCGCGTAGACGATCGCGTCCACGTCGGCGGCGGCCTTGGCCAGGGTCTGGGGCTTGGCCGCGTCGGCGAGGACGATACTCGTGCCCCGAGCCGCCAGGCGGGCCCGTGCGGTATCGCTCCGGGCGACCCCGAAGGTGGAGTGCCCGTTTCGGCTGAGCGCTACGTCGACGGCGGTACCGACGTATCCCGTGGCACCGACGATCAGGACCTTCATATTCTCAATGTGTCGGTATCGGGGAGCGCGACCTTCAGTATCGGGAGCCACATCGGCCAATTATTTTTGAGCGAGGCGCGTGTGCTCGGCTCGCGAAACGCGGGCGATGCGGATCGATGCCGACCGGAATGCCGTTCTCGTCACCGGAGGGTCGCGCGGGATCGGCGCGGCGATCGTGCGCGCGTTGCACGCGACAGGCGCGCAACTGACATTTACGTACGTCCGCGACGAACGTTCGGCGCGCGCGCTCGCGAACGATCTCGGCGATCGCGTCACGTTCGAACGGTGCGACGTCGGCGATGCCGCGTCGTTGCCCGGCCTCGTCGAGCGCTGCGTCGCGCGTTACGGCCGCATCGACGCGCTCGTAAACAACGCCGCGATCTTCGCGGAAAACGCCTTCGACGGCGACGATTACGACGCATGGCGCGCGGGGTGGGAAAACACGTTCGCCGTCAACGTTTTTGGAGCGGCGAACCTCGCGTACCTCGCGATGCGCGCGATGCGTTCGAACCCGCCGGATGCGCGCGGAACGCGCGGCCGCATCGTCAACGTCGCATCGCGCGCGGCCCATCGCGGCGAGACGACCTTCGCCGACTACGGTGCGAGCAAAGCGGCGCTCGTGAACCTCGGCAAATCGATCGCGCGCGGATGCGCGTCCGACGGCATCGTCGCGTTCTCGATCGCGCCGGGATTCATCGAAACGGACATGGCGCGGGCGGCGCTCGATGCGGACGGCGAATCGATTCGAGCGGAGATTCCGTCGGGTCGCGTCGGCTCGCCGGACGACGTCGCGGCGATCGTCGCGTTTCTCGCGAGCGGTGCCGCGGACTACGCGACCGGCACGACCGTCGACGTCAACGGCGCATCGTACGTGCGCTGACGCGAAACGAGGTGGCGTGCACGGCCCGGCGAAAGTGCGGCCCCTGGGCTACGCCCTGGTGGCGGAATTGGTAGACGCGCTGGTTTCAGGTACCAGTCCTCGCAAGGGGGTGGGGGTTCGAGTCCCTTCCTGGGCATGAAGAAGGGCGCTGTTAGCACGGCGCCTTTTCGACATTCCACCCGCACGCGAGCGCAGCGTTCGTCAAAGAGCCCGCGAGTGCGGGCTCGGGGGGGGAACGGGGGGCCTCGCCGCCCCGTTTTTACACTCGCAACTTGGAGCACTACAATTACAGCAGGCGGGTTCGCAAGCGTGCCTTAAAATGTCGGGTATCGTGATTGATCTGGATCTTCCCCGTGCCTGAAACGCTCGTCGTCGTCCCGCTTCCGGAGATGGGCGAATCCGTCACGGAAGGCTCGATCGTCGAGTGGCACGTGAAGGCCGGGCAGTGGATCGACGAAGGCGCGACGCTCGTCGACGTCACGACCGACAAGGTCGACGTCGAGGTCCCCGCGCCGGCATCCGGCGTCGTCACGAAGGTGCTCGCGGACGAGGGCGCCACGATCGCCGTCGGCGCCACGCTCGTCGAGATCGACACGTCGGCGGCGAAACCCGACGGCGCGTCGGCACCCGCTCCAGTCCTCGAACCGCCGACGCCGTCGTCGTACGGCGCGCAAGGCGATGCGCCGGTCGCGGCGCCGAAACCGCCGGCCACCGCGAAAGCGGGCGGCATCGCGTCGCATCGCGCGCAGCGGCTCGCCGCGCGCACGCACCTCGATCTCTCGTCGGTCGTCGGCTCCGGTCCGGGCGGCCTGATCCTGCACGACGACGTCCTCAAGGCCGAGGCGACCTGGAGCGAGCACGCGGCGCACGCCGGCTCGAACGGAGCGAACAACGGTGCGCCGGCAGCGCCCGCCGCGCCGCAACCGCCGCTCGCCGCCGGGGCGACGACGACCGCCATCAAAGGCCCCGCCGCGGCGCTCGCCGGCGCGATGGAGCAGAGTCTCACGATCCCGACCGCGACGAGCTTTCGCACGCTGCAAGTCGGCGTGCTCGAGGCGAAGCGCGCGGAACTCAACGGCGCGCTCAAAGGCGCGGGCCGCAGCGAGAAGATTTCGTTCACGCACCTCATCGCGTTCGCGCTCGCGCGCGCGGCGCGCGAGATTCCCGCGATGGTCGCGAGCTTTCGGCGCGATGCGGGTGCCGCGCAACGCGTGACGAGCGGCATCCATCTCGGCATCGCGGTCGATACCGAGCGCAAGGACGGGTCGCGCTTTCTCGTCGTGCCCGTCATCAAGAATGCGGATACGCTGGACTTCGCCCGCTTCCGCACCGCGTACGAAGCGTTGATCGCGAAGGCGCGCGAAAACAAGCTCGGCGCGGACGATCTGTCGGGGGCGACGTTCACGCTCACCAATCCGGGCGGCATCGGAACGATCGCTTCGGTGCCGCGTCTCACGGCGGGTCAGGGCACGATCGTCGCGGCGGGCGCCATCGCGTATCCGCCGGGGTTCGCTTCGGCGAACGCCGAGGCGCTGCGTTCGCTCGGCGTCGAGAAAGTCATGACGCTCACGAGCACGTACGATCATCGCGTCATCCAAGGCGCGCAGTCGGGCGAGTATCTCAAACGCGTCGACGAGTTGCTCGCGGGCAAAGACGCGTTCTACGACGACGTGTTCGCGAGCTTCGGACTCACCGCGTCGCGGAACGGCACGGCCGCGAGCGCCGTCGCGGTCAGCGCCGCGCCGTCACGTTCTTCGCAGGCATCCGCCTCCGCGGCCACGCTCGTCACGGACATTCCCGCGACGCCGCCGCGCCCGATCGAGGCGTATTCCGACGAACTGCTCCGCGCGGTCGCCGCGGGTATGGCGATCCTGTCGTCGTACCGCAGGCACGGCCACCTCGCCGCGACGCTCGATCCGCTCGGGACGCAGCCGCAGGGCGACCCCGCACTCGACTGGCACAACTACGCGCTGACGCCGGCCGTCATGGCCGCGATACCGGCGTCGATCCTGCGCACGAAGGTCAAAGGCGACACGCTCCAAGACGTGGTCGGCGAGCTGCGTAAGACGTACGGCTCGACGATCGCCTACGAAGTCGAGCACATCGCCAACATCGAGCAACGCGAATGGCTGCGCGATTACATCGAATCGGGCGCGCACTTCGTACAACTCGAGGACGAGAAGGCGAAGCGCGTGTTGCAACGTCTGACGAAGGTCGAGACGTTCGAGCGGTATCTGCGCAAGGCGTTCATCGGCACGAAAACGTTCTCGATCGAAGGCCTCGACGTGATGGTGCCGATGCTGGAGGAGACGATCACGCTGCTCGGCGACGACGGCGTCGGCAACGCCGTGATCGGCATGGCGCATCGCGGCCGTCTCGCGACGATCGTGCACGTCGTCAACCGGCCGTACGAAGAGATTCTCGCCGAGTTCGAAGCGGCGAACTTGCGTGGCGAAGGCGATCTCGGGGACGCCGGCGGCGACGTGACGGGCGACGTGAAATACCATCACGGTGCGAACGGCCGTTACACGCTCGCGAACGGAAAATACGTCGCGGTCGCGCTCGCGAACAACCCGAGCCATCTGGAAGCGGTCGACGGCGTCGTCGAAGGCCGCACGCGCGCGCTGCAGACGAATCACGGCACGCCGACGGCGACGCTCGAGGTCGGGCGCGCCGCGCCGCTGTTGATCCACGGCGATGCCGCGTTCTCGGCACAAGGCATCGTCGCCGAAGTTCTCAACCTGCAAGCGCTCGAGGGCTACGCGACGGGCGGCACGATCCACTTGATCGCGAACAATCAAGTCGGCTTCACGACCGATCCGCGCGACGCGCGGTCGACGCGCTATGCGTCCGATCTCGCGAAGGGCTTCGACGTGCCGATCGTGCACGTCAACGCGGACGACGTCGACGCGTGCATCGCGGCCGTGCATCTCGCCGTCGATTTTCGCCGTCGCTTCGGCCACGACGTCATCCTCGACTTGATCGGCTATCGCCGCTTCGGTCACAACGAGACGGACGAACCCGCGTACACGCAGCCGGACATGTACGAGCGGATCAAGACGCATCCGACCGTGCGCGAACTCTACGCGCAGAAGCTGATCGCGCAAGGCGTCGTCACGGCCGAGGACGTCAACGCGATGCTCGCGGCCGCGACGGCGCGCCTGACGGAAGCGCACCAGAACGTCAAGAGCGGCACGTGGCAAGGCGCGCCGGACGCGCACGTCTCGCCGCCCGACGCCGCGCTCCCGACGAGCGATGCGCGCATCGATCGCGCGAAGCTCGTTGCCTGGAGCGACGAACTCGTGACCGTTCCGCAGGGCTTCACGGTGCTGCCGAAGCTCGCACGCCAGCTCGAGCGTCGCAAAGCCGCGTTCGAAACCGAGGGCGAATTCGATTGGGGCCTCGGCGAGGCGCTCGCGTTCGCATCGCTGCTCGCCGAAGGAACGCCGATCCGGCTGACCGGGCAAGACACGCAACGCGGCACGTTCTCGCACCGTCATCTCGCGTTCCACGACGCGAAGACCAACGCGACGCACGCGCCGATCCAGCACTTGCGCGACGCCGTCGCGAGCTTCGAACTCTACAACAGCCCGCTCTCCGAATACGCGTGTCTCGGTTTCGAATACGGGTACGCCGTCGAGCTTCCGAACGCGCTCGTGCTGTGGGAAGCGCAATTCGGCGACTTCAACAACGGCGCGCAGATCATCATCGATCAGTTCATCGCGGCGGGCCAGGCGAAGTGGGGCGAGACGTCTCGACTCGTGCTGCTCTTGCCGCACGGTTACGAAGGCGCCGGCCCCGAACACTCGAGCGCGCGCATCGAACGCTTCCTGCAGCTCTCGGCCGAAGGCAACGTTCAGGTCGCGAACTGCACGACGCCCACACAGTACTTCCACCTGTTGCGGTTGCAGGCGCGGCAGCCGCGCGCGCTTCCGCTCGTCATCTTCACGCCGAAGAGCCTGTTGCGTTTACGCGCGGCCGCCGGGCACATCGAAGACCTGACGGACGGCGCGTTCCAGTCCGTCATCGACGATCCGCGCACCGCGAAGGATCGCGCCGCGGTCGAGCGCGTCGTCTTGTGCTCGGGTAAGATCTATTACGATCTGATCGCGCACGAGAGCTACGCGAAGCTCGCGCGGACGGCGATCGTTCGCGTCGAGTTGCTCTCACCGCTGCCGATCGCCGAGATCGTCGCGGTGCTCGAAGCGTATCCGAATCTCACGAGCGTCGACTGGGTGCAGGAAGAGCCGAAGAACATGGGCGCGCGCGCGCACGTGCGTCGCCGGCTCATCGACAAGCTGCCGAACGGGATCGCCGAGATCGGTTACGTCGGGCGCGGCTATCGCGCGAGCCCGAGCGAGGGATACGGTGGCGCGCACGCGCTCGAACAGGAGCGCATCGTGCGCGAGGCGCTGACGGAGAGCTAGAGCTTCGCGCCGACCGTCGCGAGTACGAACGCGTACACGCTCGCGACGTCGCGCAGATGATCGTAGCGGCCCGACGGGCCGCCGTGGCCGGCGCCGAAATTCGTGACGAGCACGATCGGCGCCGTGCCCGTTCCGAGGGCACGTATTCTGGCGACGAGCTTCGCGCCTTCCCAATACGGGACTTGGCTGTCGTTGACCGATACCTTGACCAGCGTCGCAGGGTACGCTTGCGCGCGCACGTTGTCGTACGGCGAATAGCGCATCATGTACGCGTAGTCGCTCGCGACCTCGGGGTTCCCCCACTCGAGGTACTCGCTCGTCGTGAGCGGCAGCGACGCGTCGAGCATCGTGTTGACGACGTCGACGAACGGCACTTGCGAGACGACGGCACCGAAGAGATCGGGCCGCATGTTCGAGACCGCACCCATCAAGAGGCCGCCCGCGCTGCCGCCTTGGATCGCGAGCCGTTCGGGCGACGTCAACTTCTCGGCGATGACGTATTCGGCGCACGCGACGAAATCGGTAAAGGTATTGAGTTTCGCCTGGAGATGTCCCGCCGTACGCCACGCTTCGCCGAGCTCGCCGCCGCCGCGGATATGCGCGATCGCGAACGTGACGCCGCGGTCGAGCAGAGCGAGGCGCGCGGCCGAGAACGACGGGTCCATGGAGAGCCCGTACGAACCATATGCGTAGAGCAGCATCGGCGTCTCGGCCGTGCGCGGGACGTCCGCGCGCGAGACGAGCGAGATCGGAACGCGCGTGCCGTCGCTCGCGGTCGCGTGACGTAATTCCGTCGTATAGCGGTCCGGCTCGTAGCCAGGTACCTCCGTCGCCTTGAGCAGCGTCCGCTCGCCCGTGCGCATGTCGAGGTCGAACACGGTGGCGGGCGTGACGAACGAGGTGTAGGTGAAGCGGAACGTCTCCGTCGCGAACTCGGGATTCGCATTCGCGCCGACCGTGCGCACCGTCTCGGGAAGGTCGATCGCGGCGAGCGTCCCGGTCTCGAGATCG
>CAJCIN010000055.1 GCA_903970385.1 Rhodospirillales bacterium | reverse complement strand
CGCGCGCTTCCGTCTACGAGCGGTACGTCGCGAGCGGCTATGCGAATCACGGCGAGCGGGTCGTGATCGGGCAGCACCTGCTGCAAACCTCGAGCGATCTGTTCCTCGGATGGGCGAATGCCGCGGACGGGCACGCGTTCTACGTGCGTCAGTTACGCGATATGAAGACGAGTCCGAACATCGAGGAGATGAGCGCCGGGGAACTCAAGCGGTATGCGAGCGCGTGCGGTTGGGCGCTCGCACGCGCGCACGCTCGCGCCGGCGGGAAGGCTCGCGAGGTCTCCGGATATCTCGGGCAGAGCGCGGCGTTCGATCTCGCGATCGCACGGTTTGCGGAAACGTATGCCGACCAGAACGAGCGCGACTACGAAGCGCTCGTCGCGGCCCGAGCGGCCGGCCGGATCGTTGCAAACGCGAACGGGACGTTCGCGTCGCCGCCTCAGCGCGCGGGCAGCGTGAAGAACGGCGCGGGGAGCAAGATCTTCACGTCCTGATCGACGAGCAGCGGCAGCATCTGCGCGAGATACGCCTGCCAGCGCGGATCGTCTTTGAGGCCCGTGCGCCGGCGAATGCGATCGTCCCACGAATCGTAGCGCCACATGTGCACGACGGTATTCGCGTGACCGATCTCGGTCGCATAGTAGCCGAACATCTCGCCGAGATGCTCGCGTTGAACGGCGAGACCTTCGCGTTCGTAGAGCGCGAAATATGCGGCGGTTTTTCCGGGCACGAGCGTGTAGGTACGCATCTCGACGAAAGCGTGAGTCGACATGATCGCGACGTTCCATGCGGCTTTCGACGATACCGTTAGGTGCGCGCATTTCCGGTGCCGAACGCTCCGTTTGTGCCGCCCCTTCCGCCGCGCTTCGCGGACTATCTCTCCGGACTCACCGACGTCACGGCTCGACGCGGCCTCGGCCCGTATCCGGGCCTGACCGCGCGACCGTTTTGGAACGCGCCGGACTTCTCACTCGTACGGAGGCTCGAAGCCGATGCGAACGCCGTCGTGCGCGAGTTGCGCTCGGTGCGCGACGCGGATTTCGTGCCGGAGCGCGAGCAGATCCGCCGGCGCGGCCGCTGGGACGTCGCCTTTTTCAACGAGCGCGGGCGCCCGCACGACGCGCTTCGCGCGCGTTGCCCGGTGACGTCGGCGGCGATCGACGACGTGCGCACGATCCGCGGACCGTCGGGGCTCGCGTATCTCTCGCGGCTGGCCGCCGCATCGCACGTCGCGCCGCACCGCGGGCCGACGAACGTGCGATTGCGCTGTCACTTCGGCGTCGACGTGCCGGACGAGTGCGGGCTCGTCGTCGGCGGCGAGACGCGCCGTTGGACCGAGGGCCGCTGCCTCGTGTTCGACGATTCGTTCGAACACGAGGCGTGGAATCGCGACGTTCGCGATCGTCTCGTCTTGATCGTGGACGTTTGGCATCCCGATCTCACGGACGACGAGATCGGCCTGCTCGCGGGGCTCGACGCGTTCGTCGAGGCGCGAACCGCGAATCTCGAACGCTACTACGCGCGCAATCGATCGTAGCGTCCTAGAAGTACACCCAAAAGCCCGGGTGCCAATGGTGGTACGGCCCATAGTAGCCGGCGTGCCAGCGGCGATGTGCCCAATAGCGGCCATGATAGTGATGCCAACCGCGGTGGTAATACGGGTCGCCCTGCGCGTCGGCTGCCAGTGCAGTCCCGGCGAGAGCGTTCGCATCGGCTCCCGTCGCTGCGGGATTTGCCGCCTCGTGTCCAACGACCGCCGTTGCCGTCGTCGCGGCGAAGAGTGCCGCGAGCGCGAGTTTGGGAAGTTGCTTGAGGTTCATGCCGATGGTTTTTCCAACGCGCGGCACTCTCTCACGCTTTTTCGTTAATCGCAGATGAGACTGTGACGGCGCGGCCGCCATAGCGTTCGTAGTCGACGACGTCGGTCAGCGGTGCACGCGTTTCCCAGCGATCGCGTTCGAGGTCGGCGACCGGCGCGAAGTGCGTGACGTATCCGACGCAGAGGTACGCGACGACCGCGACGTCTTTCGGAATCTCGAGCAACGTGCGGAGCTCGTCCGGTTCGACGATGCTGACCCAGCCGACGCCGAGACCTTCGACGCGTGCCGCGAGCCAGAGATTCTGGATCGCGCAGACCGTCGAGTAGCGCGCGGTTTCGGGCATCGTCCGTCGACCGAGCCCGTTCCCGCGCTGCGGATCGTCGTCGCACGTGACGCAGATGCCCACGGGTGCGTCGAGGATGCCTTGCAGGCGCAGCGCTTCGTACTGCGATGCCGTCTGCGCGTCGTAGTCGGTCGCCGCTTCGGCGTTCGCGCGCCGGAACGCGTCGTGGACGGAGCGTCGCGTTTCGAGCGACCGCACGACGATGAACCGCCAGGGCTGCGAGAGCCCGACCGACGGCGCGTGATGTGCGGCATCGAGGATGCGCTCGAGCACCTCGTCCGGCACCGGATCCCCCGAGAACTCCGCTCGCACGTCGCGCCGGAGCGCGATCGCGCGGTAGAGCGCGGCGCGTTCGGCGGCGCTGAAATCGGGTGTCACAAGGGCGGAGCAGACGCTGGCACGGGTCTACCTTCGTAACGGCACGCGAGCCGCACCTGGACGACGGGACGATTGGGGAGGGCACGCCGGAGCCGTCCCGAATCGGACGGGCGCCCCTTCCCGGGCCGCGGGCATCGAAGCTCGCCCCGTAGAGTGCCGACGTAGCTCAGTTGGTAGAGCAGCTGATTCGTAATCAGCAGGTCAGCGGTTCAAATCCGCTCGTCGGCTCCAGAGACCGCGTGTCCGTCACTGCGAGATGATCAGCGTGTACGGATGACCGACATAGAGCGCGTTCGGCAACGTTACGGTTGCGATCGACGGCGCTTCGCCGGGTGCGGGGGGAGCGTTGTACTCTGCCAAGCAGTAGGTGCTGTCGCCGCCATTGGTCGCGCTCGCACGTCCGATCAACGTCGAATCGACGAAGACGGAGCACGTATACGGCACCGATGGATTGATGCCGCCCGAGGCGCCGGGTTCCGTGAACAGGTTGAGGCTTACGGATATCGATCCATCCGGAAGTGTGACGGTCAACGTCGCGGGTGAATTGGTCAGCGTTCCCTGCACGGCGGCGATCACGCTACCCGGGACGCTGAAATTTCCGGGATTCGATCGATAGAGACTTGCGGTCAGCGAGCCGTATCCGGCTGCGTTCGAGAAATCGATGAGGTACTGAACCCCGATTTGGGAGATGGTCTCGCTGAACTCCGTCGAGGCATCGCACTCGATATATGGGTAGGCCGACGCGAACCGTTTGCGCGGCGACGCGTCGCCACCACCCGACGGATTGATGCACGAAGCCGTACTCGTTAACACCGGTGTCGTCGTCGGTGTAGGAGTCGGTGTCAGCGTGGGTTTCGGTGACGGCGTATGGGATGGAAGCGCCGTCGGGGTCGGTGACGCGGTCGGCTTCGGCGACGCGGTCGGCGTCGCACTCGGTCTCGCTGTCGGCGTTTCCGTGGCCGCGGCCGTCGGCGTCGACGTCGCGGCCGGCGTCGGGCTCGCATTGCTCCGAATCGGCTGCGCCGGAGCACCCGAGCCCGAACCCGAGCACGAAGCCAGAGCTATCGAAAGAACGCCGACGGCGACGAACGGGGCGCCGCGGCGGCCGGAAAAGACGCGTTTCTTCCCGGTCGATGCTAGGGTCTCGAGGTTTGATGTGCGCCGCGGTGTTGCCATGCGGCAAGTGTAGGAGTCCACGTCGCGGCGCACATCCGTGAAACTACGTAGTCCGCCGCGCCGAGGGGTCGGAGCGGTATCGTCACAATAGACGTATCACAGATGGCTCGGGTACGGCCCGGGGCGCTTTGAGAGGATCGTCGACGTTAGCCTGAGTGCGCCGATCGCTGGCACGTGTGCCGCTGTGTGGCTCGGAGCCCTTTGGTTTGTAGCTCCGCTCATCGGAACGGCGACGACCGGTTCGCGGAGTGACGGCGTTTCGAGGATTCGCGATGCGATGACGCTCGGGATAGCCATTCCGTTCGTGCTGGCGATCCTCGGGCTGCTGACGCAACTTGCTTGCGCACTGTTCGCAATGGCGCTCATCGTATTGCGTATCGTGCGCCGACCGCCGCGCATCGAGCGGCGGACCACGCGTCCCGGCGCTATTTCGATGGTCGGTACGTCGCTTCCGATCCTCGCCGTCACCGCGACCTCGTGGCCACAACTCGTGCGTCCGCTCCTACAGGGAGACTCGCTCGCCTACCACCTTCCGAATGCTGCCGCGTGGAGCGGCACGCACTCGCTTTGGACGAGCGGGACGTGGTACTGGTGGTATCCGGGCGCATCGGAGCTCTTCGCGGCCGGCTTGCTGACGGTCGCAGGCCCGCTCTGCGTTGGCTTCGCGGGGTTCGTCGCCGTGCTGCTGCTCGCGAACCGTCTCTTCGCGTTTTCCGAACGCGCCGGTTACGGCGACTTGACGAGCGGTGCTTTTGCAGCTGCAGTCGTCACGCTGAGCACCATTGCATTGCAGGCGGGATCGCTCGAAAACGACGTCTGGTTGGCGGCGTTCGTGCTCGAGATGGTCTGGGCGATGTCGACGGACCGGTGGGCGGCAGAACGAGCGATCGCGGTCACCACACTCATCAAGCCGTATGGATTTGTCTTCGCGGTCCTCGCCGCACTGCAAAACCGGACCTCGGGGACGCAGCGACTCGCCGTGGCGTGCTTTCCGTTCGCGTTTTGGATCGTCCGCGATACGTTACTTTGGCCGAATGCCACGATTCCGCCGTCGGCCGTTTCCGGTCCGCCCGTCGTGCAAACAATGATCGCGGGTCATGGCCTCGCGGGATTACAGACGCTCGCCGACGCTCTTCGGCACGCCGGGCCCGGAGTATCGATCGCTTCGGTCGCCCTCGTGGCGACGATAGTTTTTTCTTGTGAACCGGTCCTTCGCTGGACGGCGTGCGGCACGCTCGCATTCTTCTTGCTTCAACCGTATGGGTTTTCGAACGACGTCCCGCAGTTGGCGACGGGGGCTTCGCTGCGTTACGCCGATACCGCACTCGTGCTCGGATGCGTCGGGGCACTTCCCCTGTTACGTCGCGTCGCATTTCCGGCAACGATTGTATTCTCCACTCTCGCGTGCGTGCAAGTGATAACGATCGAGAACGTGTTTCGCGCGGACACGACAACGTACTCTTGGTTCTACGTCACAATCGGCATCGCGATCGCCATCGCCGTCGACATGTTGTGGAGTCGTGGGTTCGTTACCGCGACGGCCGGTGCTTCGCTCGTAGCGTACGCTGTCGTCCTCGCCGGCTCTCATCCGATCGATTACTACAACGACGCGAGCTCGCACGGATCGAAACGATCGGCCTTCTACACGTGGTTGGCCGCGAGCGAGCCGCACGAGGTCATCAGCGATTCCGCTCCTCTCGGAACGATCGTCGTCGTCTCGCCGTCGACGCTCGTAGAAAATGCGGCGTTCCCGTTCGACTGTGCTCGCGCGAGGCGCGTCGATGCGGTGATCGTCTCCGAGCGGAATTCCCGACAGAGCGCCGCAGCTGCGGCAGCCGAGGCGACCGTCGGAACGACGTGCGGCAGCGTGATCTATCGAGACGCAGAGTTCACGGTCGTTCGACCGGGACCGGCGCCATGAACGTCCTCGGCTCGAGGAGAACCGCCGCTCATGCAGATCGATTCCGGCTGGGTCGCCGCGCTCGCGTCCGTCGTTTCGGCGCTCGTCATCACCGTGACCGCTATCGCGGCGTTCGTGCAGATCCGTCACGCACGCAATGCGAATGAGATCACCGTGTATCTGCGGCTCGT
>CAJCIN010000054.1 GCA_903970385.1 Rhodospirillales bacterium | reverse complement strand
GCGGGAGGCAAGACGGTTTCGAGGGGCGCGAGGATCGTGCCGGCGGCCGCGTAGGGGTCCTCGTTTGCCGCGCCGCCTTCGAGCAACTCGTCGATGCGGGCCTCGACGCGCCGCTCGAGGTCGCCGAGCACGAGCGCACGGACGCGATGCGCGAACGCGCCGCGACGCTTGGCGACGAGGTCGCCGCTCGTGCGGAGGTACGCATCGTGCGCGCCGATCGCGCGCCACAGCTCGTCGATGCCGACGTTTTCCCGCGCTCGCGTCGCGACGAGCTCCGGCACCCAGCCGGCTCCGAAATCGAGCATCTCCATCATCCCGCGAATCTCGCGTTGCAGCTGGAGCGCCATCGGGTGATCCGCCTTGTTGACGACGAACACGTCGGCGACTTCGAGGATGCCCGCTTTGAGCAGCTGCACCGAATCGCCGCTGCCCGGCTGGAGGGCGACGAGCGTCGTGTCGGCGAGTTCGGCGATCTCGATCTCGGATTGCCCGACGCCCACGGTCTCGACGATCACGACGTCCTTGCCGAACGCATCCATGAACGCGACGGCGTCGCCCGTCGCCCCGGCGAGCCCGCCGAGGTGACCGCGACTCGCCATCGAGCGGATGAAGACGTCGGCATCCGTGAAGTGCTCGTTCAGCCGGATGCGATCGCCGAGGATCGCTCCGTGCGAGAACGGCGAGCTCGGATCGACGGAGACGACCCCGACCGTCTTGCCTTCTTTGCGGGCGACGGCGACGAGCGCGGCGCAGAGCGTCGACTTGCCGACGCCCGGCGGCCCCGTCAGACCGATCGTCGTGGCGCGCCCCGTGCGGGGAAACAGCCGCTGCATGAGGCCGGCGCCGAAGCCGGATTCCGCACGCGAGATCGCTCGCGCGAGCCCGCGCGGATTCTTCGCGTCGAAGAGCGCGAGGATCGTCGCGTCGATCTCGCCGAGGGCCACGGATTCGGTCATAGCGGCGACCCGTTCGCCGATCGACGGGTCCGCTCTTGGACGGCGCGACGATCGCGCACCGCCCGGACGAGACCGCGCGATGCGAGCGCGGCGAACGCGGTCGGCAGCAACGCAAGCGCCGCAAACACGGCGATCCAAACGCGCGCGCCGCTGCCGCGATCCGCGGCGCCCGCGACGAGCAGCCAGAGGATCGCCGCGCAGAGCACGTTGCCCGAGATCATGAAGCCGAGCCGCGCGATCTCGGAGAGGTTCGCGAGCACGGCCCGTTCCGGGGCCTCGCGCGCGATGTAATCGACGTAGCGCCACCGGTAATCGAAGTATTTGTCGAGAAAATGCTCTGTGAAACCGGACACGATGCGACCTTCGACGCCGCGACGCGACGCGCCCGGAGCGGGGGTGCCCGCCGCGCGCCGCCAACTGAGCGTGAATGGATCAAATCGGCTACTACCGGTACGCCGCGGTTGCTCGCGACACGATCGTCTTCGTTTGTGAAGACGACCTGTGGAGCGTCTCTCGCGACGGCGGCGTCGCCCGGCGGTTGACGACGAGCTCGGGCGAAGTCTCGACGCCGCGCATCTCACCCGACGGGTCGACGATCGCGTTCGTCGCGCGGGACGAGGGCAGTCCGGAAGTCTATACGATGGCCGCGGGCGGCGGAGTCGCCGAGCGCTTGACGTTCCTCGGCGGCGACGTGTGCTCGATCTCGAGCTGGACGCCCGACGGAAGCGCGATCCTCTTCTGTACGGACGCGAACGCGCCGTTCGCGCGCGAAACGCACGGCTACAAGATCGCCGCCTCCGGCGGCGTGCCCGAACCGCTGTCGCTCGGTCACGCGCGTTCGCTCTCGCAACACGCCGACGGGCGCATCGTGATCGGGCGCAACAACGACGATCCCGCGCGCTGGAAGCGCTATCGCGGCGGCACCGCGGGCGATTTGTGGATCGACGCGCACGGAACCGGCGTCTTCGCGCGGCTCGTGTCGCTCGTCGGCAATCCGGTCTGGCCGATGTGGGTCGGCGAGCGCGTCTTCTTCCTCTCCGATCACGAAGGCGTCGGCAACATCTACTCGGTGCTCCCCGACGGCGGCGACCTACGGCGGCACACGAACGAGACGGAATACTTCGTGCGCTTTCCGTCGACCGACGGAACGACGATCGCGTTCACCGCGGGCGCGGCGATCTACACGCTCGATCCCGCATCGGGAGCCGTCGAACGCGTCTCCGTGATCACGCCGTCGAGCGCGCCGCAGCTCGCGCGCCGCTTCATCGAGATCGGGGATCACCTCGAACACTTTTCGCCGAGCCCGGACGGCACGTCGCTCGCGCTCATCTCGCGCGGTGCGGCGTTCACGATGCCGCTCTGGGAAGAGGCCGTGGCATCGCACGGTGCCGGCAGTCGGGTCCGCTATCGCGCCGCCGAGTGGCTGCACGATGCCAAACACTTCGTCTGCGTCAGCGATGAAGGCGGTGCGGAGCATCTCGAGGTCCACGCCGCGTCCGGCGACGACGCGCCGCGCAAGATCGCCGCGAACCAGGACATCGGCCGCGTCGTCGAGCTCGCCGTGTCGCCGACGAACGACGTCGTCGCACTCTCGAACCACCGGCACGAACTCACGATCGTCGATCTCGAGACCGAGCGCGTGCGCGTGATCGATACGAGCACCGCATCGCACATCACGAACCTCGCGTTCTCACCCGACGGCCGCTGGCTCGCGTACGCGTGCGCCGTACAGCCGGACAACTCGTCGAGCGCCAACGCCGACACGTCGATCGTCCGGATCGCCAAGGTGAAATCGGGCGTGGTGCACGACGTGACGCCGCTGCTGCGCGTCGATCGCGCGCCGGCATGGGATCCCGACGGCAAGTATCTCTACTTCATCTCGACGCGCGATTTCAATCCGGTGTACGACGCGCTGCAATTCGACTTGAGCTTTCCGCAGGCATCGCGGCCGTTTCTCGTCACCCTGCGCGACGACGTCCCGAACCCGTTCGTGCCGAAGCCCGCGCCGCTGCATCGCGATCGCAAGGACGATGAGGACGACGATCGCAAGGCGTCGGAGAAGCCCGTTCGCATCGACATCGATTTCGAAGGCATCGAAGGCCGCATCCTCGGCTTTCCGGTCGACGAAGGCGATTACGAGCAGCTCGTGGCCGGCAGGGGGCGCGCGCTCTTCACGCAGTTTCCGCTCCGCGGCATCAAGCCCGAGGGTAACTCGTGGAGCGATTCGGACGAGAGCGCCACGCTGATCGCGTACGATTTCGATCAGCAGCGCGCGGCTCCGATCGCACACGAGGTGCACAAGATCCGGCTCGCGGCCGACCATCGCACGCTCGTGTACGAATCGCACGATCGCATCCGCGCGATCGACGCGAACGCCGAGCTGCCGGACGAGGGTCAGGACGAACCGAAGGGACTGAACGATCCGGGCCGGCGCAGCGGTTGGCTCGACCTCTCGCGCGCGAGCGTGCTCGTCGAACCGCACGACGAGTGGCGGCAGATGTACGACGAGGCGTGGCGCATGCAACGCGAGCAGTTCTGGGACGCGCAGATGTCAGGCATCGACTGGGATCTCGTGCGCGAGCGCTACGCGAAGCTCTTGCCGCTCACGCGTACGCGCACCGAACTCTCCGACATCCTCTGGGAGATGCTCGGCGAGCTCGGCACGTCGCACGCATACGAAATCGGCGGCGATCACCGCACGCCGCCGCAGTACCGGCGCGGTTTTCTCGGCGCGGATCTGCGCTGGAGCGATACGGACGAAGGATACACGATCGTCAAGATCTATCGCGGCGACTCGTGGAATCGCGACATCGATTCCCCGCTCGCCGAGCCCGGGCTCGCGATCCACGAAGGCGACGTGCTGCACGCGATCGGCGGACGCGCGCTCTCGCGCGATCTGACGCCGGATCGCATGCTCGTCAACGCCGCGGGTCACGAAGTCGCGCTCACCGTCGCGGGCCGCAAGAAGGGCAAGCGCCGGCTCGTCGTGCGCGCGCTCCGCGACGAACGCATGCTGCGCTACCGCGCGTGGGTCGATGCGAACCGCGCGCTCGTTCACGATGCGACGAAGGGTCGCGTCGGCTACGTGCACATTCCCGACATGGGGCCGTGGGGCTTCGCCGAGTTCCATCGCGGCTATCTGTCGGAGTTCAACCGCGACGCGTTGATCGTCGACGTCCGCTACAACCGCGGCGGCCACGTCTCGCCGCTGCTCATCGAGAAGCTCGCGCGCAAACGCGTCGGCTGGGACGTCTCGCGGTACGGTCCGCCGACGCCGTATCCGCCGGAATCGGTGGGCGGCCCGATGGTCGCGCTCACGAACCAATTCGCGGGAAGCGACGGCGACATCTTCAGTCACGTGTTCAAACTGTACAAGCTCGGGCCGCTCGTCGGCAAGCGCACGTGGGGCGGCGTCATCGGCATCAATCCGTATCACCGGCTCGTCGACGGTACGATCACGACGCAGCCCGAATTTTCGTTCTGGTTCGTGGACGTGGGCTGGAAGGTCGAGAACTACGGCACGGATCCGGACGTCGACGTCGACATCGCGCCGCACGACGATCGCGCCGGCTTCGATCCGCAGATGCACAAGGCGCTCGAGCTGATCGAAGCCGCGCGCGCTTCGGCGAACGGGAAGCCGCACTTCGAAGCGCGACCGCACCTCGCGTTACCGACGGAGCTCGTTTCGACGACGTGAGCCCCTTCCGCCGCCGCGCCGGCGCCGCATTCGTCCTCGCGCTCGTCGCGTTCGGCCGCGGCGCGGCGGCCGCGCCGGCGCCGAATCCGACCGGCGAAGAACTTCCCACCGCTGAAGAGATCCTCGCCCGATCGAAGATCGTCGCGGCGACCGACCGGCGGCCGGAAACGGAACGCGAAGTGTGGGACGTCCGGCTCGCGTCGCTCGAGGGAACGTCGTCGACGGTGCGGCGCGGCGCCGACGTCGCGCAGACGACCGAACTCGGACCGTTCCGGACGGCTCGCGGAACGCGGCGCGGCGAAAAGTGGCGGCAAAACGAAAACGGCGAGACGATCCTCGAACGCGCGGAGCCGTCGCAGACGGAGCGTATCGCGACGCAGACCGTGACGCGCGTGCGCGAACCCGTCGATGCGTTCGAAGTCACGACCGCGTATGCGAGCGGGCACGTGACGCGATCGTTCTACGATGTGCGCTCCTACGAACTCGTGCGCCTCGAACGCGTCGCGGCCGGCCACACGACGCACACGACGTACGAAGACTTCCGCACGGACGCGCGCGGCAGGACGCGGCCGTGGCACTACTTCGGCGGCGACGAGCGACCCGACACGGAGTTCGACTATCGGCTCGTCCGAGACGATCTCGACGCGGCCGTGACGGAGAGCGACGTCGAGATTCCGCACGACCGGCGCGTGCTCGTCGACTTTCCGGCGGGCGTGGACGCCGTGAAGTTGCCCGCGCACATCGTGGACGGCCGGATCTACGTTCGCGTGACGATCGGCGGCCGCGGTCTCGACTTCGTGCTCGACTCGGGCTCGGCGGCGATCTCGATCGACGAACGCGTCGCGCGCGACTTGAAGCTTCCCGTGTACGGTCGCATCACGCAGACGGTCGCGGGGTCCTTCACATCGGGTCGGGTCGTCGTGCCGGACGTCGCGATCGGCCCGCTCGCGATGCACGACGTCGTGATGCACACGGTGCCGTACTCCGCGCCCGAGGGGCATTCTATCCGCGCGGTCGGGCTGCTCGGCTACGATTTTCTCGCGAGCACCGCACTCAAGATCGACTACCCGAGCGGAGACGTCGAAGCGGCGCGTCCGGGAACGCTCGCGTTTCCGCCGAGCGCGACGCCGCTCGAGGTGCGTCTCGGCTCGGGCACCCCGGTCGCGCGCGCGACGATCGGCGAGGCGACGGGAGACGATTTCATCATCGATACGGGTGCCGCGTTCTCGTACGTCATCTTCCAGCGTTTCGCGCGCCTGCACCGCGAGACGCTCGAGGATCGATCGCGCGAGAACTACGGCAACGGCGTCGGCGGTTCGTTCGGATACCGGCCGATCGAGACGACGAAGGTCGCGCTCGGCGCGTGGAGTCTCGAGCAATCCGGCGGCGTCGAAGCGCTCGCCCCGAACGCGTTCGGATTCGACAATCAGGACGGGTTGATCGGCGCGGAGATCCTTCGGCGCTTTACCGTCTACTTCGACTACGCCGCGAACCGCGTCGGCTTCTCGCCGAGCCCGGCGGCACTGCAAAGCCGAAGCATCACGCCGATTCTTTCCGAGGCGGGCGCAAAACAGTAGCCGGCGCTACGGCGCCGGAGAGCGCGCCGCGATCGCTTCGGGCGCTCACCGTCCGGTAGAAGCCGCACGGCATGACGATTTCGAGAATCGCTTCCTCGTTGAAGATCGCGCGGAGCGACGCGTCTCCAGAGGACATGGTGCTATGCCCGCGACGACCCCGCTCCCCGGCCGCCCCGTCCGCGGATCGCGCTCCGGCCGCCAGGTCATGGCGCTCTTGGATCTCCTCGGCCGGCGTACGGCCCTGCGCGTCGTGTGGGAGCTGCGCGAGGGCGAGCTGACGTTCCGGGCGCTGCAAGACGCCGCCGGGACGAATCCGAGCGTGTTGAACGCGCGGCTGACGGAGTTGCGCGGCGGGTATCGTCGATCGCGCCGCAGGCCGCGGCTACGCTCTCAGCTCGCAAGGTCGCACCCTGCTCGCGGCGCTCGAGCCGCTCGCCGCATGGGCCCGGGACTGGGAGCCGCATTGACGCTCGAGGGGAATCCTGGTACCATTCTCGAGCCGAAGAAGGTCGCGCGAGCGCCCTCACCGGATGCCTTCGGGCGATCCGGTCGCACATCAGGAACCGACGGTAGGTTCCCGCACGTGTGGAATGCTCCGGCATCGCCACTCTTTTTTTTCCCCGGGGCACGCCGCCCCGACTTTCCAAGAAAGCTTCGCCATAGCACGACCTCTGCGCGTCAACGATCAGATCCGTATCCGGCAAGTCCGCGTCATCGACGACGAGGGCACGCAACTCGGCGTGATGCCGACCGAAAATGCCCTGGCGCTGGCCAGGCAAAAAGGCCTCGATCTGATCGAAGTTTCGCCGACGGCGGTTCCACCCGTCTGTCGCATCAGCGATTACGGCCGGCTCAAGTACGAGCAGTCGAAAAAAGACAAAGACGCGCGGAAGAAACAGAAGAATTGGGAGCTCAAGGAAGTCAAGCTCCGTCCGAAGATCGAGACCCACGACTACGAGACGAAGGCCCGCATGGCCGAGCGTCTGCTGCTCGACGGCGGTAAAGTCAAGGTCACGATCATGTTCCGCGGACGCGAGATCAC
>CAJCIN010000053.1 GCA_903970385.1 Rhodospirillales bacterium | reverse complement strand
GTCGTAGAAGTAGAGGCACCGCGTGCGTTGCAAGACGTTGCCCGCGACGGTCGCCATGTTGCGGATCTGTCCGCTCGCGCCGGCGAGGATCGCGCGTGCGAGCACGGGGAAGCGCGTGCGAACCCCGAGATGCGTCGCGACGGCGGTGTTCGTCGCGGCAGCGCCGATGAGGATCGATCCGTCGGGACGCTCTTCGATCTCGTGCGAGAGCCGGGTGACGTCGACGAGCGCGCGCGGCTCTTCGATGCGCTCGCGCATCAGGTCGACGAGGTTCGTGCCGCCGCCGAGATACTTCGCGCCGTCGCCGGCTTCTGCGAGGCGGATGGCGGACGCCGCGTCGCGGGCGCGTTCGAATTGAAACGCGATCATCGCGCGACCGCCGTCACGAACGTCTCTTCGATGGCATCGATGATGCCGTTGTAGGCGCCGCAGCGGCAGAGATTGCCGCTCATGCGCTCGCGCAACTCGTTGCGGTCGAGCGTGACGACGCGCTCGCCGATATCCGCCGTCACGTTACTCGGGACGCCGCGCTCGGCCTCGCCCGCCATACCGATGGCCGAGCAGAGCTGACCCGGCGTGCAGTATCCGCACTGGAAGCCGTCGTGTTCGATGAACGCGGCCTGCAGCCGGTGCAACTCGCCGTCGCGTTCGAGACCCTCGACCGTCGTGATCGAGCGGCCGTCGTATTGCACGGCGAGGGCGAGGCACGAGTTGATGCGCTCGCCGTCGACGAGCACGGTGCACGCGCCGCACGCTCCTTGGTTGCAACCCTTCTTGCTGCCGGTGAGACCGACGTGGTCTCGCAGGAAATCGAGCAACGACGTCCGCTCGTCGAGCGCCGTCGTGACCTCGCTGCCGTTGATCGTGATCCGTGTTTCCGTCATCGTCACCCTACTCGCACCGTCGCAGACGAGATCGTGCGACCGTGACGTCGATGATCTCGTACCGTTGCTTACCCGAACGGGGCGCGAGACAACGCCCGTGCGAGGGTCCGGTTGCGTCGCGCAGAACGCGTCGCTCACGAGCGAGGGTGAACGATGGTGCACGCGCGATCCGACGACAGGGTGCGGGACGAGGCTCATCTCGGCGGGCCGACCGTGGGCGCGCAACTCATCGGTGCGTTGCGGCGCTACCCCGACCGCGTCGCGTTTTCATGGGACGGTGGCGCGCTGACGTACGCCGGAGCGCTCGATCTCGTCGGTCGCATGCAACGCGTCTTCGCGGATCGCGGACTGCGCCGCCAAGCGACGGTCGCGATCCTGACCGCGAATCGTGCCGACGCGTGGTGCGCGGGGCTCGCGGCGCACGCTTCGG
This sequence comes from Rhodospirillales bacterium, assembly GCA_903970385.1. GTDB lineage: Bacteria > Vulcanimicrobiota > Vulcanimicrobiia > Vulcanimicrobiales > Vulcanimicrobiaceae > Palsa-1515. Next base: position 1,326 of record CAJCIN010000053.1, on the reverse strand, counting down.
CGATGCGGCTGACGTGGCTCCATCCGATCGGTTCGCTCGACGATCATCTCGAACAGCTCGAGGACTCCGAAGCCGAGGCGCTCGTCGTCGACACGGCGTCGTTCGGCGAACGAGGCGGAGAACTCGCCGCGCGCGCTCTCGGCGTGCGAACGGTCTTCACGCTCGGGGCCACCGCGTACGGCACCGACCTCTCCGCAGCCGCGGCCGCCGTGGGGTCGGCTGGCGCGTGCGATCTTGCCGATGCGACCGACGTCGCGACGTTGAACTACACGGGCGGCACGACCGGCCGTTCGAAGGGCGTCCTGCGGCGCCACGCGCAGGCCGTCGCGATGACGAACGGCATCTCCGCGAGTTTCGAGTTCTCGGCGACGCCGCGGTTCCTCGCGGTCGCACCGATCAGTCACGCGGCCGGTGCGAAAGTCGGGCCCGTGCTGCTGCGCGGCGGGACGATACACATGCTGCCGAAGTTCGATCCGGATCGCGTGCTCGCGACGATCGAACGCGAGCGGATCGATACGGCGCTTTTCGTTCCCACGATGGTGTACGTGCTGCTCGACCATCCGGCGCTCGATCGGACGGATCTGTCGTCGCTTGCGCTGCTGCTCTACGGCGCGTCTCCGATGTCGCCGACGCGGCTCGTCGAGGGGCTCGAGCGCATCGGGCCGGTCTTTTCGCAGTTTTACGGACACACGGAATGTCACCCGATCGCCGTGTTGCACCGCGCCGACCATGATGCGGCACACCCGGAACTCTTCGCCGCGGCCGGCATGCCCGTGAGTTCGTGCGGCGTGCGCCTTTTCGCCGACGACGGCCGCGAAGCGAAGGACGGCGACGCGGGCGAGATCGGCGTGCGCGCGCCGCAAGCGATGGAAAGCTATTGGAAGCGGCCCGAGCAGACCGCGGAGACGATTCGCGACGGGTGGTTGATGACGGGCGACATCGCGCGAAACGACGAGCGCGGCTACCTGTATCTCGTCGATCGCAAGAAAGACATGATCGTCAGCGGCGGCTTCAACGTCTATCCGCGTACGGTCGAGGACGCGCTGTCCGCGCACGCCGACGTCGCGATGGCCGCCGTCTTCGGCATTCCCGACGAGAAGTGGGGCGAAGCCGTGATGGCGCTCGTCGTCGCACGGCCGGGCACGCGACCGGATGCACAGGCGTTGATCGCGCACGTCAAGGCGCTACGCGGTTCGACGTGCGCGCCGAAGGTCGTCGAGTTTGCGGAGAGCTTGCCGCTCACCGCGCTCGGCAAGGTCGATAAGAAGGCGCTGCGCGCGAAGCATTGGGCGGGTCGCGATCGCGGCATCGGATGATGCTCGCGGA
>CAJCIN010000052.1 GCA_903970385.1 Rhodospirillales bacterium | reverse complement strand
ACGTCACGTCGGTCGGGCCGCCCACGCCGAGCGAATCCAAGATCGTCGACGCGCCGCCGACCTGTTGGATCGTGAAGAAGTTGAACGCCCAGCTCGACTGGATGCTCTGCGTCGGCTGACCGTTGGGCGTCGCGGTCGGCGACGGCGTGGGCGACGCTCCGGGTGCGAGCGTGGGAGCGACGGTCGGGGTCGCCGTGGGCGCGGCGCCGGCGGAACTACTCGGCACCGGCGAAGCTGTCGTCGTAATGTTCGGACACGTCTGGACCTTGGGAAGCGGGCTATCCAATTCTTCTCGCTTGAAGATCAACTCGAATTCGTTACCTTGACCGTTGTCGTTCGGGACAAACTGCTCGAGCGAGGCGCTCTCCGGCACTTTCCCCGCTATAATTGTGCCGCTTGAATTCGGAAGCACATAATATTCGATGAGTTGTGGAAGCGCGACGCCGTACGAGCCGCCGACAAAGAACGCATAGGAGTAGCTGTTGAACGTCGTGTTCAAGGCCTGCGGGTACGGCGTCCCTAAGCCGCACGTATCGATCACGACCCCATACGTATAATCGTTGAAATCGAGCGTCCCGTTGACGCGGAATTTCAAGACGATGTCGCCGGAGAGGTTATTGAAGGTAGGATTCGGGGTCACTTGGTGGCCGCACGCGACCACGAGCACGGCGGCGAGGGCGAATGTGGCGATGGCGGCGCGGCGTAGCAGCATGATGTCCTCACTCGTTCCGTTCGTCGCGGCGACGCTCGGTGCGATCGCGATGGCCCTGGCTTTTCCCCGCACGAACGCCGTGTTCTTGGCGCCGCTCGGCGCGGCCGGGCTCTTTTGGGCGTGGTTTGGGACGTCACCGAAACGCGCCTTCTGGACGGGCTGGCTCGCCGGCACCGTCTACTTCGCGATCACGTTTCGTTGGTTCGGCGAGACGGCGGGTGCCGTGATCGCACCGTTCGGCTTCTTGCTCGCACTCGTGCCGGCGGCGATCGACGCGTTCTTCCAGTTCGCGCTCGCGGGCGCGCTCGTCGCATACGCGGCTCGCGCGCTGTCGAGCCGCGATCGCGCGACTCGCGCGCTCGTGCCGCTCGCGTCGGCCGCCGCGTTCGCGTTCGCCGAGTGGTTTCGCAGCGAGGGCCTCGGCGAAGTGGGCGTTCCGTTCGGGAGCCTCGGCTTCACGCAGGTCGGTTCGCCGCTCGCCGCGCTCGCGTCGTACGCAGGCACCTACGGCGTCACGTTCTTCGTGTGCGTGGCGGCCGCGTACGTCGCGTACGCGGTGCGGATGCGCGCGGTGCGCGGCAGCGGCGTCGACACGGTCGTCGCATTGACGGCGGTCGTCGGGTGCGCGTCGCTCGCATGGATCTCCTGGCCCGCGCGCGCGCTCGCGACGCCGTCGGTGCGCGTCGCCGCGATCCAAGGCAACATCCGGCAGAGCCTCAAATTCCAACCCGGCGCCGCGCGTCTCGCGTTGCGACGGTACGAGGCGCTCACGCTCGAAGCCGCGGCGACGCACCCCGCGCTCGTCGTGTGGCCGGAGACCGTCATTCCCGTCGCCTTCGACCGCTCGCCCGGTCTCGGCGCCGAATTCGCGTCGCTCGCGAAACGCGCGCGTACGGAACTCGTCGTCGGCACCGATCTCGACGGGCCGGACGGCGTGTACAACGTGCTCGTGTTCTTCCGGCCGGACGGCTCGTCCGACCGCGTCTATCGAAAGAGGCAGCTGGTTCCGTTCGCGGAGCACATTCCGTTCGGTTCGTCGCTCGCGTGGATTCCGTGGATGTCGAACGTCTCGCATTTCAGCGAGGGCCGGCGTGACGAGATCGTTCGCGTCGGCGGCCTGAATTTCGGTCCGGTCATCTGCTGGGAATCCGCGTTCTCCGGCATCGTGCGCGGCGACGTGCGCGACGGCGCGGACGCGCTCGTCATCTCGACGGACGATGCGTGGTTCGGCGCGACGGCCGGACCGTATCAGCACGCGCAGATCGCGCGGATGCGCGCGATCGAGACGGGGCGCTGGATCGTTCGCGCCGCGTCGACCGGCATCAGCGGCATCATCGCGCCGGACGGCCGGTACGTGATGACGTCGGCGCTCGACACGACGGCGATCGTCGCGGGCAGCGTCGGCGCTCCCGTCGAGACGGTCTACGACGTGCTCGGAACGACGACGATCGCGCTCGCGCTCGGCGCGATCTATCTCGCGGTCGTCGCCCTCGCGCGTTTCCGACGCACGTGACGCGACGCGATGCCGCCGTGCGCGCGGCCGTGATCGGAGGCGTCGCGCTCGCCGGCTACGTCGGCTACGGCATCTATTCCGCGGGCTTCGACGAACGGCCGCCACCGCCGGTATCGACGAACATCACGTTCAAGAACGGCACGGCGATGGGCCATCGCGTCGTGTCGAAATCGTGGTCCGCCGACTACGAAAAAATCGAGAGCAACTCCGACCAGTCGGTCCTCGAGCTCGACGGCGTCCGAAACGGCATCGTCTACAAACGCGGCAAGCCCTACCTGCACGTGCGCGCGAAGCACATGAGCGTCAACACGGTGTCGCACGATTTCAGCGCCGTCGGACCCGTGCACATCGAGACGGTCGGCGTCACGCCGAACCGGACGTTCGACACGACGTCGGCCGTATGGGAAGACGCGTTGCAACGTCTCACGCTCGCGCACCACGTGACGATCGCGTCGGCAAACGAAGCGCCGCTCTCGATCGGACGCATGACGTTCGACGTGAAGAGCGGCGCGATCGAAATCGATGCGATCGACGGGCCCGTCAAATTCAAATGACGGGGCGTCTATTCTTTCGGCGTGGTCTTCTTCGCGGGCTTCGCAGCGGCGGCGGCGGACGCATTCGCAGCGTTCGCGGCGCGTTCGGCTTCGTCGGCTTGATTTTTCTTCGCTTCCGCGATCAGCGCTTTGACCTTCTGGCCGCCCTTGTGCCCGATCTCTTCGTAGAAATCGGAGCCGTACTTGTCCTTGACGACGCGACCGCCTTTTTGGCCGATCGTTTCGTAGAACTGCGCTCCGTGACGCTCGCGCGTGGCCTGACCGCCCTTTCGGCCGATCGTTTCGTAGAAGCCCGAGCCGTAGCGCTCGCGAACGGTGTCGCCGCCCTTCTTGCCGGCCTCACGAACGGACATCTCTCCGCCCGGTGCCTTTGCCTTCTCGGAATCCTTCGAAGACTGATCTGCCATCTAAACGACCCTTTCGCGCTCCCGCGAAACTGGAGTGCTGCGTACCCATGTTTCCTACCCAGGCCTTCCGGCATTAAACTGGCATGATCGACGCGATCATCACGGGGGCGCGCATCTTCGACGGCGTTTCCACCACGCCGTTCGAAACCGATCTCGCGATCGTGGCCGATCGCATCGCACTGATCGGCGACCTCTCCGGCCGCGACGCACGAGAGCACATCGACGCCCGCGGGCGCACGCTCTCCCCAGGATTCATCGACGTGCATTCGCACTCCGACGAGCTGTGGCTCGCCGACGGACGCTGCGAGGGCAAGATCCGGCAGGGCGTCACGACCGAGATCGCCGGCAATTGCGGCACGAGCGTGGCGCCGCTGCGCGGCGAGGCCGAGCGGCGCAAGGCGGAGGAGGCCGCCGCCGTGGGCGTCGAGATCGCATGGCGCGACCTCGACGAGTTCTTCGACCTCGTCGAGCGCGGCGGCGTCGCGCTCAACGTCGCGAGCCTGATCGGGCTCGGAACGACGCGACGCGCCGTCTGCGGCGACCGCGACGGGCGTCTCGACGATGCGGAGCTCGCCGCGGAATGCGCCCTCGTTCGCGAGAGCGTCGAGCGCGGCGCGCTCGGCGTCTCGAGCGGTCTCATCTACGTGCCCTCGCGCTACGCCGACGATCGCGAACTCACGGCGTGCGCGAGCGCCGCGCGCGATGCCGGCATGCCGCGCTACGCGTCGCACATCCGCAGCGAGGGCGACGACTTGATCGCCGCGGTCGACGAAGCGCTCGCGATCGGTCGCGACGCGGGTGTGGCCGTTCAACTCTCGCACCACAAGGCGGCCGGAAAGAAAAATTGGGGGAAAGTCCACCGGTCGCTCGATGCGATCGCCCGCGCACGCGCGCGCGGCATCGTCGCCTCGGCCGACGTGTATCCGTACGTCGCGACGTGGACCGACCTCGACACGATCCTGCCCGAAGACGCGCTCGCCGGCGGCCGCGAGGCGACGCTCGAGCGGCTGCGCGATCCCGAGACGGCGGTCGCGCTCGCGCTGCGACTACAACTCGAGCGTGCGGACGAGTGGCACGACATTCAGATCTCGACCGTCGCGAGCGAACGCAACGCATCGCTCGCGGGCATGCGGCTCGACGATATCGCCGCCGCATGGCGCCTCTCGCCGCCGCGCGCGGCGCTACGGCTGCTACTCGAAGAACGGCTCGCGGTGCAAGCGATCTTTTTCGCGATGTGCGAGGACGACGTCGCCTCCGTCTTGTCGGCGGGCTTCGTGTCGATCGGCAGCGATGCGTCGGCGCGTTCGGATCGCGGCCCGACCGCGCAAGGCGTGCCGCATCCGCGAACGTTCGGTACGTTTCCGCGCGTCTTCGGACGCTACGTGCGCGGCCGGCACACGCTCGACATCGGCGAGGCGATCCGGCGGATGACGTCGCTCGCGGCCGACCAGTTCGGCATCGCGGAACGCGGCCGCATCGAACGCGGTGCGTTCGCCGATCTCGTGCTTTTCGACGCGACACGCATCGTCGACACGGCGACCTACGAGGCGCCCTACGCGTATCCGATCGGCATCGACGACGTCTGGGTGAACGGTCGCGCCGTCGTGCGCGACGGACTGCCGACCGGGGCGCGGCCCGGGCGCGCGCTGCGCGGCGGGCGAGCGCGCGCGTGAACGTCCTCGAACTCGCCGCGTCCGTACGCGATCCGCTGCTCGCGACGGCGAAACGCATCTCGCTCGCTCGCGGCGACGCGGCGTACGAACCCGACGATGCGGCCGACGGCGTCTACGTCGTCGACGCCGGACGCATCAAGATCGTGCGTTCCAATGCGAGCGGATCCGAATCGATCGTCGGCATCCGCAATCCGGGCGACGTCTTCGGCGAGCTCACGTGGATGTTGCCCGGCCGGCGCCGCACGACGAGCGCGATCGCGCTCGATCCGAGCGACGTGTGCCGCATCGATGCGGCGGCGTTCGCCGCGCGCCTGCGCGCCGATCCCGCGCTCGCCGCGGCATTCGCACGGGGGATCGCGACGCGACTCTCGGCGACCGAACGCGAGTTGACCGAACTCGCGGGCAAGAGCGTTCCCGGGCGACTCGTCGACGTACTCGGGCGACTCGCGGCGGAACACGGCGTGCGCGAAGACGACGGCACCATGCGGATCGGCATCAATCTGACGCACAAGGATCTCGCCGACTTGATCGGCACGAGCCGCGAAACGCTCACGAAGGAATTGAGCGTGCTCGCGGACGTCGGCCTGTTGCGCGTCGCGCACCGCACGATCGTGCTCCTCCAGCCGCGCGCGTTCCCGTTTGCCGCGCGTTGATCAGGCGCGGACCGCGCGTCGCTTGCGCAGCTCGCGATAGAGCACGCGCAACACCACGAGCGCGCCGATCGCGATCGCGAGCGCGAGTGCCGCGCCGACGAACGGCGCGAGGATCGCGAGCAGCGTCGTCGCGATCGCGATCACGTCCTCGACGACGCTGACGACCGGATTGCCGATGCCGAGCGTCATCGCGCTCGACGCGCCGCGGAGCGCGGTCACACCGGAGTGGACCCCGAGCGCGTTCAACGCCGCGAGCCCCATGGCGGCATACGTCGTCGCGTCGGGCGACGCACCCACGGCGCCGAGCGCGCCGCCCACGAGGATCGCCGCGGCGACCGGTTTGATGCCGAAGTGCAGCACGTGCAACACGTGATCGAGCGCCGGGATCTTGTCGCCCGCGAATTCGAGCACCGCGAGCCCGGCGAGCAGCCACGTGGCCCCGTCCGCCCCGAGATACGCGAATGCGGGCGCGACGTGCAGGTAGCCGAGGTGCATCGCGAGCGACGCGAGCGCGAGCGTCATGAACGGCCGCAAGCCGATGCTGGTGCTGAGCGCGTAGGCGGTCGCAAACGAGGTCGCATCCATGAGCGGCGCTACCGCGTCGCGCCGCTCGAGTTACGCCGCGACACCGCGGGAAGGCGCGAGGACAGATCGTCGTACACCTCGCGCACGGCCGCGCCGAGCGCATCGATCGTGCCGTCGTTGTCGATCGTGTAGTCGGCAAGTTCGCGCGCGCGAGCCGGATCGATCTGCGCGGCCATGCGCCGCTTCACGTCCTCGGGCGAGAAGCCGCTGCGCGCCACGATGCGCTGCATCCGCGTCTCTTCGTCCGCAACGACGAGAACGTTCGCGTCGCACTGACGGTAGAACGGCCCTTCGAACAACAGCGGAACGTCGTGAACGACGATCTGATCCGGCGCCGCGGCGGCCTCGGCGAGCCCGCCCAACCGCCGGACCTCGGGATGCACGATCGCGTTCAGTTCGTCGCGCGCGCTCCCGTCCGCGAACACGACCGCCGCGAGCGCCGCGCGATCGAGCGAGCCGTCCGCGGCCATCGCCGCCGGCCAGCGCTCGGCGATCCGCGCGAGTCCGGCGCTGCCGGGCGCGACCGCGTCGCGCGCGAGCGCGTCCGCATCGACGACGAGCGCGCCGAGCCCGGCGAAGAGCCGTGCGACCTCCGATTTGCCCGATCCGATGCCTCCCGTGAGGCCCACGCGTAAGCGCATCGCGCGTGCATTTGACGTTATCCGAACGCGGCCTCGCGCGAGCCGAATCCCCCGAATGGTGACTTTTGTCGGTCCCTTCCCTCATATATGCTAACCGGATGGCGCATGGCCACTCCGCCGCAATGGAAAACATCGGAAACGATGACGACGGCCACTCAGCCCGACAAACCCGGCGAACGTTCCGGCAATCGGCTCGACAAGTTCGCGGAGCGTCGGAAAGAGCTCGCCGCCGCGGCCGTGCAGACGCTGTCGGAGCTCGGGTACGCGCGCACCAGCCTGCGCGAGATCGCTCAGAACTCCGAATTCTCTCACGGCGTCCTGCACTACTATTTTCGCGACAAAGTCGATCTCATCACGTGCTGCGTGCGCTACTACAAGGCCTACCGCGTCGCGCAGCACGATCGCCTGACCGCGGAAGCGGCGTCGCTCGGAGAGTTCGTCGACGGCTTCGTCGTCAACCTCGCGGCCTCGATGCGCGAGGAAGCGCACCTGCACCGGCTCTGGTACGACCTCCGCGCACAGGCGCTCTTCGAGCCCGCCTTTCGCGCCGACGTCGCCGCGATCGAGAAGAGCCTCGAGGACACGATGGAGCGGCTCGTCTCACGGCTCCACGAACTCGCCGGCGAGACGCAAACCGTCCGGCACGCGCTCGTCTACGCGCTCGTCGACGGCGTGTTCCAGCAGAGCTTGCTCAAGCACGTATCCGGCGACCCGGATGCGATCGAGCTTTGCGAGCGCAACCTGCGCGTGCTCCTCGAACGCATCGTGTCGCCGAGCTGCCGGACGGCTCGCTCCGGCGCATGAAAAAGCCGCTCGTACGCACGAGCGGCTTTTTCGTCCTGCGGCTAGACTTCGGGAACCGGCCCGAGTGCGTCGGCGAGGGAGCCGACGTCGCCGTCGACACCGTACTGTTCGAATTCTTCCGGCGACACGTCGGCGACGTGCTGGATCGAACCCGTGATGCGACGCGTGGAGTGATTGATCGTGAGCAGCGTGACCTCGACCTCTTGGCCGGGCGAATACTGCACGGACGGATCGAACTCGCCTTTCGGAACCATCGCGAGCACGCCTGGGATGATTTCGACGAGCAGATAGTTCGGCGTCACCTTGACGACCTGCGCGATCAGGCGCTGGCCCTCGACGAGCTTGTCGGCGTGCTCGACCCACGGGTCGGGCAGCGCGTGCTTGAGCGAGAGCGAGACCTTCTTCGCGTCGGGATCGAACTTCATCACCTCGACGTTGACGACGTCGCCGATCTTGACGACTTCGCTCGGGTGCTTGATCCGCGCGTACGAGAGTTCGCTGTTGTGGATCAGGCCGTCGATGCCGCCGAGGTCGACGAACGCGCCGAACTCCGCGAGCCGGACGACGACGCCTTCACGAATTTGCCCCACGGCGAGCGTGCCGAGCAATTCCGACTTCTTGGCGTTGAGCTCTTCCTCGAGGACGAGGCGCTGCGACAACACGACGCGATGGCGCTTGTGGTCGAGGTCGATGACCTTGAGCCGCAAATGCTTGCCGACGAGTTCTTCGAGGTTGCCGACCGGCTGGCGCCGGATCTGCGATGCCGGGACGAAGCCGCGCATCCCGAGGTCGACGAGAACGCCGCCCTTGACGACCTGCGTGACCGTCGCTTCGATGACTTCGTCGTTCTCGTGTGCGGCGATGACTTTTTCCCACGTCTTGAGGGCGCGGGCACGGCGCTCGCTGAGGAACAGCGTGCCTTCCTCGTCGATCCGGTGGATCATGACTTCGAGTTTGTCGCCGACCTTCAGTTCTTTCGGCTCGATCGCGAGCGACAGCTCGCGGAAACTCAAGAAGCCTTCGGATTTGCCGCCGATGTCGACGAGCAACTCGTCCTGATATTTGGCGACGATCAGGCCGGTGAGAACCTGGCCCTCGTCGAGAACCTTGAGGCTCTCTTCGTACATGCGCTGCTCGAGCGCGAGTTGATCTTCTTCCTCTTCGACGGCCGGGGCGGTCGCTTCGGCGACGTCGGTGGGTGCGAGCTCGGTAGTGGTAATGTGTATCCCCTTTACTCGTGCGCCGGATCTAAGCGTCCGGTCGCACTCCCGCGCTGAGCGCAGTTCCCCGTGAACGGGGCTAGATTGATGAGTGAGTGACTGATCGACTGATTACGATTGACAGGTGCGGCACCACCAGGTGCCACGTTGTGCGATGACGGTTCGCACGATGGTGCGCGTGCAGCGCGGACAGCTCTCGCCGTCGCGGCCGTACACGCTGAGAACGTTTTGGAATCCGCCTCGGAGACCCTCGGCATCGACATAGTCGTCCACGCTCGTTCCCCGCATGTCGATCGCGCGCCGGAGCACGTCCCGTATCGAATCGCGGAGCCGGCGCCGAGCCGGTTTCGAGAGCGATCCCGCGGGCCGGGCCGGACGGATCCGGGCGTCCCACAGCGCCTCGCAGGCGTAGATGTTGCCGATTCCCGCAATGCGGCGCTGGTCGAGCAAGAACACCTTGACGGGTGTGGTCCGGCTCGCCAACAGGCTCGAGAAACGTTCGAGTGAGAAATCACCCGACAGCGGCTCGATACCCACCTCGGCAGCCCAAGGGTCTTCAGGCTCGACCAGGCGCATCCTGCCGAACGTTCTCACGTCGGCGAAGCAGAGCCGCGTTCCGTCCGAGAATCGGATCAGAACGTTCGAATACGGCTCCGGGATCGTGGCTCCCGCGCCCTGAACGATCAGCCGCCCGGTCATCCGGAGATGAACGACGAGTTGCCGCCGCGAGGCGAGCGAGAGGACCACGAATTTGCCGCGCCTGCCGACCGCATCGATGCGGTCGCCCACGAGCTCCCGCGCGAACCGGTCCGGTTCGGGGGCGACGACCCGTGGGAGGAGCACCGTTGCCGAATCGATCGTCTTGCCCACGACCGCGTTCGCGAGTCCGCGAGCGATCGTCTCGACTTCGGGGAGCTCAGGCACGTCAGTCCGCTATAACGCGTCTCCGGCGCAAAACGTTGCGCTGCCGTGCTCGATCAATCGCGCCGCCGCCATTGGCCTCGCGTAGTAGTAACCCTGGGCGTACTTGCACCCGGCTTCGCGGACGAATCGCGCCTGACGTTCCGTCTCCACGCCTTCCGCGACGATCGCGATGCCGCCGAGCGCCGCGCCGAGCGCGACGATCGCGCCGATGATCGCTTCGTCGCTCGTACTCGACGATCCGACGCCGATCTCGGCGACGAAGCTGCGATCGATCTTGAGCGAATCGATCGGAAAGCGCTTGAGGTAATTGAAGCTCGAGTATCCGCTGCCGAAATCGTCGATCGCCGTCCGCACGCCGATCGCGCGCAATTGCCGGATCGCCTCCGCCGTCGTCTCCGGCGAGCGCATGATGAGCGTCTCGGTGATCTCGAGGACGAGATGGCCCGGCTTGATCCCCGTTTCGTTCAACGCCTCGACGACCGAACCGAAGAATCCGCGATCCTCGAACTGCCGGGGCGAAACGTTGACGCTGACGTGACCCGTGCCGCCCGCCGCGGCCCAACGCTTCGAGAAGCGGCATGCTTCGTGCAGCAGCCAGCGTCCGATCGGGATGATGAGCCCCGTCTCCTCGGCGAGCGGGATGAACCGGTCGGGTCCGAGCGTTCCGAGCGTCGGATGATTCCAGCGCAGCAGCGCTTCCACGGCGATCGTCGAGCCGTTCGAGCAACGGATGACGGGTTGAAACACGAGCTCGAGCTCGCGATTCTCGAGCGCGTGGTTGAGCGACGTCTCGAGCCGGAGTTCGCCGAGATCGTCGCCCGCGCGCGAGCCGTCGAAGAATGCGACCGCCGAGCGCGTCGTCTTCGCCTCGTACATCGCGCGATCGGCGAGCCGCAGGAGTTGCGACGGCTCGCTCGCGTCGTCCGGAAAGATGCTGAGGCCGAGACTCGCACGCACGAACAGCTCGTTGCCTTCCGGAGCGAAGACCGTCGCGAGACACTCGTGCAGGCGCGCGGCGACTTCGGCGACGCGATCGCGGTCTTCGACTTCGGGAAGCAGCACGAGGAATTCGTCCCCGCCCATGCGCGCGATCGTGTCGTTCTCGCGCACGCACCCGCGCAAGCGGCTCGCCACCTCGCGCAAGAGCTGATCGCCGACGGTATGGCCGAGCGTGTCGTTGATGTTCTTGAACCGATCGAGATCGAACACGCCGAGCGCGACCTTCTTGCCGCTGCGTTTCGCGAACGCGATCGCGGCGGCGAGCCGATTCTCGAAGAGGCGGCGATTCGGAAGGCCGGTCAAAGAATCGTAGAGCGCCATCTCTTCGAGCCGCGCGCGCGCTTCGTGGCTCTGGAGAACGATGGCCGCAGCATGCGCCGCCTCGTGCAACGACCGCATTTCGACGTTCGTCGGCACGCGCGGTTCGCGAGCGTAGGATGCGAGCGTCCCGACGATCTCCGTGCCGCTCCGAATCGGCACGGACCAGCAGGCGCGCAGACCGAGCGGGAGCGCCACCTCGCGATACGGCGCCCAATTCGCATGTTCCGCGATGTCGGCGACGATGACGGGCATGCCCGTGAATGCGGCGGCACCACACGAGCCGACCGTTTCGCCGATCGCGAGGCCGTCGATGGCTTCGACGAATGCGGGCGGCATGGCAGCGCCCGAGGCGGCGTGATAGAGCCGCCCGTCGATCACGCGGACGAGCGAGCCGATCGTTCCGGGCACGGCGAACTCCACGTTCGACACGATCCGGTCCAGCAGGCGCTGCAGCGGCGCGCCGTTCGCCGCGAGCTCGAGGATCGCGTGCCGATTACGTTCGACTTCCTGCGCGCGCACGCGTTTCGTCACGTCGACGTAGATGACGACGATCTCGCCGACGTGCGCGTCGATATCGCGAACGGGTTCCGAATTGATCTCGACCTCGATCCGCGCGCCGTTTTTGTGCATCCGCGTCGTACGCAATCCGCGAGAGTAATGATCGTTCGCGATCTGCCGTCGCCGTTCGCGTGCGTCTTCGAGCAGCTCGGGCGGGACGATCGGGATCTCGCGATCGATCACCTCGTCGCACGTCCAGCCGAAGAGCCGTTCCGCGGCGAGATTCCAACTCGTCACCGTGCCGTCGACGAGGAGCGTCGCGAGCGCGAAGGGCGACGCATCGATGATCGCGCTGACTTTGTTCAGCGCGGCGTTCGCCTCACGGCTCTGACGCTTGAGGTCCATGTGCTCCGTCACGAGCGTCGCCAATTGGACGAGAACGCTCAGTTGGAGCGGCTCGAGCGTGCGAGGACGCCGGTCGAGGATGCACAGACTGCCGACGGTGCGGCCGTCTTCCGCGAGCAGCGGAGCGCCGGCGTAGAAACGCAAGCCGGCGTCGCCGACGACGAGCGGATGCGTCATGAAGCGAACGTCGCTGCGCAGATCCGCGACGACCATCGTCTCGGCGTTCTCGACGATCATGTAGTTGCAGAACGAGACGTCGAGCGGCAAATCCATGGGCCGGTCGCCGTAGGCCGACATGACGTGTTGCCGCTCGTCGCCGATCAGCGTGATGAGGGCGATCGGAACGTCGAACAGCCGCGCGGCGAGCGCGGTCGTCCTGTCGAAAATCGGTTCGTTGGAACTGCCGATCAAGCCGAAGCGGCGAAGCGTTTCCGCGCGCGAACTTTCCCGGTGTTCGTACTGCTCTCGGAGCATGTACTCGGAGCTATCGGCCCACGGCCGAGCGCCGTTAGTCGCTAAAGTGTAACGTGACGCCCGTCGCGACGCCGTCGGCAGCCGCCTCACCACTTGGAAGCTCGATCACGTATTTGCCGTAACCCGTGCGACGCGCGACGCGCGCGTCCGGCGTCTCGCGCGTCGATGCCGGCACGTGCGCGGCGACCATTGTGACGACACCTTTGTCAGTAACCCACACCATGTCGAGCGGCACGAGCGTGTTCTTCATCCAGAACCCGTGATCGTCGTCGTTCGCGAAGACGAAGAGCATGCCGCGATGCGCGCGCAAATGCGTGACGCACATCAAGCCGAGTTCCTGAGAACGGTCGTCGCTCGCGACGGCGACGACGAGCGGTACGGCGGCGCCGTCGACCCGTTCGAGCGGCAGCGCGTCGTGCGCGCCCGCGAACGGGCCGTCGAGAATCTCGCGCGGCAGCGACGGGTTCGCGCACGCGGCGAGCGCGGCGGGCGGCGCGTTCTCCGCCCGCACGGCGAACGGCGCGACGAAGAGAGCGAGCGCGACGATCGCGCCGAACCGAACGGCGCGATCACGCATCGGCGACGTCTCCGAGCGGCTCGACGTCGTACCACGTGCGGCCGGTCTTCACGGTCACCTCGAGCGGGACGCTGAGTTCGATCGCACGTTCCATCTCCCGGCGAACGAGAGCGGCGACATCGCGCGTTCGCTCGGCGCGCACCTCGAAGATCAATTCGTCGTGAATCTGGAGCAACATCGTCGCGTCGTCGCTCCCCCGCAGCGCTTCGTCGATCTTCACCATCGCGAGCTTCATGAGGTCCGCCGCACTCCCTTGCATCGGCGCGTTCGTGGCTTCGCGTTCCGCGGCGCTGCGCAGCGCGTAGTTGCGCGTGCGCAGATCGGGCATGTAGCGCCGGCGGCCGAGGATCGTTTCCACGTAACCGTGCTCGCGCCCGAATTCGAGATTGCGCTCGATCCAGTCGCGCACGCTCGAGAAGCGCGCGAAATACGCTTCCGTCATCGCCTTCGCCTCGCCGCGATCGATCTCGAGCCGTTGCGCGAGCCCGAAATCCGACATGCCGTAGAGCAGCCCGAAGTTGACGGACTTCGCGATGCGGCGCTGATTCGGCGTGACGCCGTCGTCCGCGCCGACGGCGAAGATGCCGCGCGCGGTCACGTCGTGGATGTCGTCGCCGCGCGCGAACGCCTCGCGCATCGCGGGATCGCCCGAGAGGTGCGCCATGATGCGCAACTCGATCTGCGAGTAGTCGGCGGCGAGCAGCACGCGATCGTCCTCCGGCGCGACGAACGCGCGCCGGATCTGGCGTCCGAGCTCCGTGCGCACCGGAACGTTCTGCAGGTTCGGGTTCGTCGACGAGAGCCGCCCCGTGGCCGTCGACGTCTGATTGAAGACGGTGCGCAGCCGCCCGTCGGCGCCGGCGAGTTTCGGGATCACGTCGATGTAAGTGTTCTTGAGTTTCGTGACCTCGCGATACTCGAGCACCTTCGCGACGATCGCGTGCTCGCGCGCGAGCGGCTGCAACACCTCGACGCCCGTCGCCCAGCCCGTCTTCGTGCGGCCGCCGTTCGGAAGCGCGAGCTTCTCGAAGAGCACCGTCCCGAGTTGCTGCGGCGAGCCGATGTTGAACTCTTCGTCCGCCGCGGCGTAGATCTCGCCTTGCAGGCGCGCGATCGCGGCGTCGACGTCGCGAGCGAGCGAGTCGAGCCGTTGCGGGTCGACCGCGATGCCGGCGCGCTCCATCGCCGCGAGAACCTGCGCGAGCGGCAATTCGACGCCGGTGTAGAGCGCGAGCTGCTCGCGATGCGAGAGACGATCGCGCAACACCGGCCCGAGACGCAATGCCGCGTCGGCGTACGCGGACGCATCGGCGGGAAGGCGCGCCGACAAGTACTCCCCGCACGCGTCCTCGAGGTTCGCATACGTGCGTGACGGATTGAGCAGGTGCGCCGCGATCATCGTGTCGTCCGCGAGCGCGCCGGCGGCGGCGGGCGCATCCCCGCGTAAACGCAGCGCCTGCTGCATGCCTTTCCAATCGTGTACGGTGAGGGCCGTAGCGCCGGCGACGAGCGCCGCGAAGGCCGC
>CAJCIN010000051.1 GCA_903970385.1 Rhodospirillales bacterium | reverse complement strand
CGGCCGCGCGGGCCGCGACGAGCGCTTCGTAGTCGCGCTCGTTCTGGTCGGCATACGTCTCCGCAAACCGCGCGATCGCGAGATCGAACGCCGCGCTCCGGCCGAGATATCCGGAGACCTCGCGAGCCTGGCCGCCGGCGCGAGCGTGTGCGCGCGCGAGCGCCCAACCGCACGCGGTAGCGTAGCTCTCGAGGACGCGGGGCGTCATCGCGTCGACGTTCGGACTCGTCTTCATGTCGTGCAACTGGCGCACGTAGAACGCGCGCCCGTTGTCGGCTAGGGCCCAGCCGAGGAAGATGTCGCTCGACGTCTGCAGGAGCCGCTGCCCGACTACGACGCGCTCGCCGTGATTCGCTGCCGTCGTCGCGGCATAGCGCTCGTACACCGACGCGCGCGCCTCTTTCGTTTGGAGCCAGAGCGTATCGTTACCGTCGCTTTCGTTCGCGACGAACAGCGCGACCGAACAGCGCGTCCCGACGCTCCCGACGCCGACGACCTTGTACGCCGCATCGACGAAGCGATAGCGCTCGAAGAGCCGGCGGCGTTCCGTCGACAACGAGCGCGCGTAGGCGCGGAACAAGCCGCGCACGTGGTCTTCGTATGCGGCCGCATCCGGCGGGTGAAAGACGTGCGGCGGCTTGTCGGCAACCGTGACGGCACCGTCCGGCGACCGCGCGAGCGTCGGCCACACGTGTGCGTCGTTATCGCGCGGCGCCCCGAAACTCGCGGAGCGAGACCCCGCCACGAGCCCCGCGACGACGTCTTCGTCGATCCGCGCGTACCAGACGTCCAGGACGCCGGTATCGGCATACGCGTTCGTGCGCTCCCGATAGCTTCGCACGCTCGCGAGCACGGCGGCTCGCGCATCGCGAGCGCGAAAGCCGAGATGACGTGCGGCGATCGCGAAGCTCGTCGCGAGACGTTTGACGTCCCATTCCCACGCGCCCGCCGTCGTCTCGTCGAAGTCGTTCACGTCGAAGACGAACCGGCGTTCGGCCGTCGCGAACGCGCCGAAGTTCAGGAGATGCGCGTCGCCGCAGATCTGCGTCGCGATGCCGGACGCCGGCGTCGACTGCAGATCGCTCGCCATGATCGACGCCGCGCCGCGATAAAACGCGAACGGCGATTGCAGCATCCGGTCGTACCGGATCGGCAAGAGCTCCGGCAGCCGGCCTTCGTCGTCACGTTCGAGGAGCGCGACGGGATCCGGCCGATGTTCGGGCGCCTCCCACACGGCGTGCGACGATCGCGGCGCCGTACGACGCGCCGCCTTTCCGGCGGCGCGCGACGAGACGGCGTCAGGCTTCTGCGAGGTAGATCGACCGCTTCGGCGTCGCGAGCACGCGGCGGACCATCGGTTCGAACGTCTCGAGCGGCAGCGTGTCGTACTCCGGATCGAACGAGTTCTGATCGTACTTGTCGCAAAACTCGAGCGTGTAGGCGTACCACTCGTGATCTCGGAACCGGTCGCGCATGTTCCGGTCGAGCCCGAGATAGTGGAAGAAATAGTAGCCTTGGAAGATGCCGTGATGCTCGAGCATCCAGTGGTTCTTCTCGCTGATGAACGGCTTGAGCATCGAGGCCGCGATGTCCGCGTGGTTGTACGGTCCGAGCAGATCGCCGATATCGTGCAGGAGCGCGCAGACCACGTATTCTTCGTCGCGACCGTCGCGGTGCGCGCGCGTCGCCGTCTGCAGCGAGTGATGGAAGCGATCGATGGCGTAGCCGCCGTAATCGCCGCCGAGCGCGCGCAGATGCTCGAGCATCCGGTCGGGCAGCGCCTTCGCGAACGGTGCGAACGACGCGCCGATGCGCTGCCAGTCCGTCGCGGTGCCGGAGGTCATCTCGTGAAACGCCGCGCGTTCCTCGGTCGAGACTTCTGCCATACGTTCGTCCTCTTTCGCGTTGCCGCGGTTAGGGCGCCTTATCGTGGAACGTGCCGCGTGGCGCCGCTGCGTCGAGCTCGAGATCTTCGAGAAGATAGTAGACGATCTTGCGGTCGTCGAAACCGACCTTCGCCAGCTGCTTCCCGGCGATCGTGACGACCTCGTGGATGTGACCCGTCTCGCCGGCATAGCGATAATTGACGGCGGTGTAGTCGCCTCGCTCGGCGGGCGGCCGCGGAATCGCCTTCGTCCCGCGTAGCGGGGTCTGGTGGCGGTGCCCGCTCACGAGGGACCGTCCGCGCCGTTTAGAATGGCCACCGTCCGACACTTCGCCGAGGAGCGCGCATGATCATCGAATACAATGGCAAGACGCCGACCGTGCACCCGACGGCTTTCGTGGCTCCCACGGCGGTCCTCATCGGTGACGTCGAGGTCGGCGCCGAGGCGAGCATTTGGTTCGGAACGGTCGTCCGCGGCGACAACGGTCCGATCCGCATCGGCGCGCGCGCGAACGTTCAGGATAACGCCGTCCTCCACGTGTCGGAGAACAATCGAACCATCATCGGCGAAGACGTGACGATCGGGCACTGCGCGGTGCTCGAGGATTGTACGATCGAGCGCGGCGCGCTGATCGGCACCAACGCGACGGTGCTCAACGGCGCGACGGTCGGATCGCGTTCCTTGATCGGCGCCGGAAGCGTCGTCGCAGCCGGTGCGAAGATCCCGCCCGAAACGGTCGCTGCCGGAGCGCCGGCCGTCGTCAAGAAGAAGCTCGAAGGCGGAGCGGTGTGGTGGGTCGAGGCAGCCGGCCCGGAATACGTGCATCTCTCGCGCTCGTACTTGCAGCACGGCATCGGCGATCCGGAGATGCACGAGCTCGCCTCCGCAACGGTCGGGTAACGTCGCACGAGCGGCGATCGCGAGTATCGCGTTCGTCACGCTCCTCGGCTGCGCGCGCGTCTTCGAACCGTTCTCGGGCGATCAGGCGCTCTTTCTCGTCGCGGCTGAGAAGCTGCACGCGGGCGCCGTTCTGTATCGCGATTTTTGGGACATCAAGCAGCCCGCGATCTTCGCGTTCTTCCTCGCGGGCGGCTCGCTCTTCGGTTTCACACAGATCGGTTCGCACGTTGCGGACGTCGTGTGGCAACTCGCGTTCTCGATCGCGATCGTCTTCGCATTGCGCGACGCGCTCGACGACGCGCGTTGGGCCGCGTTCGGTCCGATCGCCGTCGTCGGCGCATACTTCGCGGGTAGCTCGCCGTGGCATCTGCTGCAGGTCGAGGAACTCGTTGGTCTGCCGCTCTTCTGCACGGCCTGGTGCGCCATCGCCGCCCTCGGAAGCGACCGGCATCGGCGCTCCCTCGCCTTTTCGTCCGGCATCGCGGCGGGGATTGCGATCCTCTTCAAGCTGCTGTTCGTCGGGATCGCCGTCGCGGTCACGCTGGCGGCGCTCGCGATCTATCGTCGTAACCTCAATACTCGAAGCGCCGGCGCGTTCGTCGCCGCTTGGTGCGTCGGTGCGTGCGTGCCGATCGCGGCGTTCGCCGCGTATGCGCTCTATTTCGGAGTCGCCCGTGGCGTCGTGCAAACGTTTTTCATCCTTCCGTTCGAACTCGTCGCGTCGCCCACGCATGCGCCGATCGCGCGGCTCGCCGACAGCGCGCTGCGATTCGTCCTCTATTTTCGCGGGATCGTCTTTCTCGCGCTCGTCGGCATCTTCGTCCATGACGCCGGAACGCGGACGTGGCGCATCGTGTCGCTCGTCTGGCTCCTCGTCGCCGCGATCACGATCGTCGTACAGAGCGACTCCTGGTGGCAATATCATTTCCTGTTGTTGCTGCCGCCGCTCGGCGTGCTCGCGACGTGCGCGCTCGCAGCGGTCGCGCGTCGCGTCCGGTCGAGCGGCTTCGCCGGCCTCGCGTGGCTCGGCTTGTGCGGCGTCGCCGCGTACGTTGCCGTCCCGCTTCCGCAGGGCGCGATCGACGACGCGATACGCGTGGCTCGCGAGCGACCCTACGCATCCGCCGAACGGCTCGAGCGGTATCGCGCGGTGTCGAGCCCCGAGTACGCGCAAGCGGCGCGGGACGCGGCGTTCCTTCGAGCAACGAACCATCGTAGCGACGTGTACGTGTTCGGCAACCCGCTGATCTACGTGCTCGGCGAGCGCGGGCAAGCCGTCGCGATGAACGGATGGGCGCTCCAGTTGTACACGCCGCCGATGTGGGATCGCCTGAACGGCGAACTGCGTTCGACTCGCCCTGCCGCGGTATTCGTGCTCGGTGCGTACGCGGACGGCTTGCTCGCGCGCGACGCGCCCGCCATCGCGGCGTTGCTCGCTCGCGACTACGCGACCGCAACGACGACGGCGGATGGGACATGGCTGAGAACGCGTTAGAAGCGCGCGAGCGCGAAACATCGCGGACCCTCGAAACGTTTCCGTCACGGGCGGCCCTTTCGGGACGCCTCGCGTCTCGCCGAACGGAGTCACCTCGCGTGCATCACTCGTCCACCCTCTTTCGCCGTATTTTCTACAGCGCGATGGCGGCCGCCGTATCCGCGCTCGTGATGCCGACGGTCGTCCGCGCCGACGTGACGGTCGATCCCGCGCACACGAGCGCGAATTTCAGTACGAAGCATCTGACGCTGACGACGGTGAGCGGAACGATCGCCGTGAAGAGTGCGACGATCGCGATCGGTCCGGCCGACACGCTCACGTCCGCGAAAGCGGACCTCGACCTCTCGACCATCGACACGAAGGAGGCGGACCGCGATGCCGATCTTCGTTCCGATCATTGGTTCGACGTCGCGCACTATCCGACGATGGCATTCGCGAGCACGAAGATCACGGGCGACAAGAACGCGATGACGATCGCGGGCACGTTGACGTTCCACGGGGCGACGCATCCGGTGACGTTGCTCGCGAAGTACGCGGGCGCGGTGACGGACGGGCGCGGACGCACACACGTCGGCTACACCGCGACGGGCACGGTCGACCGCACCGTGTGGGGCCTCGGACCCGGCTATCCGCCCGCGATCGTCGGCAACGATATCGCGATCACGATCGAACTCGAGGCGATACGGACCTAGCACCGCGGCACGGGCGCACCGGCTGGACGGGAGTTTTCGCGTTCGTCGCGATCGCGTTCGCGGCGAGTTGGACCGTCGAGATCGGTCTGCGCCCGTTCGGCGTGCCGTACGTCGTTCGCGCGGTGCTCGGCATGTACGGCCCCGCGCTCGCAGCATGGCTCGTGCGCGGACCGCTGATGCACGAAGGCTTCGCCGATGCCGGGCTCGGAACGCATTGGCGCACCGGCGGCCGGCCGTCTTCCATCCTCGCACTCGTCGTCGTGCCGCTCTGTCTCGCGGTCGGCGCGGCCTTGGCGCTCGCCGCACACGTGCAACACGTCGATCCGATCGGGAACATGCTCGCACTCGCGCGTCAAAGCGGCATCAAAGATGCTCCGACGTCGCTGACGACCGGAAGCACGAACCTGTCGGCACTCGTGCTGATCGGAGCCGCCGTGCTCGTCATCGCGCCGTTCGTCAACGGCATCTTCGCGTTCGGCGAAGAGTTCGGTTGGCGCGGCTATTTGCTTCCGCGCTTGTACGATCGCATCGGCACGTGGCCGGCGATCGTCTCCGTGGGCATCGTGTGGGGCGTCTGGCACGCGCCGTTGATTCTTCTCGACGGTCTCAACTATCCGACGCACCGCTGGCTCGGCCTCGGCCTGACGACGATCTTCTGTATCGCGATGAGCGCATTCTTCGCCGCGCTTCGCCTACGCTCGAACAGCATCTGGCCGTCGACGCTCGCTCACGGCGCGCTCAACGCCCAGGCGTCCGTCGTTACGGTGTTGCTCGCACCGATGGAAGGCGTCCTGAACGCGCCGATCGGGCTGCTCGGAGCCCTTCCGTTCGCGCTCGCGGCGCTCGTGTTACTTCGCGCGCGTCCGTCAGCCGCGTCCTTTCCCAACCTTCTTCCGCGAACCGATCTTCCGTAGCGTCGCCTTCTTCTTACTCGTCTTCTTCGCGCCGCTCGCCTTACGCGTCGTGTTCTTCGCTGCCGGCTTCGCGGAATCGGGGCCGAACTCGGCGCGAAGCACGTCCTTGGCCTGCTCGAGGACCTTACGCCGAGCGGGCGAGAGATTCGACCCGGCGCGATTGATGTAGAACGTCAACGCCGACATCGCGGACCGGTAGCTGTCGGCTTTCTTGCGCGTCGATTTCTCGGCATCGTGCTCGACGGCTTCGGCGATCTTCTTCGCGCTGCGCTGCTTGAAGGTTCCAGCGGCCACGTCCATCGCATCGCTCGTCGCGGTCACTTTCGCCGACCACTTCTCGGTCGTCGGTTTCGTCTTGGGCTTCGTGCTGCTCTTCGTCGCCATGCGACGCTCTTACCCAACTCCGGAAGGATCAGGGCTGCGCGTAGTGTCCCGAATCGCCGTACGGCACGAAGAGCGTATGCTCTTTGAGGAACCGCACTTTGACGGTTCCCGTCGGCCCGTGGCGGCTCTTCGCGATGATGAATTCCGTAACGTCCGGCTCGGGCGCGCTCTCCGGATTGTACACCGAATCGCGATACAGAAACGTGACCATGTCGGCTTCTTGCTCGATGGCGCCCGAATCCCGCAAATCCGACAACATCGGGCGCTTTTCGTTCCGCGATTCCACGCCGCGGTTGAGCTGCGCGAGCGCGATGATCGGGATCTGCAGATCCTTCGCCGTCGCTTTGAGCGTGCGGCAGATCTCCGAGAGTTCGTCGTTGCGGTTCTGCGAACGCGACGTCCCCGACGGGCGCACGAGCTGGAGATAATCGATGAACACGGCGGCGAGACCGTCACCCGATTTCAGCCGGCGGCAGCGGCTGCGAATTTCGGAGACCGTCACGGTGCCCGAGTCGTCGATGTAGATCGGCATCTCGGAGAGCACGCTCATGCCGCTCGAGATCTTCTCCCACTCCGAGTCCTTGATGTTGCCGCGGCGCAGGTTGAGCGAGTTGATGCGCGCCTCGCCGCACAGCAGACGCGTGACGAGTTCTTCGTTCGTCATCTCGAGCGAAAAGATCGCGATCGGCTTCTGTTCTTCTTTCGCTGCGGCGGCGGCCATCGTGAGCGCCATCGACGTCTTGCCCATCGCCGGGCGTGCGGCCAAGATGATGAAGTTGCCCGGTTGGAAGCCCGTCGTGTACTCGTCGATGTCGCGGAAACCCGACGTGAGCCCGGTGCGATCGCCGCGGCTGTGGTACATGCGGTCGATCTGCTCGAACGTGCCCTTGAGCAGCTTGCGAATCGGCGAGAAGTCGCCGTGCATCTGCCGGCGTCCGACCTCGTACACGACCTGTTCGCTGCGATCGATCGCGCCCTCGACGTCCTCTTCGCCCTCGAAGCCGATGCGCGTAATCTGCGTTCCCGCGTGGATGAGGCCGCGGAGCGCCGATTTCTCGCGCACGATCTGCGCGTAGTATTCGGCCGACGCCGCGGTCGGCACCGTATCCATCAGCGACGTGAGATACGGCAGGCCGCCCACGTTGTCGAGCATCGATCGAGCGCGCAATTCTTCGGCGAGCGTGATCTTGTCGAGCGGTTTGCCGCTTTCGTACAACTGCACGAGCGCGAGGAAGATCGTCTCGTGGACGTGCGCGTAGAAATCGGGCGGCGTGACGATCTCGCTGACGGCCGCCATCATCTCGCGATCGACGAGGATCGATCCGATGACCGCCATCTCCGCCTCGAGATTGCTCGGCGGGATACGGTCGACGGCCGCGTGCGCGAGCGACGTCATCGGCGCGCGCTCGCCGCGCGAACGCGCCGTAACGGCATCGGCGGAGCGAGCGGCGCGATACCGAGGGCTTCGAGCGCGTCGTGTACGGTCGACACGGTGACGATCTCGATCCCGCCGATGCTGCGGTCGACGTCGCGCGCGTTTTCGAGCGGAACGAGAACGAGCCGCATCCCGGCTTGGCGGGCGGCGTACAACTTCTCCACGATGCCGCCGACGGGACGCACCTTGCCCGCGATCGACAGCTCGCCCGTCAACGAGACGTCGCGCGGCAACGGCGTGCGCGTGAGCGCGGAATAGAGCGCGAGGAAGACCGCGAGGCCGGCCGACGGGCCGTCGATGTTACCGCCGCCGACGACGTTGACGTGCAAGTCGAAATCTTGCGGATCGACGCTCGCGACCGCGCGGATCACCGACGTCGCGTTGAACACGCTGTCCTTGGCCATCGATCCCGCCGTATCGTTGAAGCGCACGGATCCTTTGCGCGCTTCGTGCGCGGGGAACGCGACCGCTTCGACCTCGATGATGCTGCCGACGTGGTGCGCGACGGCCAGCCCGTACGTTTTCCCGATCTCGCGTCCGCGCCGCGCGCGAACCGGCGTGTGCGGGACGAGACGCCCGGTTTGCACGACCGTCGTGACGTCGTCTTCGACGATCGTAATCGGCTTCTGCGATGTGCCGGCTTTCACGGTACCCGCGCGCTCGCGGAAGAGCGCGTGACCGTGCGCGTCGGCGACGATCTGAACGGCTTTCCGCCCCTCGATCGTGTACGACGCGATCAGGTCGGGCACGCGACGGGCGAGTTTGACGCCGAGGCGTTTCGCCGCACCGAGCACGATCTCGCGAATCTGCGACTCCGTCAGCGGTTCGAAGAAGACTTCCGCGCACCGCGAGCGGATCGCCGGATCGATTTCGCTCGGATCGCGCGTCGTCGCCCCGATCAAGATGAAATCCGCGGGCGCGCCGTCGTCGAAGAGTTTCTTCACGTACGCCGGAACGCTCGGATCCGTCGGGTCGTAATACGAAGATTCGAACGTGAAACGCTTGTCCTCGAGCACCTTGAGCAGCTTCGTCTGCAGCACGGCATCCATCTCGCCGAGCTCGTCGATGAACAGGACCCCGCCGTGCGCTTTCGTGACGAGGCCGAGCTTCGGTTCGGGAATGCCGCCCTCGGCGAACTCGCGGCGGCTGCCCTGATAGATCGGATCGTGCACGCTCCCGAGCAACGGATTCGTCGTCTCGCGCGGATCCCAACGCAGCGTCGCACCGCTCGCTTCGACGAACGGCGCGTCGGCCGCGAACGGCGTGTAACCGCGCGTCTTCGCGACCTCGAGCGCGAGGCGCGCGACCGTCGTCTTTCCGACGCCGGGCGGCCCGTACAGGATGACGTGCTGCGGAAACGGCGACGAGATCTTCGCGAGCAGCGAGCCGATCGCCGACTTCTGCCCGACGACGTCGCCGAGCGACGCCGGCCGCAGCAACTGCAGCGCGGATGCGGAGAGCTTGCGGCCGTCGAGCGCGACGAGTTCCTCGAGCTTCTTCTGCGTCGCGGGCGTCTCAGGCCCACCGTCCTCGCGAATCGCTTCGAGCTTGAGATCCTTGAGGTATTCCTGATGACGCTCGGCCATCTTAAGGTTGACCTTCGACTCGATCTTCTCTTCGACGGTGCGCTGCGCGACGAGGTTCGCGAGGCCGTCTTCGATCTCGGCGATCGCGTCGAGGTATTTGCCCGGCTGCGGGAGACGATCGAGCGTCGGATCCTCGAACACGAGCCGTTGCAACGCGAGGATGCGTTCCGGAATCAGATTCGAGCGCATCATCTTGAGCGCGTTGAGTTTACCCGCGCGCAAGACCATTTTGTCGGAGCCGATCGTCGTGGCGAGCACCTCGTACAGCGCGCCGACGTAACGGCGCACGCCGTCGTCGCCGCCGTACTTGCGACGGAAGCGGGCTACGTAGGCCTGGTCCGCCCCTTGCGCCATGCCCTCTAATTCGTCGCGGCTACGACTTTGACCGTGGTCTTGGCGACGATGTTCTTCGCGAGGCGGATCTCGACCGGATAGCTGCCGAGAGACTTGATGTTCTCAGGAACGTCGATCTTGTGGCGATCGATCTCGACGCCGACGGCGGCGTGGATCGCATCGGCGACGTTGCCGTTCGTGACCGCGCCGAAGAGGCGGCCGTTGCCGCCGGCCTTCACCGGAACGGTGAGCGCGAGACCTTCGAGTTGCTTGCCGAGCGCTTCCGCGTTCGCGACCGCTTCCGCATCGCGGCGCGCTTTCGCGCGGCGCTGCTGCTCGAGCAGCGCGAGCGAACCCTTCGACGCTTCCGCCGCGAGGCCGCGGGGAAGCAGATAGTTACGCGCGTAGCCGTCCGCGACTTCGACGACGGTGCCGGTCGTGCCGAGCGGCTTGACGTCGCTCATCAAAATGATCTTCACGCTGTATTACTCGGAGACGAAGGGGAGGAAGGCGATGACGCGCGCGCGTTTGACGGCGACCGTCAGGAGGCGCTGGTGCTTCGCGCAGCTGCCGCTGATGCGGCGGGGTAAAATCTTGCCGCGCTCCGAGATGTACTTGCGGAGCCGCGTCACGTCTTTGTAGTTGATCTCGGTGATCTTGTCCGCGCAGAAGTTGCAGATCTTGCGCTTCGGGCGTCGTTCTTTTTTCGCGGTATTGCGTTTTTTGGACGTGCTGCTGGCCATTGGTCTCTCTTTCAAAAGGGCGCCGCGGACGGCACCCTTCTCGATGTAGGTGGAAACGGTTGCGCGACGCAGCGACGCCGGCAACCCTACAACACGTGATGCGAGCATCACAACCGGCACGAAGGCCGGATTTCGGGATCGTCGATCCCAGGGTCACGAAGAGAGAGTTTAGCGCATTCGCCCGGGCAAGTCCAGCCCGTTCGCCCCTGCAGGAGTCCACAGCGTCTGATACGCGTCCATGATGCACTGCCACCCGAGCTCGGTCAGGCGCCGCTTCGCGAGGAGCGGCTTCCCGCCGCCGGGCAGCGCGCCGTCGTCGATGAGCACGACGCTACGGGGATGCAGCCACGGCAGCGCCGCCTCGAGTTCGCCGAGGCAATGGGCTTGCGACGCGGCCTGCGACCCGTCGTCCGCGACGACCGGATAATCCCAGCTATCCAAGTAGAGCAGGTCGATCGCCGGGCCGGGCCACGCCGCGAGATACGCGATCGAGTCGCCGACCTCGTACGAGATGAGGTCCGCCCAGCGCTTCGTCACGCGCCGGCACAGCGCCATGTTGCGGGCGCTCAGATCGACCGTCGACACGTGGCCGCCGTAGCGCCGGATGAAGTCCGCGAAGATGACGGTCGAGTAGCCCGCGGAGTAATCGTTCCGCTCGCGAACGCAGCCGGTCTCGACGATCGTGCGCCGCGTGGAATCGCCGCTCGCGACGCGGGCGATCGCCTCGCGAAACGTGACGGCGCGCTTTCCGAGGCGCGAGCCGTACGTCTTCGTGAACCACTCCGCAGCCGGAACCGCGGCCTTCGCGCGCCCGAAACCGAAGACACCCATCGCGTCCTCACTATGATCTCGAAAGGAAGCACGCCTTCATGACCGGCCCCGTCAACCGGCGACTGTTGCTGCGAAGGCGCCCCGAGGGACGCGTGACGCTCGACGACTTCACGTTCGCGCGCGAAACCATCCCGCAGCCGAACGACGGCGAGGCCGTCGTGCGCGTTCTCTTTCTCAGCATCGATCCGACGAATCGCATCTGGATGACCGACGTCGACCAATACATGCCGCCGGTCGCGATCGGCGACGTGATGCGCGGCGCCGCGATCGGCATCGTGACCGACTCGCGGTCCGTGCGCTATCCGGCCGGCGCGTACGTCAGCGGCCTGCTCGGGTGGCAAGACTACGCGCTCGTGTCGGACTCCGGGCCGTCGTCGCCGAACGTGCTTCCCGCGACGTTGCCGGTGCCGCTCTCCGCGATGCTCGGCGTGTGCGGGCTGACCGGCGTCACGGCGTATTTCGGCTTGCTCGACATCGGCAAACCGAAGTCGGGCGATACCGTCGTCATTTCGGCGGCGGCGGGCGCCGTCGGATCGATCGTCGGTCAGATCGCGCTCCTGCACGGTTGCAGAACCGTCGGCATCGCGGGCGGTCCGGAGAAGTGCGCGTGGCTCCGCGAACTCGGTTTCCACGCCGCGATCGATTACAAAGCGCACGGATGGCGCGACGCGCTCGCCGAGGCGACGCCGAACGGCATCGACGTCTATTTCGAGAACGTCGGCGGCGAGATCATGGACGCCGCGTTCGAGCGGCTCGCGCTGCGCGCACGCGTCGTCCTCTGCGGGTTCATCGCGAATTACAACTCCGGAACGCGCGCCGACGGAAACTTCACGCCGCTGCTGATGAAGCGAGCGCGCGCCGAAGGCTTCATCATCAGCGACTACCGCGGCCGGTGGCTCGAAGCGGTCGCCGCACTCGCCGGCTGGGTCGCGGCGGGCAAGATCCGGTATCGCGAGACGATCGTCGACGGTCTCGAACGCTCCGTCGACGCGCTCAACATGCTCTTCGACGGCACGAACCTCGGCAAGGTGGTCGTGCGCGTCGCGGAACCGGACGCATCCGCACCCTAAAGAACGCCGTCGCGGTGGCGCTCGGCGCGCTGACGCTCGCGATCGCGATGTGGACGGTCGTTCCGCCGCCGACGCTCGCACTGCTCGCGCTCGCCGTGATCGTACCGGAACTCGCGCCGTGGTGCGCCGCCGTCTGCGTCGTCGTCACGCTCGTCGTCTACGCGCTCGCGCTCGGCCGTGCGCGGACGATCGCCGTCGCGTGTGCGATCGTCGCACTCGCGTGCGTTCTCGTTCCGCTCGTCGAATATCCGAGCGCGCGTGCCGCGGCGCGCGCCGAATCCGACGCGCAGATCGGCGAACCGCGCGACGCGCCCGTCGAACGAGCCGCGTCGACGATCGACGTGCTGCGCGATCGGCCGGTCGTGACGCGCGACGGCACGCGCCTCGGACTCGACGTCTATCGCACGCGCGGCTCGGGCGCGCGACCGGCGATCGTCACGATCTACGGCGGCGCGTGGATCTTCGGAACGCGCGCGCAGATGGCATCGATCGACGTCGCGTACGCACGCCTCGGCTACACGGTCGTCGGCATCGACTACCGTCACGCGCCGGCGCATCGCTTTCCGGTCGAATTGCACGACGTCGAAGACGCGCTCGCGACGATCTCGAAGCACGCCGCCGCATGGAACGTGGATCCGAAGCGCGTCGCACTCTTCGGACGCAGCGCCGGCGCCGAACTCGCCTTGCTCACCGGGTACGAACCGGGGCCGCTCGCGATCCGCGCGGTGGTCGCGTACTACGCGCCGGTCGACCTCGTCGCCGGTTACGACGACCCGCCGGCGCCGGACCCCGCGAACGTCCGGCGCATCCTCGTGACCTACCTCGGCGGCACGCCGAACGGTCTGCCCGCCGCGTACCGCCGAGCGTCACCGCTCACGTTCGTGCGCCCGGGTTTACCGCCGACGTTCTTCATATGTGGCCGGCGCGACCAGCTCGTGCGGATCGCGTTCCAACGGACGATGCGCGACGCGCTCCGCGCGCACGGCGACCGCGTCGTGGCGATCGAACTCCCATGGAGCGACCACGCATTCGACGCGATCGAAAACGGTCTCGGCGCGTCGATCGCGACACCGGCGACCCGCGCGTTCCTAGCAGCCACCCTCGGCAACCCTTTGGCCTCAAGTCGATAGCCCTCGAACCACCGTCGGCGGGTTTTCCGCAGCGCGCTTCAAAACGATGCTGGGACAATCACTACACACGTTCGTCGATGAGCCCGCGAGTGCGGGCTCGGCGATGACGGGGGAAGGTTCGCCGATGAGCCCGCGAGTGCGGGCTCGGGGGTGAACGGGGGGCTTCGCCGCCCCGTCTTTTGCAAGCATCGAGCGTACATCACAAAGGTTCGCCGATGAGCCCGCGAGTGCGGGCTCGGGGGTGAACGGGGGGCTTCGCCGCCCCGTTTTCAGAGGAGAGACATGGGTAACGATCTTCGCGATTTTCTGATGCTGCCGTATGGCGAGCTCGAAGAATTGAATCTCGCCGCCAAAGAGCAGCGCAAGAATCGCGTCGCGACGGACAAGATCCAAGAGCAACGTCTCAAGTATCTCAGCGACGAGAAGCGCATCAAAGCCGTGACGGTGCTCTTCAGCGATCTCGAAGGCCGGCTGCACATGCTGGACTACGACAAGAAGTTCTTGGTCAAGTCGCACGACAACCTGACGTTCGACGGATCGTCGATTCGCGGATTCAGCCAGCAAAAAGAGAGCGACCTCCGGCTTGCGCTCGATTGGAACTCGTTCTATTACGCGCCGGGCGACATCTTCGGCGCGGGTAAAGTGCTCGTCTTCGGCGACGTGCTCGGGCGCGACGGTTCGCCGTACATGGCGGACATCCGCGGAAGCCTCAAGACGCTCTCGAACCATCATTACGAAACGAACGGCTACACGCTCAACGCCGCCAACGAAATCGAGGGCTTCGTGTTCGCGGGCGTCGATGCGGAGCAATATTTCCACGAGACGCAGAAATTCGATTACGTCAACACGGGCGGCTACTATCATTCGCTGCCGGGCGATCCGTTGCGCACGTTCATCGACACGGTCGCCGAAGTGCAGCGCGCGATGGGATTCGAAAACGAGAAAGACCATCCCGAGGTCGCGCCGTCGCAATTCGAGATCAACTACAGCTACGGTGAAGTCGTCGCCGCGGCGGATACGATTCAGATCTACAAACTGATCTGCCGGCAAGTCGCGAATCGGCTCGGGATGACGGCGAGCTTCCTTCCGAAACCCGTCGTGAGCGTGAACGGCAACGGCATGCACACGAACGTATCGGTGACGAAGGACGGCAAGAACATCTTCTGGGACGCGCAGGGCGAGGAGCGGCTCAGCAAGTTCGGTTGGGATTTCATCGATCGCATCCTCACCGCGGGCGACGATCTCTGCCTCATGTTCAACGCGAGCGTCAACTCGTATCGCCGTCTCGATCCGCACTTCGAAGCGCCGAATCAGATCAAGGCATCGGCGATCGATCGCGGTTCGATGATTCGCGTACCGTTCGGAAACGAACGCAGCGCTCGCGTCGAAGTGCGTTCGGTCGCGCCCGACGCGAATCCGTACATGGTGATGCTCTCGGTGTTCAAGACCGGTCTCGAAGGCCCGATCGCGCAGACCGAAAACCTGCGTCAGGCCTCGCGTTACCTGCCCGACAACATCTACGACGCGATCGAGAACTTTCGCAAATCGTCGTGGGTCACGACGCTCCTCGGCGACGAGGTCAAGGCGCGTTACGCGGACCTCAAGCAGGGCAGCGCGGACCGCTGTCCGCGCCTGCTCGGCACGTTCGTGAAGTCACAAGAAGTGCAATATCATCACGAAGTGTACAATCAGTACCTCTGGAACTTGTTCTAAAGTCCAACACCGCACCGTTCGATACGTTACCAAACGGGCGGCTCTCCGGAGCCGCCCGTTCTTACGCTAGGCGAACGCGGCGCCCTCACCGTGTCACAGGTGGTGGATGCGCTCCTCGCCCCGGCATGCGATAGTATGGACATCATGACACGACTGTTGATGTGTCCGCCGACGAATTATTCCGTCACGTACGATATCAATCCGTGGATGACGCGGCACGTGGGAACCGGCACGCCGGATGCGGCGCGGCAGTGGGATCGGCTCGTCGAAACGCTCGAGTGCGCGGGCGACGTGCGCATCGAAAAGATGGAGCCGAAGCCCGGCGTTCCCGATCTCGTCTTTACCGCGAACGCCGCGCTGATCAGCGGCAAACTCGCGATCATGAGTTCGTTCCGCCATCCCGAACGGCGCCGCGAACAACGAACGTATCGCAGCTTCCTCGCGCAGTACGGCTTCGCGACGTCGTTCCTGCAGCAGACGTTTTTCGAGGGTGCCGGCGACGCGCTCTTCGATCGCGTGCGACCGCTCCTGTACGTCGGCCACGGCTGGCGCAGCGAGCGTACCGCCGCGACGCAGATCGCGGAAACGCTCGGCGTACGCACGCTCTCGCTCCTCCTCGTCGACGAGCGCTTCTATCACCTCGACACCTGTCTCTGCCCGCTCGCGAGCGGCCACGTGCTCGCGTTCATGGACGCGTTCTCGCCGCACGCGCAGACGTTGCTGCGCCGGGCGATCGAACCCGAATACCTGATCGAGGTCTCTGCGACCGACGCGCTCGACTTCGCGTGCAACGCGGTCGAGATCGGCGACGCGATCGTCTTGCACTCGGCGTCCCCGCGGCTGCGCGATCGGCTCCACGCCGCCGGCTATCGCATCTTCGCGACCGACCTGTCGGACTTCCACAAGGCCGGCGGCTCCGCGAAATGTCTCACGCTCAAACTCGAGGACGGCCCCGCCGAATCGGTCGCGGCGGCCTGAGCCGCGTCCGCGCGAGCGTGACGGGGGCAAATTGACACCGGAGCGGTGCTCTGATAGACTACCGCAGTTATGTACGCGATCATCGAAGCGGACGGCAAGCAGTTCCGCGTCAGTGAGGGCGATACGATCCGCTGCGACGCCATCGACCAAGAGGTCGGAGCGTCGATCGCGTTCGATCGTGTCGTGCTCGCCAGTTCCGGCGGAACCAACGTCACCGTCGGCCACCCCATCGTCGCCGGGGCGACGGTCCGGGGCACGGTCCTCCGCCAGGCCAAAGACAAGAAGATCCTCGTCTTCAAGTACAAGCCGAAGAAGCGCGTCCGCAAACTCGTCGGCCATCGCCAGCGTTTTGCCGAGGTCCGGATCGACAAGATCGAACTGCCGGCCTAAGACCGGTGGTCGAGATCCGCATTCGTACGGACAGCCGTGATCGGCTGTCTTCTTTTTTCGCGAGCGGACATGCCGGTTGGGCCGATCACGGGAGCGACGTCGTCTGCGCCGCGATCTCGACCGCGCTTCAATCGGCGTGGCTCGGGCTGACCGAAGTGGCGTCCGTGCCGGTCGTCGGCGAGAAGCACGACGGCGCGTTGCGCCTGACGTGGCCGGAACACGTGCGCGACGATCCGGCCGTTCGCGCGATCGTCATGACGGCGGCGCGCACGGTCGAAGCGATCGCCGCGCAGTACCCCGGCTCGGCTCGAATCGTCCACGAAAGCGACGAGTAAACACCGCGGCGATAGCGAAGGGACAGCGACCATGACCGACATCTTCAAGCCCATTTCAGACAATGCCACGGCGGGCACGGGCTCGGATCCGTACGCGTCATCGCCTTCGAACGACGCCGGCCGGACGCTCCTCGCGGGCGTCGTCGGCGGCATCGTGTCGGCCGCCGGGTACCTCGTGTATTCGCGTCTGCCCGACGATCAGAAGGATCGGCTCCACGCGCAAGTCCGGCAGCTCGTCGAGACGCGCGTCAACGAATTGCGCGGCCGCTTCAACATCTAGCCGCGCTCGGCTACACCGGAGGCAGCGGCTGCACGCGCGGCGGCACCGGATCCACGTCGTGCGCCTCGGCTGCCGAGACCGAATGCGGCTCCGGCACGTCCGGAACGACGTCGGCGTGCGGCACGACCGGCGGCGGTGCGACGGGCGGCGTCCACGCGGCGCGGTGCTCCTGTTCGTCGGCCGCGCGTTCCATCTCCCGGATGAACGATTGTGACGTGTTTTGCACGTCACGCATCGCCTGACCGGCCTTGCGGGCCACCTTCGGAAGCTGATCGGGCCCGAACGCGATCAGGGCGACGGCGCCGATGATCAACATGTCAGCTGGTGAGAGCAAAGGACTCCTTTTCCCGGTCGTCCAACGAAGCGCGTCCGACCACCCGGTTCGCCGGCCGGCCAATCGGAGTACAAGCAGAAGGACTGGCAGCGAGCGCTTGAAGATCATCTACACGCGCGGTAACCGGACCGAAACGCTGGCCTCGATCTCGACGTTGCGCAAGATCTTGGGCCGTTTCGTGCGGCACCGTGTCTTCTACGAAGTGTCCTCGCGGAACAAGCGCGGTCATGAGTTCTTCTCGACCAAAAATACGTTCGTCGTCGGATCGATCGAAGTCGTCAATCGCGACTATCTGACCATTACGATTTTCGACGCGCACAATCCCACGCACAGCATCGAAGTCCTCAACCCGTCCGCGCTCCGGATTTACGACGAGACGATGGGCAAGGGCTTCGCGATTTCGTTCCTCAGCGACTCGCCGGGCGACGTGGAATCGCGATGTTATCTTCGCGACGAGGGCGACGAGAGCGACGGCATCGCCGAGAAGTGCGAGCTCGAGAAGATCTCGCTGCCGCAACTCTTCGAGTATCTCGACGACATCACGACGCAGAGCGTCGGGACTCGAGCCGGGCCGCGGTTTTCAAGGCCCTGACCGCGTCCGGACGGCGCCCGAGACGCCGCAGCGCGATACCGAGATGCCGGTGCGCGCTCGCGAGCCGCTCGTCGATCCGGATGGCCGCCTCGTAGTAGTCGACGGCGTCGAGCACGTCGCCGTTCTCCAGCAGCAGATTGCCGAGGTTGACGAGCGCGGGCGCGCACCGTTCGTCGGCGACCAGTGCCGCACAGAAGGCATCGAGCGCCTCCTCGCGGCGGCCGGTCGCGACGTGCGCGACACCGATCTTGTTGTGTGCCGTCGCCGCTTCGCCGGCCGACGCTGCCGCATGCAACGCGTCGGTGAACGCCGCGATCGCTTCCGCGTAGCGCCCGCGCTCGAGCGCGGCGACGCCGCGGCCGTAGGCGGTCGCGGGCACCGGCACGGGCGGCCGCAGCGCGGCGAACAAGGCGCGGACGTCGAACATCGGAGGGACACCGTGTTACACATCGACGTCGTCACGCTCTTCCCGGAAGTCTTCGCCCCCTCGATCGGCCTGTCGATCCTCGGGCGGGCGCAGGAGCGCGGCCTCGTGCGCATCGAGGTGCACCATCTCCTCGACGCCCTCGGCGACGGCGAACGTGCCGACGATCGGCCCTTCGGCGGCGGCCCGGGCATGGTTTTGCGGATCGAGCCGCTCGCGCGCGTCCTCGACGCGATCCTCCGGGAGGCACCGGCCGGGGAACGCCGTTCGATCGTCGTGACGGCCGCGGCCGGACGGCCGTTCCGGCAGCGGGACGCGCAGCGATTCGCCGACCTCGACCGGCTCGTCGTGGTGTGCGGCCACTACGAGGGCATCGACGAGCGGCTCGTCGACCTGTACGGCGCCGAGGAGATCTCGCTCGGCGACTTCGTGCTGACCGGCGGCGAGATTCCGGCCCTCGCCTTCGTCGATGCGACCGTCCGGCTCGTCACGGGCGCGATCAAAGCGGAGTCGCTGCTCGCCGAATCGTTCACGGACGATCGCCTCGACGCACCGGCCTACACGCGGCCGGCCAGCTTCCGCGGCCAGCCCATCCCGCCCGTGCTCCTCTCCGGCGACCATGCGAAGATCGCCGCGTGGCGCCGCGAGCAATCCCGCGACCGGACGATCGCGCGCCGTCCCGACCTCGCCCACGACGTCGCGCCGCAGGGCGATCCTGTCGACCCTCCGGACGGCGAGCGTTGATTTGAGACCGCTCGCCGTGGTATCATCGCGGGGTTGTCCTGGCGGCCCGGGTGTAACCCGTCGTGGCCGCCGGAGTATGCGGATGCTAAGGAAACCATGAACGTCATCGATCTGCTCGAACAAGAACAGCTCAAGGCCGATGTGCCCGATTTCCGTCCTGGAGATACCGTCAAGGTTTATTCGAAGGTGGTCGAGGGCGGCAAAGAGCGCACGCAGATGTTCGAAGGCGTCGTCATCGTGCGCAAGGGCGGCGCGATCGGCGAGACGATCACGGTCCGGCGCATCTCGCACGGCGTCGGCGTCGAGAAATCGTTCCTCGTGCACAGCCCGCGCGTCGAAAAGATCGAAGTGAGCAAACGCGGCATCGTGCGCCGCGCGCGGCTCTACTATCTCTCGGACAAGATCGGCAAGGCCGCGCGCATCAAAGAGAAAAAGGCCGTCCGCTAACACGGACGTTCGCGAGGCAGCGTGACCCCACTCCAACTCTTCGGCCTCATCTGCGTACTCGCGGTCATTCGCGCGGTGCTCTCGCTCCGGCCGACGGCTTCGGTCGCGACCGGCGGCACGCAGTCGATCACGCCCCTGGGGAACGCCGGCGCGCCCGCCGCGCCGTCGCCGTCGCCGTTCGTCGTCATCAAAGAATATCTCGACGCGTTCATCGTCGCCGGGCTCGTCGCGCTCTTCCTCATCACGTTCGTGGTGCGCACGTTCTTCATTCCGTCCGGCTCGATGGAGCCGACGCTGCAGATCCACGACGTGCTGCTCGTCAACGAATTCGAATATCGCGTCTCGAAGCCGCACGACGAAGACATCGTCGTCTTCCCGCCGCCGATCCAGACGACGAACGATTTCATCAAGCGCTTGATGGGCAGCCCCGGCGAGACGTTCCGCATTCACGACGGCGTCGTCTATCGCAACGGCGTCGCGCTCACCGAACCGTACATCGCCGAGAAGCCGAATTACGAACTCGAGATCAAGAACTACGGCGTGTACGTCGACGGCGCGGCGCTCGATCCGACGCAGGCGAACATTCCGCCGAAGAGTCAGTGGACGTCGCCCGATACGATCCCGCCGAACTGCTACTTCATGATGGGCGATAACCGCAACAACTCCGAAGACTCGCACATCTGGGGTTTCGCGCAGTTGCACGGCACGTTCGCCGCGGGCCCGGAGGAAGGGAAGAATGCCGGCTTCACCGGTCACGCGTTCCTCTTGTTCTGGCCTCCGAACCGCATCGGCATCTTGCGGTAAGATCTCCCTTGCCGGCCCGCGCTCGCGTCAGATCGGCGGCGAGTCTCGTGGGGCAAGTCGCCTTGCTCGTCGTCATCGCATTCGCGGTGATGGGTCTGCGAACGGGTCAGGTGAGCGGGTACTCGATGGAGCCGAGCATCGACTCCGATGAGGTCGTGCTCATCGATGCCGTGGCCTACCGGTTCGCCGCTCCCAAGCGCGGCGACATCGTCGCATTTCATCACGCCCGCACGGGCCAGAGCGTCTATCTCAAACGCGTCGTCGGCGTTCCCGGCGATCGCATCGCGATCGAGCGCGGTACCGTACGCGTGAACGGTTCGCCGCTCGCCGAACCGTACGTGCGTTTCCCGGACGATCGCAGCGCTTCGAGCGTGACGGTTCCGCCGAACGCATACTACGTGCTCGGCGACAACCGTCCGAAGAGCGACGACTCGCGCTCGTGGGGCTTCGTCGATGCGAACGATCTGATGGGTCGCGCGATGGCGGGCGTGTGGCCGTTCGCGCGTTTGGGAGCGCTGCGCTGATGCCGCGCGCGATCGCGGACGAAGCGACGATCCAATGGTATCCGGGGCACATGGCGCGCGCGATGCGCCGCATCGGCGAAGACATGCGGGCGATCGACGTCGTCGTCGAGGTGACGGACGCGCGCGTACCGCTCGCCGGCACGAACCCGGCGCTCGCGAAGATCGCGGGGAACCGCCCGCGCATCCTCGTCCTCACGCGCGAGCATCTCGCCGACCCCGCGACGACGGCGGCGTGGCTCGCGTACTTCGCGGCGCACGGCCGGCCCGCGGTCGCGATCGACGCGAAGGACCGGCTCGGCGTCGCGCGCTTACGGTCCGCGCTCGAGCGACTGGGATCGACGACGAAACGGCGCGGCGCGCGAGCGATCGTGCTCGGGATTCCGAACGCCGGCAAATCGACGGCGATCAACGCGATCGCCGGGCGTAACGTCGCGCGCGCGGAAGACCGTGCGGGCGTGACGCGTTCGCGCCAGTGGTTTCGCGTCGGCGACGCGCTCGAGATCATGGACACGGCGGGCATCCTCGTGCCGAGGATCGACACGCCGGAATCGCAGTGGAAGCTTGCGTTCGTCGGTGCCGTGCCGCGCGCGCGCTTCGACGCCGAAGACGTCGTCGCACGCTTCCATCGCTGGCTCGTCGAACGCGACCCGAACACGGCGGTTCCGGATTTGGACACATTCGCGCAATCGCGCGGATTCGTGCGGCACGGTACCGTACTCGATACGCACAACGCCGCGTGGTCGTACATGAAGGACTGGAGCGATGGGAAATTCGGACGCATGACGCTCGAATCGGTGCCGACGGCGTGAGCGGAGCGCTCACGAAGACGGAGGCCGCGGCGCGACGCAAACGGCTGGCCCGCGAGCGAGAGCGGCGACGCCTCGTCCGGTTGCACCGCTACGAGTCCGACGCGCGCGAGCGTGGCTTCCGGCTCGTCGCCGGCATGGACGAAGTCGGCCGCGGGCCGCTCGCCGGTCCCGTCGTCGCGGCGTGCGTCGTGACCGACCGACCGCTCATGCTCCGCGGCCTCGACGATTCCAAGAAAGTGACGGCCGAGCGGCGCGAATCGCTCGCGCTCGAGATCCGATCGCACGCCGTCGCGTGGGCGATCGGCGAAGCGTCGGTGGAAGAGATCGAACGCCTCAACATCTACTGGGCGTCCGTGCTCGCGATGGAGCGGGCCCTCGCCGCGTTGTCCGCCGCACCCGATTTTCTGCTGACCGACGCCGTCCGCATCCGCTCGTATGCCGGCGAACAGCTGCCCGTCATCAAGGGCGATGCGAAGTGCGCCACGGTCGCGGCGGCATCGATCGTCGCGAAGGTTCATCGCGACGCGTTGCTCGTCGAGCTCGACCGGCTGCATCCGGAGTACGGATTCGCCGACCACAAGGGCTATGCGACGGCGCAGCACATCGCCGCGCTCGAACGGCACGGGCCGTGCGCGCACCACCGGCGGCAATTCTGGCGCGTTCGCGATGCGCTCTTGCCGTTCGACGTCGAGCCGTTCGCGGCCGAACGCGGGTGAGCGCGGCCGGTCGCGCCGGAGAAGCGGCCGCCGCCGACTATCTCGCGACGCTCGGCTTTCGCATCGAGCGTCGAAATCTGCGCACGCCCGACGGCGAGATCGACATCGTCGCGCGCGACGGCGACACGATCGTCTTCGTGGAGGTCAAAGCTCGCGCGACGCGCACGTACGGCAGCGCGCTCGGCGCGGTCGACGCTCGCAAACGGCGTCGCATTCGAGCCGTCGCCGAAGATTATCTCCAGTATTTCGAACCCGAGGCGAAAGTCCGATTCGACGTCGTGACGATCGAGGGTGGAGCAATCCGTCTCCATCGCGGAGCCTTTACATGATTGCGGAGCGGCCGCCGCAGGATTTCACTCGGCCGGGCGGGGACGCAAACGCACGTTTTGGCAACAGCCGACATCACTCGTAAGCCCACGCAGGAGCCGACGCTCCGGCGCTCCGTAACGCCGTGGGGCTCGTTCTCATGGGGCTATTCCGACGTCGGCGCCGACATCTTCGTCGGCCTCGGGCTCGTGCTCGGTGCGGCGGCTGGCGCGTCGAACGTCGCGTTCCTCTTCGCGGGCATCGTCTACGTGTGTATCGGGCTCGCGTACACGGAGCTCGCCGCGGCGTATCCCGTCGCGGGCGGCGGCCAGTATTTCGTGTTCCGCGGGCTCGGCGACATCTTCGGGTTCATCGCCGGCTGGGCGGTGCTGCTCGACTTCACGATCGACATCGTGCTCTTCGCGTGGAGCTGCATCGATTATCTCAGCAAGCTCGTCCCGATCCTCAGTTTCGTCGACCATCCGTGGGTGCATTTCATCGTCGTGTTCGCGGTGATCGCCGGGCTCGCGTTACTCAACATCATCGGCGTCCGCGAGAGCTCGGCGTTCAACGAGTTCGTCAGCGGGCTCGACGTCGTGAGCGAGACGCTGATCCTCTTCTTCGGTTTTCTCTTCGCGTTCCAGCCGCAGCTGCTCGTCCACACGATGACGTTCTCGTGGCCGACGCCGTTCAACCTGATGAACGGCGTGTCGCTCGCGATCATTTCGTTCGTGGGTTTGGAATCGATCTCGCAGGCCGCGCAAGAGACGCAGCGGCCGGCATCCGTCATCCCGCGAACGTCGATCAGCCTGATCCTCACGATCTTGATCTTCGCGCTCGCGTATTCGAACCTCGCGCTCGGCATGCAGCCGTGGCACGCGATTCCGCCCGACGCGCACGGCCACGCGCAACCGCTGTGGAAGTATCTCGGCAACGAGAACAACAACGGCGCCGCCGTCGCGGTGCTCGCGTCGTACGTGCCGTACTACGGCCACCTCGCGGCGTACTACGTACCGGTGCTCGGCGCGATCCTGCTCCTCATCTCGAGCAACTCCGGCGTGTTCGGCAGCTCGCGGATCGCCTACGCGATGAGCGGCACGCAATTGCTGCCGAGCATCTTCCAGCGCGTGCACAAGAAATATCGCACGCCCGCGGTCTCGATCGTCACGTTCTGCGGGTTCGCGATCATCGAGCTGATCTTCGCCGCGTTGCCGAGCCTCTCGCCGCCCGTGCACTACGTCTACTCGCGCCTCTTCCGCGGCGAGGACGGCATCACGTTCCTCGGCGACCTCTACGCGTTCGGAGCCGCGGCGAGTTATTCGTTCGTGTTCATCGCGCTCATCGCGCTGCGCCTCAACGATTCGCAGAGCCCGCGCCGTTTCAAGATGCCGTTCAACATCCCGTTCACGTATCGCGGCAATCGCGTCGAGTTTCCGGTCGTCGCCGTGATCGGATTCTTCGGCATCGTCTCGATCCTCGTGTTCACGATGATCACGCACGAGATCGGACGCGTTGCGGGCCCACTCTGGATCTTCTTCGGTCTGCTCGGCTATCTGTTCTACCGGCGCCGGAAAAAGCTACCGGTGTTCCGTTCGCAGCCGCACGACTGGCGCAAAGCCCAGATCAACATCCTGCAAGAAGCGGGCGAACTCGAGATGATGGACGAGTACCTCGTCAACGTCAAGGACATGGACGCGCGCCGCGTGTCCGCGACCGCGGAGACCCTGCGGTGAAGCGGCTCGTACGCAGCGAGGGCTACGCGCGGGCGCGGCTCGTCACGGGCGCCCTGTTCGTCGTCCTCGGAATCGCCGTCATCGTGCGCACGTTCGCCGCCGCCGGCCTCTCCGGCCAGGCGATCCCCGCGTGCGTGCTCGGCCTCGCGATGATCTTACTCGGCGGCTTTCGCTTCCGCGATTACGCGGCCGCGCGGCGGGCTCGCCCGTGACGCCCGCGATCCACGTGGCGCACGCGCTGCCGAACCCGATCGGCATCCTGCTCGCGTGCGCCGTCCTCGTCGCGATCACCGCGACGCTCTACTGGATGTTGCATCCGCCGACGACGACGGCGGAGCGCGCGGCGCGCGCGACGGAACGCGAGGTCGACGAGATCATCGGCAGCGTCATCATCGTCTTCTCGCAAGAGATCCATTCCGAACACATGATGTCGCTCGCCGTCCGCGTCGCGCGGCGCGAACGCGCGCAACTGCTCGCCGCATACATCATCGAGGTGCCGCATACGCTGCCGCTCGACGCGGAGATGGAACGCGAGCGCCGCGACGCGCTCGGCGTGCTGCAGATCGCCGAATCGATCGCACGCAAGAACAACGTCGAGATCGAGACGGAGATCGTGCTCTCGCGTCACGTCGCGAAGGGCGTGCTCGAGATCGCGAAGCGCAAGGACGCGCACCTCATCGTCGTCGGCGCCTATCGCGAAGGCAAGTACACGGGCGCGCCGATCGGCGCCGCGATCGAAGTGATCGCCGCGAAGGCGACCTGCGACGTGCTGATCGGCGTGCAGGGCAACAAAGGCAAGATCCTCACGCCGCCGCAAGTCACGGGCCGAGCGGACGTCAAGCCCGCGACGCAAGCACCGACGGTCTGAGCCGGGTCTCGCCGTCCGGCGTTCCGACGAGCGCGCCTTCCTGCGCGAGCTCGCGACGGAGGAGCGCGATGCGGCTCGCGTCGCGAGCGAGCGAGGCGAGATCGATGCCGGCGCGATCCGCGACGGCGCACGCCACGCCCGCGGCTTCGCCCTCCTCGATCGTCGTGGGAATCACGCGCGCGCTTCCCGATGCGAGGTGCGACGCCGAGATCGACGGACCGGCGAGCACGAGGTTCGTGATGCCGCGTGGCACGAGGGCGCCGAACGGGATGCCGTAGACGTGCCGGATCGGCGCGTACGCGTCGCCGTTCGTCGCATCGACGGGATGCAGGTCGATCGGATACGACGAGAGGCCGATCGTGTCGGCGGGAATCTTGCCGAGCCAGACGTCCGCGGTGTCGAGTCGCTCGAGACCGGCGACGTGACGCGTCTCGCGCACGTAGACGTCGCTCGCGAAACGCGCGACGCTCGCGCGTTCGAAACCGGCCACGCGCTCCCGCAGATAGTCGACGAGATGCGGCGCTTCGCGCTCCGAAAGACGCCGCGCGCGCGAGAGATCGGCCGCGCGCAGACCGTCGATGCCGACGACGTCGATCGCATTGACCGTGACCTCGCCGTCCGGCATCAGTCCGAGATTGAGATCGCGTACGAGGACATCCGGCGAGAGCGCATCGTACGCCGCCACGGTCTTCGAATAGCCCCACGCGCGACGGTCGAGCACGCCGCCCGCCCCGTCGAGCACCGGCTCGTAGGCGTCCGCGAGCGCCGGCCAATCGACGCCCTTGACGGTGAACATGAGCGTGACCGCTTGGGTGCGGTCGTCGATGCCGCTGTCCTGGCGTCCGACGTCGTAACGCGCGCCCGCGAGCGCCGCAAGGTCGGCGTCGTCGGTCGCATCCACGACGTACGGCGCCGCGAGGTGCGTCAGATCGCCCGTTCGCGCGTCGCGAAACGTCACGTCGTCGATCGCATCGCCGCTCGCGAGCGGCACCGTGGACACGGCGACGGGCCGCTCGTCGTACACGACGTCGATGCGCGGCTGCGCGGCGACCATCCGCGCGAAGAGGCGCGCCGCCGCACCCGGCGTGAACGCATCGCCGAGGCGATCGTAGATCTCGTCGAAGATGCCGCCCTCGACGGACCGTCCGTCCGGCGCGAGGTTGAGGTCCCACTGGTCCATCATCGCGCCCGTCAGGATGCCGCCGAGTTCGTCGTCGTCGCTCACGAGCGTCACGGTCTCGCCGCGCCGCGCCGCGGCGACCGCAGCCGTCACGCCCGCGGCCGTCCCGCCGACGACGAGCACGTCCGGACGCGTGTCTTCACGCTGCGCGAAGCCGGCGAGCGGGAGCGTGGCGAACAGCGCCGCCGTCAGACCGGCGGCGAAGCGGATGCGGATCGAGGTCACGGGCGTTCTTTCGCGGAGAGGGATCTACTCCGAGAACGAGATCGCGACCGCGGACGTTGTCGGCGGACTCATGCGAACCTTAACGGCGCCTTAGAATTGTTCCGGACGCGCCTACCGCGCGAGGTAGCGCTTTCGCAGCTCGTCGACGACGACGGCGATCAGGATGACAGCGCCGAGCACGATGTCCTGCGTGTACGATTCGATGTTGAGCAGATTCATCACGTTGTTGAGCAAGCCGATCAACAGCGCGCCGAAGAACGTCGTGACGACGCTGCCGCGGCCGCCCGCGAGACTCGTCCCGCCGACGACGACCGCCGCGATCGATTGCAGCTCGTTGCCGATGCCCGTGTTCGGCGAGCCGGACGAGAACTTCGCCATCAGCAGCAGCGACGCGATCGCGGCACAGCCGCCGGAGATCACGTAGACCATCGCCTTCACGAACTTGACGTCGATGCCGGCGAGTCGCGCGGCCTCTTCGTTGCCGCCGATCGCGAAGACGTACCGTCCGAAGCGCGTGCGCGTGAGCAACACGGCGAACGCGATCACCATCACGGCGAGCCAAACGACGGGTATCGGAATGCCCGGGAAGCCCGTCGCCGCGCGGAAGCCGCTCAGCACGAAGCCCGTCCCCGTCGAGGTGAACGCGCCGGATTGCAACGGCACCGGTTGACCGTGCGCGATCTTGAACGCGAGGCCGCGCGCCATCAACATCATCGCGAGCGTCGTGATGAACGGCGGCAAGTTGAGCGTGACGACGGGGATGGCGTTGATGAGGCCGGCGAGGCAACCGACGCCCACGCCGACGAGCAGCGTCGCGACGACGAGCAACGGGCCGTCGAAATGCATGGCGTTCGCGAACGACGCCATGACGACGCCCGTGAGCTCGATGAGCGATCCGACGGAGAGGTCGATGCCGGCCGTGATGATGACGAACGTCTGCCCGATCGCGAGGATCGCGTTGTACGTGATCTGCCGCAGAACGTTCGTGAGATTTCCGGCCGTGAGGAACGAGCCGTTCGAGAACGCGTTGATCGCGAAGACG
This sequence comes from Rhodospirillales bacterium, assembly GCA_903970385.1. Taxonomy (GTDB): domain Bacteria; phylum Vulcanimicrobiota; class Vulcanimicrobiia; order Vulcanimicrobiales; family Vulcanimicrobiaceae; genus Palsa-1515. Next base: position 8,940 of record CAJCIN010000051.1, on the reverse strand, counting down.
ACGACGAGCAACGCGACGATCCCGCCGCCCGTGCGAACGAGGCGGCTGCGATTCTGCGCGGCGCGCGCTGCGTCGGCGCTCGCGGCGAGATCGGCTTGCAAACGTTCGTCGCCGGGTCGCATCACGCCGCGACCCCGGCGGCCACGGCGATCACCTTGTCGGGCGTCGCGTCGGCACGCGCGAACTCCGCGCGCACGCGACCGCCGCGCACCACGAGCACGCGATGCGACATGCCGAGCACCTCGGGAAGCTCGCTCGAGACCATCACGATCGCGGCGCCGCGGGCGAGCAGCGCGACCATCAACGCGTAGATCTCGGCCTTCGCACCGACGTCGATCCCACGCGTCGGTTCGTCGAAGAGATAGACGCGGGCATCACCGATCAGCCACTTCGCGAGCACGACCTTCTGCTGGTTACCGCCGGAGAGATTGCGCACGAGTTGCTCGGCGTTCGGCGTGCGCACGCGCAGCTCCGCGATCTCGCGATTCGTCGTCGCCGTCTCGCCCGCGCGATCGACGAAGCCGCCGCGCTCGAAGCGATCGAGGTGCGCGAGCGTCGTATTCTCGCGAACGCCCATACCGAGCACGAGCCCCTGCGCCTTCCGGTCTTCCGTGATGAGCGCGATGCCGGCCGCGATCGCATCGTGCGGAGAACGCACGGCGACGCGGCGGCCGTCGACGTCGATCGTTCCTTCGCGCGCGACGTCGGCGCCGGCGATCGCGCGAACGATCTCGGTCCGCCCCGCACCGACGAGTCCGGCGAGCCCGACGATCTCGCCCGCGCGGACGGCGAAACTCACGTCCTCGATGGGCACGCCGCTCGCGCACGAGAGGCCGCTCACCGTGAGGACCTCGCTCGCGTCCGGCGGTACCGGCGGCAGATCCGGAAAGTGCGCCGACAACGATCGTCCGACCATCAGCCGGATCATCTCGTCCTGCGGCATGTCGGCCGTGGCCCGCGTCTCGATCGTCTTGCCGTCGCGGATCACCGTGATCCGATCGGAGATCTTCGGCAATTCCTCGAGGCGGTGCGAGATGTACACGAACGCGACGCCGCGCGCTTTGAGCTTCGCGATGAGCGCGAAGAGGGCCGCGATCTCGCGGTCGGTGAGTGCCGCCGTCGGTTCGTCCATCACGATCAGGCGCGCGTCGCGCACGAGGGCCTTCGCGATCTCGGTCATCTGCTGCTGGGCGACCGGCAGACGCCGTGCGAGCGTCTCGAGCGGGAGCGCGATGCCGAGTTCCGCGAGGATGCCCGTCGCGCGCGCGAGCGCCTTCGAACGATCGAGAAAGCCGGAGCGCGCGGGTTCGTGGCCGAGCAAGATGTTGTCGATCACGCGTAGATCCGGCACGAGATTGAATTCCTGGTAGATCATGCCGATGCCGAACTTCTCGGCGGCTCGCGGACCGTCGATCGACACGTCCGCGCCGTCGACCTCGATCGCGCCGCCGTCCGCGCGATACGCGCCGGCGAGCGTCTTCATCAACGTCGATTTTCCGGCGCCGTTTTCGCCGACGAGCGCGTGCACTTCGCCGCGGCGGACGTCGAACGACACGCCGTCGAGCGCGCGCACGCCGGGAAACGTCTTCACGATGCCCTTCATGCGCAGGAAGGGCGACGCGCTTTCCGCCTGCGTTACTTCGCGTCCGCTTTCGTGAACGTTCCGACCGGCACGGCGATCTTCGCTGCGGGCGCGGAGCCCGCGAAGTACGCGTGGATCGCGTCGATCGTCTTCGCACCGATCGCATCCGGATGCTGGATCGCGTCGCCGTACATCGAGCCCGCTTTGATTGCCGTGCGCGCTTCCGGCGTCGCGTCGTAGCCGACGACCGCGACCTTCCCCTTCAAGCCGGCGGCGTCGACCGCGCGAGCGGCACCGAGCGCGCTATCGTCGTTGATGCCGAACACGGCGCGCAGATCTTTGTGCGACTGCAAGATGTCTTCCATCGACGAATTCGCTTTCGCGCGTTCGCCGCCGCCGTCGATGTCCGCGACGATCTTCACGTTCGGGCAGCCCGACGCGAGGCCGGACTTGAAGCCCTTGACGCGATCTTGCACGCTCGAGACCTCGGGCTCGTCGATGATCGCGACGCTGCCGCCGGCCTTGCCGAGCGCCACACACACGAGCTTCGCGGCCTGCGCGCCGCCCTGGACGTTGTCGCTCGCGACGTGGGCGACGACCTTGCCCTGTTTCGAGCCGTTCGCGATGTCCGCCGTGAAGACGGGAACGTTCGCATCGTTCGCTTCGGCGATCGCACTGCCGATCGCCACGGAATCGTACGGCGTCAGCACGATCGCCGAGACTTTCTGCGAGATGAAATCTTCGACCTGACTCTGCTGCTTCGAGTTGTCGCGGCTCGCATCGACGACCGTCACGGTGTAGCCGTACTTCGCCGCTTCGGATTTCATGCCGGCTTCCATGTCCTGATAGAATTGCGCTTCGCGATTCTGAATCGAGACGCCGATCGTTTTCGCACCGGTCGCGGAGGACGTCGACGTCGACGACGTGTTCGACGAACCGCCGCATGCGGCGAGCGCGAACGGCAATGCGACCACGGTCAAGGAGCGTGCGGAAACGAACAACGGCTTACCTCCGCCGCGCTTCATGCTTCGACGCGTTCGCCGAGCCCTGCGAGCGCGCGCGTGAGGTCGGCGACGATGTCCTCCGCTCGCTCGATGCCGACGGAGAGGCGCAGGGTACCGTCGCCGACGCCGAGCGCACGGCGTTCCTCCGCGGGTAGCGGACGATGCGAACTGACGGCGGGATACGCGATCGTCGTCGCGACCTCGCCGAGGCTGTGAACGATCGCGATCGACTCGAGCGCGGGCAAGAATCGTTCGACCGCGTCGCGCCCGCCCCGCAGGTCGAACGAGACGATGCCGCCCGTGCCGTCGGGATACGACGCCGCCGCGAGCGCGTGTTGCGGATGCGCGGGAAGCGACGGATGATGGACGACGGCGACCGCCGGTTCGCGCGCGAGCGCCGCGGCAACGTGCGCGGCGTTCGCGGAATGGCGCGCCATCCGGAGCGCGAGGGTCCGGACGCCGCGGAGGGCGAGCCACGCCTCGAAATGCGGCAGCGTCGCGCCCTTGCGGACGAGGTACGCGCGTGCCGGCTCCACCAGTTCGGCGCGTCCGGCGAGCACGCCGGCGCCGACGTCGCCGTGGCCGCCGATGTATTTGCCGACGCTGTGTACGACGAGATCGGCGCCGAGTGCGAGTGGACGGACGAGCATCGGCGTGGCGAACGTCGCATCGACGACGAGCGACGCGCCCGCATCGTGAGCCGCATCCGCGAGCGCGCGCAGATCGGCGACGTGGACGAGCGGGTTCGTCAGTGCCTCGACGTACAGCACCTTCGGCCGCTCGCGTGCGAGCGCGTCGCGGACCGCCGCGAGGTCCTGTTGGTCGACGTACACGATGCGAATGCCCGCTTCCCGGTAATCCTTCTCAAGTAGCACGTACGATCCGCCGTAGATCTCGCGCGTGGCGACGATCGCATCGCCGGGCCGCGCGAGACGGCTCAGCGCGGCGTCGATCGCCGCCATGCCCGACGCCGCTCCGACGGCAGCCTCGGCACCCTCGAGCTCGGCGATCGCCGACTCGAAATGACGCGCGTTCGGGCCGCCGAAGCGGCCGTAGACGGCTCCGGCCTTCCGGCCGCCGTAGATCTGCTCGACGTCCGCGAGGTCCTCGAATTCGTACGAGGACGCCTGATAGAGCGGCGGGCTCGACGCGGCATTGAGCGGTACGACGAGCTTACCGGCGTGCACGCCGGCCGTGTCGCGATGGCGTTCGGGCACGGCGCCTCCTTCGCTTATGCACATTCCGTTCCGCAGGCCTGTGCAACGTGTGGACAGACTCCGGCCGTTATCCCGCCCGGAACCGGGCTCCCCCTCGGGCCTCGCGCCGGCTTCCGGGCAAGGATCGCCGGCGCCGCCGTCGCAGTTTGCAGGAGAGCCTCTGTCGATTTATCCGGCTCTCTCCTAAGGCAACGCCTATCAACGATGACCACCGGTAAACTGTACGGACTCTCGCTCCGCGATCTCGAGTACGCCGTCGCCGTCGGCAAGGAGCGCCATTTCGGCCGCGCTGCCGAGCGCTGCGGGGTCAGCCAAGCCGCGCTGAGCGAGCAGGTCCGAAAGCTCGAAGGCGTGCTCGGCATCGCGCTGTTCGAGCGCACGAAACGGCGCGTCGATCCGACCGCCCGCGGGGTCGCGTTGCTCGCTCGCGCCGAGGCGCTGTTGAACGAGGCGCGCCGCCTCGTCGACGACGCGCGGCGGAGCGCCGAGCCGCTGACGGGCGACCTGCGCCTCGGCGTCATCGCGACGCTCGGACCGTACTATCTTCCATCGCTGCTACACGGCGGCCGTGCGCGCTTTCCGCATCTCGTCCTCCGGCTGCGGGAAGCGAAAACGGACGAATTGCTCGCGTCGCTGCGCGCGGGCGAGCTCGATGCCGCACTGCTCGCGCTCCCGGTCGTCGCCGACGGGCTGACCGTGGAGCCGCTCTTCTTCGAGCCGTTCCGGCTCGCGTGTCCCGTCGACGATCCGCTCGCCGCGCAAGCCGCGGTGCGCTTGCGCGATCTGCCGCGGGGCCGCCTGCTCCTGATGGAAGAGGGACACTGCATGCGCGATCAGGCGATCGAACTGTGCAACGTGCGGCGCCTGGATCCGCACACGCGTTTCGCGAGCAGCATGGAGATGCTGCGCCACATGATTGCCGCAGGCGAAGGCTATTCGGTCTTGCCGCTCATGGCCACGAGCGAGAGCGCGGACATGCGCGGCCTCATCCGTTTCCGCGACATCGCCGATCGCGACGCCGGGCGCCGCATCGGCATCGTGTGGCGATCGACGGAGACGCGCACGGACGATTTGCGTGCGGTCGCCGCCTATCTTCGCGAAGCGTTGCCCGAAGGCGTGCTGCCTATCGCGCCATGACCGGCCGTAGCGCTCGCGCGATGGCCGCGCGATCGCACGAACCGTTCTTGACGGACGTGAGGAGGTTGTTCGCCGCGCGAATCGTCTGCGCGTAGCATTCTCCCGTCGACGTGTACGCGTCGAACGTCTGCGAGCTCGACTGATTCGCGTTCCCCGTGATGTACGCGTCGTCGAGGATGTCGAGCGTGTCGGTCGGCGCGACCTCGTTCGATTCGTAGCTCACGAAAACGCCGTTCGGGCCGGCCTCCCCGGTCTGCTCGATGAAGTGCTGATCGATCGACGCGACCTGCGTGCCGGTGCCCGTCGAGTCGAGGACGAGCGAGAGCGACACCGTTATCGGAAACGAGACGGAATGGTTGCTGATGTCGAGACTGTGCGCGCCCTGCGTGACGGTCGTCGTGTTCGCCGACGTGATCTGATAGACGACCGTCTTGCCGGTCAACGCCGACTCGTTCGAGTAGAACTGCCCGTTTCCGAAATCGAGTTTGCCCGTGATCGCCGTCGCCACTGGGCCGTGCGACGTGTTGACGTACCCGTCGATCTCGTAGCGGCGCTCGTTCGTCACGACGATCTCGCCGTCGACCGACGGCGGCGCACCCGTCAACTGCTCGCTCTCGTACGGCGCGGGCGCCGGGACGAGCGTATCGGCGGTCAACGCGCCGGTGACGTGCGACTTGCCGGGATCGCGGAACGCGAACAGCGTTGCGATCGCCTGGAAGTAGTTGTCCGCGTTGTCGACCGAGAGCGAGATCGTATGCGGCTTCCCGTTCGAGAGGATCGCCGCGAACGGCGTCAGGTCGACGCGGTACGGTTTGAATTCGAGCGTCTGCACGCCGGGAATCGGCGACCATAGATACGGATCGAGACCGCCCGTGTAGATCCACGGGTAGATCGGCGCGGCGCCGGCGGGCCGTCCGTCGATGCTGACCTCCGTCTCGCGGAACGCCGTGTTGCCGCACGTGAAGAATTCGGCCGCGACGTCGTTCGGCGCGCAGAGGAAGTATTGCTCGTCGGTTTGCTGACTCTGCGCGTACACGTCGAAGTAGGCGCGCTCGACGTTCGCCGGCAGCGCGTAGGTCGCGGAGAGCACGCTCGTGCCGGTGTTCAGATGTTGCGGACCGCCTCCGACGCCGGGAAACGGCAGCACGATCTGCGGCGTGTCGGCCGCCTTGAAAGCGCCGCGTGCCGGATAGAACTGCAGGTACGCCGTGCCGCTGATGACGCCCGTGTACGTCGAATCGACGATGTTGAAGATGTCGGCTTCGCCGCTCTGCGCGCTCGCGAGGAGCGCGGCATCGTCCGTCACGTCGCGCTCGACGTGCCACGACGGGGAGAGGGTCGTATCCGGTTCCGCCGTCGTGCCGAAGAACAACGGCACGTTACCGAGTTGGATCGACGCGGTCCGGTCGAATTGGATGCCTGCCGACACGGAGAAATTACCGTTGAAGACGATCTTCGCATAAGGACCGGGGCAGCCCGCCGGCGGCGCGTAGGCGAACGGCACGCCCGCATACTGTGCGAACGTCGCGCCCGAGAAGAGCGTGTCGACGCACGGCTTTTCGGCGGGACGCGGAACGGGCGCGTCGGCCGTGACGGTGTTCTGCGAACCGACGTCCTTACGTGACGCGTCCGCCGGCCGAGCGGCACGCGCGGACGCATGCGTCGCTCTGCGCGTGAGATCGTGTGGCAGTCGCGTGTGCGCGGCCTGCGCGGCGAACGGAAGGAACGGTACGAACGAAAACGCGGCGGCGAGAGCCGACGCGACGAAGCGACGCATGATCATGCTGCGCTCTATCGCAGCGCGACGAAGCTTTCCCTCCGCCGTTCGTTACGTCATGACGCCGGCGTCGCCCAGTACCGGTCGCGCAGCGTGCGTTTGACGAGCTTCCCCGTCGCGGTTCGCGGCATATCTGTCACGAAGTCGAGGGTTTTGGGACATTTGATGGATGAGATGCGACTCTTGCAGTACGCGATCAACTCCGCCGCGAGTTCGTCGCTCGCGACGTTGCCCGGCGCGAGCTGCACGACCGCTTTCACCTCTTCGCCCATCTCCTCGTTCGGCACGCCGAAGACGGCGGCATCGAACACGGCCGGATGGCCGAGCAGAACGTCTTCCGTTTCCTGCGGGTAGATGTTGACGCCGCCCGAGATGATCATGTACGACTTGCGATCCGTGAGATACAGATAGCCGTCGTCGTCGAGATAACCGACGTCGCCGAGGGTGGACCAGCCGCTGCCGTTGTGCGCCGACGCCGTCTTCTCCGGCGAATTGAGATACGCGAACGTGGGGCCGTCCGCGAAGAAGACGTCGCCGACGCGACCCGGGGCGAGCGGCTCGGCTTCGCGATCCTCGCCGAGGATCTTGATCGACCCGAGCAGCGAACGCCCGACGCTCCCGCGATGCGCGAGCCAGTCGTTCGAGTCGATGATCGTCACGCCGTTGCCCTCGGTACCCGCGTAGTACTCGACGAGGATCGGTCCCCACCACTCGATCATCGCCGACTTCACGTCTTGCGGACACGGTGCCGCCGCGTGAACGACCGTCCGCAGCGTCGACGTGTCGTAGCGCGCGCGCACGTCCGGCGGCAGTTTGAGCATGCGGACGAACATCGTCGGGACGACCTGCGAGCGCGTGACGCGGTGTTCTTGCACGAGCCGCAGGAACGACTCGGCATCGAACTTGCGCATGACGATCGTGGTCGCGCCGACGCTGCCGCAGAGCATCGCGAGCCGCAGCGGCGCCGCGTGATACAGCGGCGTCGGCGAGAGGTAGACGGTGTCGGCGTCGATGCCGCACATCCGCTCGCCGAGCACCGCCATGATCGGGATGATCGTCCCGAGCGGGTCGCCCTTGCGTTCGGTCTTGACGCCCTTCGGTCGACCGGTCGTGCCGGAAGAATAGAGCATGTCGAGTCCGACCGATTCGTCCTCGATCGGCGTCGCGGGTTGCTGCGCGAGCACGTCGTCGAGGAACGGAAACCCCGCGACGCGAGAACCCGTCACGACCGTGTGCAGCGTATCGCCCACACCCGCGGTCTCCGCGAGCATCGGGACGAGCGACGCCGAAACGAAGAGCATCTTCGCGCCGCAATCGTGCACGATGTAGCCGATCTCGTCCGCCTTGAGGTGCGTGCTGATCGTCGTGTAGTACACGCCGCTGCGCTGCGCGGCCCAGCAGACGATGAAAAACTCGAGCGAGTTCTCGATGAGAATCGCGACGTGATCGCCCGCGCGGACGCCGTTCGCACGAAGATACTGCGCGCAGCGATTCGACGCGGCGTTCAACTCCGCGTACGTGATCTGCTCGCCCGTATCCGCCATGCGATAGGCGATCTTGTCCGGTTGCGTGAGCGCGTGCGAGGCGGGATGCTTGAACGTCGCGGTCATGCGCGTTCGTTCTCTGCGAGCAGGTGAAGCTTCCCGCGAACGTAAGCCGATTCGCCACCTCACACGCGAAAGGTCGATGGGTTTTGCACCTATACGTTCACCGGCATGATTGAGTCGACGAGCGACACGCTCGCGATATCGCAAGAGGGCGGCGTCGTCCGGCTCGCGCTCGATCGCCCGGCGCAAGGCAACGCGCTCGACGTCGAACTCGCACGCGCCCTCATGTACGCCGCGATCGCGTGTGACGAAGACGAAACGGTACGCTGCGTCGTGCTCACCGGGACGGGCAAACTCTTCTGCGCCGGCGGCGACATCGGCACGTTCGCGGCCGCGGGCGAACACGAAGGTGCGCTGCTCAAAGAATTGACCGCGTACCTGCACGTCGCGATGGCGCATCTCGCGCGCATGCCGAAACCGTTCGTCACCGCGATCAACGGGCCGGCGGCGGGTGCGGGCCTGAGCCTCGCGGCGCTCGGCGACATCGTGATCGCGAAGCGCTCCGCGCACTTCACGCTCGCGTACTCCGCGATCGGGCTCTCGCCCGACGGCGGATCGACGTGGCTGCTGCCGCGCCTCGTCGGCTTGCGGCGCGCGCAAGAACTCGCGATCGCCA
>CAJCIN010000050.1 GCA_903970385.1 Rhodospirillales bacterium | reverse complement strand
CGGCTCGAACGATTTCGCGATGATGCAGGAGACGTTACGGCGCCGATTGCGGTATCTGCGCGCGGACACGAACGCGCCCGGAGAAGAAGATCCGGCGAGCATCGTCGAGGGCGACGCGCGCGCGCTCGACGCGCAGTTGCGCAAGAAAGAGAAGTTCCACCATCGGCCCGATCTGCTGTTGATCGACGGCGGGAAGGGCCAGCTCAACGCCGTCGTCGAGGTGCTCGAAGAACTCGATCTGTGGGGCATTCCCGTCGCCGGGCTCGCGAAGGAACACGAGTGGCTGTTCGTGCCGGGACAGGCCGAACCGATCGTGCTCGTGCCCGGCTCGGCGGGCTTGCATCTCGTGATGCGCGTTCGCGACGAAGCGCATCGTTTCGCCGTCGAGTATCACCGCGTGCGGCGCGCGAAGGCGATGACCCAATCGTCGCTCGATGCGCTCGCGGGCGTCGGGCCCGTGCGCCGCAAGCGGCTGCTCACGACCTTCGGTTCGGTCCTCGCGATCAAACGCGCGAGCGTCGACGAGATCGCGGCGGTCAAGGGCATGACACCGGCGCTCGCATCGACGATCAAGTCGGCCCTCAACGCATAAGAACGCCGCAGGCCTCGTTCGGCAATTTGCGAAGGCGCGTAGCCGGAGGGTACGATGGTAGGTTTCCTGATTCGGCTCGTCGTCAACGCGGTGGCGCTGCTGATCGTCGCGCACATTTTGCCGGGCGTGCACGTCTCATCGCTCACGGGCTCGCTCGTCGCGGCGCTCGTGCTCGGGATCGTAAACGCCGTGCTGCGACCGATCCTCGTCATCCTCACGTTGCCCGTCGTGATCCTGACGCTCGGACTGTTCACGCTCGTGATCAACGCGATCACGTTCTACATCGTCGGCCACCTCGGCATCGGCCTCGAAGTCGATGGTTTCTGGTCCGCATTCTTCGGCGCGATCGTGCTGACGATCGTCTCGTACCTGCTCTCGACGCTGGTGCGCGCCGTCGAGGCGCCGCCCGCGACGTGACGGATCGCCCGAAGATTCTCGTCACGAACGACGACGGCGTCGCGAGCGACGGGATCGTCGCGCTCGCGGACACGCTCGCGACGATCGGCGACGTGACCGTCGTCGCGCCGGATCGCGATCGCAGCGGCGTCGGTCACTCCGTCTCGATCGATCACCCCGTGCGGGTCTCGCGGCTCGACGAGCGTGCGGTCGCGACGTATCGTTGCTCGGGGACGCCCGCCGATTGCGTCGTCCTCGGTGCGTTCGATCTCTGCGGCGGCATGCCGGCGCTCGTCGTGAGCGGCATCAATCGCGGCGCCAACCTCGGCGACGACGTGAACTACTCGGGAACGGTCGCGGCGGCGCTCGAGGGCGTGATCGTCGGCGTGCCCTCGATCGCGGTGTCGCTCGCGGCGACGTGGCCGGGCCACGACCGCAAACATCATTGGGCCACCGCCGCCGACGTCGCGCGACGCGCGGCGAGCGACGTGCTCGCGAACGGTCTGCCGCGGCTCACGCTTCTCAACGTCAACGTGCCGAACGTCGAGACGAAGAACCTGCGCGGCATCCGCTGGGTGCGGCAAGGGCGTAAGGCGTACCGCGATCGCGCCGAGAAACGCGAAGATCCGCGCGGCGGCACGTACTATTGGTTGTGGGGTTCGTTCGATTCGTCGACGATCGTCGAAGGAACGGATCTCGCGGCCGTGCGCGACGGCTACGCGAGCATCACGCCGATCACCCTCGACCGGACCGATCACGACGAGCTGGGACGGCGCGTGCGCGAAGAGCGGCGGATCGCCTTTAGTTGATCCGTTCGCTCGCGAGGTCGAGATCGTACTGGATCTTGCGAAAGATCTCGTCCGGGATCTCGCCGGAATCGCGCAGCCGCGTGATCTCGAGACGCTCCGCGTCGAGCGCCTCTTCCTGGATCAAGTGATCGAAGGCGACGCCGACTTCGTCGACGCCGGCGTCGAGGTGTCCCGAGAGATGGGCGATGCGATACTCGTACTCGCCGACGAGCCGGCCCTGCACTTCCCATTCTTCCGTCGATTGGAACGTCGGCTCGAGCGCGTGCATGCGGTCGAGTCCCGCACGTAAGGCGGCGACGCGCACTTCGATCTCGCGCGTCGCGAGGTCGTCGCCCGCGATGCGTAGCCAGCGGATGATCGGAATGAGCGCGAGTCCTTGGAAGACGAGCGTGATGAAGATGACGCAGAACGTGATGAAGAGGATCTCGTTGCGCGCCGGGAAAGGCGTGCCGTCCGCGGTGACGAGCGGCAGCGCGAGGGCACCCGCGAGCGACACGATGCCGCGCATGCCGCTCCAGCCGACGACGAACACGTTGTTCCACTTCGGCCAGCCGGTCGGCGGAATCCACTTCGGGAAGAAGACGAGCGGCAGATACGTCGCGGGATAGACCCAGAGCATGCGCAGGACGATGACGAGGGCGCTGATGCCCACGCCGATCCAGATCTCGCGCGCTGCGAACGTCGGATCGGCGAAGATCGACCGCAGGTGCAAGCCGATAAGCAGAAACACGAGGCCGTTGAGGAGGAAGATCAGCAGATCCCAAACGGCAAACGCGACGAGCCGCCCCTCGGGCTCGTAGATGCGCCCCGCGTTGCGGCTGACGAAGACGCCCGCCGTGACGGTCGCGAGCACTCCCGACACGTGCGATACCTCGCCCGTCAAGTAGATGGCGTAGGGCGCGAGCAGTTGGATCGCATTGTCGATCAGGTAGTCGGAGAGGTCGAATCGCCGCATGAGAAGCGTACCGCGCACGATGAGATAGCCGGCCGCGAGCCCGAGGAGGACGCCGCCGACGGAGACGCCGACGAACGCAAGGCCGGCATGCGTCGCGGAAAACGTCCCGGTGACCACGGCCGCGACGGCGAAGCGGTAGATGACGAGGGCGGTCGCGTCGTTGACGAGACCTTCGCCGTCGAGAATGGCCATGATGCGTCCGGGCACCGAGAAACGCTCGAACACGGCGCCGGCCGCGACGGCATCGGGCGGCGAGACGATCGCGCCGAGGACGAACGCGCCGCCCCAGCCGAGTTGCGGCGCGACGGCGTGCGCCACGACGGCGACGACGCCCGTCGTGAAGACGACGAGGCCGACCGCGAGCAGACCGATCGATCGCGCATTGTCTTTGAACGCCTGCCAGTCCGTCGCCCAGCCGCCCGAGTAGAGCAACGGCGGCAGGAAGATGAGGAAGACGACGTTCGGATCGAGTTCGAACGACGGCAAGTTCGGCGCGAATGCGAGCAGCGATCCACCGAGCACGAAAGCGATCGGGTAGGGCATCGACAAGCGCTTCGCGAGCGCCGCGACGGCGACGATCGCGACGAGCAGCCCCAGGAGCAGCGACGACGCTTGCACCGAGCGCCGTTTCGGCGGCACGCCGCGATACCCGGCTCCGGACGGGTTTCGAGCGTCGGGCGGATGTGGTATACTCTTCGGTGCCGGTCGGTACCGGCGCCCGAGGACCATCGCGGGGCTGAGCAGCTTCGACGGGTTAGTCCGCGGTCAATGTAAGCAGGCGGAGTTGCGAGCCCTCCTAAAACGATCGCAACGCGTATACACGCGAACAACAACTACGCACTCGCTGCCTAATCTAGGTTAGCGACGGTGCGCGAGAGGGTCGCCGGAACCGTCTCGCCACCGTCAACAA
>CAJCIN010000049.1 GCA_903970385.1 Rhodospirillales bacterium | reverse complement strand
ATGGTGTCAGACCACTTGACAACCTCCGTGATCGACGCGTGCGGATGCATTTCGCGAAAGAGCGTGTACTCGTCGAGGATGCCTTGCATACCGCCAATGAAAACTGCGGCCGAGAATTGATGTTCTGCAAACATCCGTCTTCGCATCGCTAGAAGACTCGCACTCAGATCCTTGCCAACGGCGTCGACGAACCGGACATTGCCAAATTTTGCGGTCTCCTCGGGGAAAATATCCTCAAAAAGAAGACTCTGGTACAGCATCACCCAGCTAGAATATTCTGATCCCAGTTCTTCGGCGACGGTCCATACCATCGGAGTGATGGCGGGGTGACCGCCCCAGACGAGACGGCGTCTTCCCATCGTGACGTATACAAGCGAAGATACGGCAGCGGCGATAGCTACAGTGTCCGCAGTTTCTGCGAATTCCGGACCTCGCGCGGGATCCGGAACGCCGGCCGAAAGGAAAACAGAGTCAGGCACTGGTCTCAAACGTAGCGAGCACGAGCGCCGCCTCGTGGACCTTGACGGCTCGTACGGACTTGACGTTGTCGTCGAGCCACTGGAGGTGCCTCTGCCAGGCTACCCCGATGCCAGCGCTATCGTACACAAGAATCGGCGATTGCATCTGCTTTGCGTTCTCGGCCTTTAGAGCAACGTCGTTTAACCCTCGGCGGCCACTTCAAAACCGGCCAGGTGTGGCCACTTCAAAACCGGCCATTTTCCGGCGCCGGTTGACTCGAGAAGTTGTTATGGCGGCGTAGTTTGCCGCTCGCCGCCGTTTGCCTTGCGCCCCTTGGCAGCGATCGTGGACTCGTGGAGGCGGTAGCTCTTCCCGCGGATCTGGATGAAGTGCCCGTGGTGCATCAGCCGGTCGAGAAAGGCCGTAACGGCCGGCGTGTCGCTGAACATCTTCGGCCAGTCCTCGAGTGGTCGGTTCGAGGTGATGATCGTCGAGGCGCGCTCGTAGCGGCGCATGACGATTTCGAGCAGATCTTCGGCGGCGCTCGCCGGCAATTTGCGCATTCCGAGGTCGTCGATGACGAGGAGTGGTACGTCGGTGAGTGTCGCGATGAGATCGGCTCGCTCGTCGGTCGCGTCGGCGAAGACGAGTTCTTCGAAGAGTTGATGGGCCTCGCGGTAGAGAACGGAAAATCCGCCGTGGATAGCCGCGACCGCGATGCCTTGCGCGATGCGGGATTTTCCGACGCCGGCATTGCCGAGCATGAGCACGTCCTCGTGCTTTTCGATGAAGCGGCAGGTGAGAAGTTCGAAGATCAACGTGCGATCGATCGTTGGATTGAAGTTCCAATTGAAGGAGTCGAGGCTTGTGGGATCACGAAGATTCGCTGCCTTCATTCGTCGCTCCAGGAGTCGGTCTCGTCTTCGTTGCGTTTCGTCGTGAACGAGCAAACTCAGAAAATCGATCGGCCCTAATTGTTCCGCCCGTGCTTGTTGGGCTCGGACGTTTAGCGTATCGGCCATCCCGCCCAGACGTAGCTGCCGCAGGGTCCGGTCGAGTTCATCAGCGGTCATGGTGATTCTCCTTGCATTGAGAGGTTCAGCTTCAAGTGTTCTGTGTAGTCCTCGATGGGAGTCACGAGTTTGTGCCGAACGATGAGCGGCTGCGTCGCCTTGTGATGTTGAAGATACATGCGCAAGAAGCGGTAGCGAAGCGAGTTCGCCTGTGCAGCAACGGTACAAGCTTGCTCCACAGCTTGTGGGCCGTAGCGACGAACGAGGTCGAGTACACCGAAAAGCGTGCGGGCGGCGGTGGCGCCGTACGAGTCGACTGCCGAGCGGGCGAATACGCCGCAGGCTGGGCCGTGACGAGCGATTTTCTCAACGAGCTGCTCGATTTTCGGTGGTGTCTGCTTCGGGCGATCCTCGTCGTGTGTGCGCCGCTTCCCGCGCTGCGTAATTTCGTGTTCGCGCACCAGCGTTTGCGTTTGGAGATCGAGAATGCGCAGCCAGAGCCGACCGACATGAACGATAACGGTCGTACCGACGTAGCGCGGCGGAGCAGAGTAATAGGCGCGATCAACTTCGACGTGGCCGTCGAGGTGAACGCGCCGCTCGACAATTCGATGGTACTCGAAGCGGGTCGGCGGTAGCGGTCGCAATGCCGGCTGTTCTTCGGCGAACATTTCGCGGACCTGACGCCGAGTCGTTCCATGAATCCGCGTGAAAGCCCATCGCTCGTTCCAACGCGTGAGATGCGCATTCTGCTCCTCGATCGACTCGAAGGTCAACCCCGTCAATGCCGTTCTCTGCGTGTGCCCTACCGCCGACTCGACCTTTCCCTTGAGATCCGGCGAGTACGGTCGGCACGGCAGCGCAACGACACCGTAATGCTTGAGCATCGCCGCATAGAGCGGATTGAGATTCGGGTCGTACACGTCGGGGTCGATCACGCCTTCGCGCAGATTATCAAGTCGGATCGTCGCGCATGCGCCGCCAAAATGGGCGAACGCTTCCTCATGGAGCTCGCACCAAATCTGCGACGAAGACTCCCAAACCGTTTTTCGAAACGCATGGCGACTAAAGCCAAGCGTCATCACGAAGAGCCGCGGCCGACGATATTTTCCGCTCGCCGGATGTCGCGTTTTCGCACCCTCGCCGTAGTCGACTTGCATCTCTTGCCCCGGAGCGCTCTCGAAACGGCATTTGACGTTCGGAACACGTGGCTGCAGCCGGCGCACGAAGCGCTTGACGGCGTTGTACGCGCCGACGTAGCCGTGCTGCTCGACGAGATCTTGGTAGATCGCGACGGCGTTGCGGCCTTTGGCGAGCTCGCCCTCGATAAATGGGCGATGCGCCTCGCAATTGCTCCGCGATCGCGAAGACGGCGCCGGCGCACTGGCTGGGCCATCGGGATCCGGCGCCCCCGAAGGGTCGGTGGCCACTTTGGACGCTTTTGAAATCAGTAGGCCGGCGGCGACGCCGTACCGCGCGATCGTCTCGCGACGGTGGCCGGTCTCGCGCTGGATCCGCCGCTGGCTCCAACCCAGCCGTAGGAGCCCCAGAATCGTCTCTTGGTCGGTCACGCTCAGCTCATTCATTACGGCGCTACTGCGCCGCGGAAGCTCGAGCCGACCGCCGATTTACCTCATTGGCCGGTTTTGAAAGTGGCCACCGACCTCTGGCCGGTTTTCAAGTGGCCATAGGTGGCCGGTTTTGGGTGGCCGCCGAGGCACGTGCTATTTGAGGAGATGGTTCTTGCAACGGCGACCGGCGTGCGAGCGCAAGTAATCGCAGCGTACTGCGAAATCCCGCTCCTAATCATCGACGACGTCGGCATGCGTAAGCTTCCGGCGGCCGCCGCCGAGGATTTG
>CAJCIN010000048.1 GCA_903970385.1 Rhodospirillales bacterium | reverse complement strand
CCGCTCGCGAAGATCGCGAAGGACGCGGCCGCCGGGGCCGTGCTCGTGATGTCGATGGGCGCCGTCATCGTCGGCTATCTCGTGTTCTACGAAGGCGTCACGGCCTCGGGTGCCAAGGTCTCCGCCGCGGTCGCGGGCATCCCGCGGAACTACGTGTTCGTCGTGCTCGTGATCGTCGGCGTCGGCACGATCTTCGCGAAGGCGTTCGCCGGGAACCGCGGCTCGCCGCTCCAAGGCGGGGCGATCTCCGGGCATGCGGCCCTGGCGTTCGCGGGCGCCACGGTGATCGGTTTCCTCTCCGGCACGCTCGTCGTGGCGCTACTCGCGTTCTTCCTCGCGTTCCTCGTCTCGCAGAGCCGGGTCGAGGGCGGCATCCACTCGCCGGCGGAGGTGGTGTCGGGGGCGGTTCTCGGGACGATCGTGAGCGTCGCGCTCTTCCTGATCATCCGGATCTGATGTGCTATAATGGCGGCAATTTGAGGAACGAACCCCCGCCTCGCGCTCGGTCCGGGCTTTCCGGCCCGCGATGACGACCAACACGCTCGGCAGCCATATCCCCGAAATCGCGGCGCTCCTCGTCCTGGTTCTCGCCGCCGCATTCTTCTCGGGTTCCGAAGCCGCCCTGATCTCGCTCTCGCGTCTGCGTGCGCGCGGGATGCAGGAGCGCGGGCTCAAGGGGGCCGACGCGGTCCTGCGGCTCCTCGACGATCGCAACCGCTTCCTGACGTCGATCCTGATCGGCAACACGGTCGTGCTGCTCGCCGCGGATTCGCTCGCGACCTTGCTCTTCATCGATGCGGGCGTCCCGCAGCCGGCGATCGTCTCGACGCTCGCGATGACGGTGCTCCTGCTCGCGTTCGGCGAGATCATTCCGAAGACGGTCGCCGTCGCGAACAACGAGCGCTGGTCGCTGCGGCTCGCGCCGCTCGTCGAACGCCTCGCGTGGCTGATGACGCCGATCAGTTTCGCGTTCCTGTCCTTCACGAATCTCGTCGTCCGCCTCTTCGGCGTTTCGCCCACGCCGCACGGCCCGTTCGTCACGGAAGACGACATCAAGAATCTCGTGAACGTCGGCGCCGAGCAAAAGGTCCTCGAAGAACAAGAACGCGAGATGATCCACTCGATCATCCAGTTCGGCGACACGATCGTGCGCGAGGTCATGACGCCGCGGCCCGACATGATCGCGATCGACGTCATCGCGTCCGCGCGCCGCGCGCTCGATCTCGTGATCGCGGACGGCTATTCCAAACTGCCGGTGTTCGAGGATGCGATCGACAACGTGATCGGCGTCGTGCACGATCGCGAACTGTTGATCTCGCTCTCGAACGGGACCCTCGCGCAGACGCCGATTCGTGCCCTGATGCGTCCGATCACGCTCGTGCCCGAATCGAAGCGCGTCTCCGAATTGCTGCGCGAGATGCAGCGCGGAAAATTCTCGCTCGCGATCGTCGTCGACGAATACGGCGGCACCGCGGGGCTCGTGACGATGGAAGACCTCCTCGAGGAGATCGTCGGCGAGATCCGCGACGAGCACGACGAAGGCGAAGAAGAAGCGATCCGCATCGTCTCCGACAGCGAAGCCATCGTCGACGCGGGAACGAACATCGAGGACGTGAACGCGCGGCTCGGGCTGCATCTCCCGCACGAAGATTTCGAGACGATCGGCGGCCTCACGGTCGGGCTCTTCGGCCGCTTGCCGCACGAGGGCGAGGAAATCGAATCCGGCGACGTGCGTCTGCGGATCGACCGCACGCGCGGCCGGCGCATCCTGTCGCTGCACGTCTTCAAGAACGGCATGGCGAACGGCAAGGGCGCGCTCGCGGAAGACGAGACCGAGCCCGCGTTCGACGCCGAGCGCGTGTGAACTCGGCCGACGACGCGCGTTTGCTCGCGGCGGCCCGCGCTGCGCGCGCGAACGCGTACGCACCGTACTCGAAGTTTTCCGTCGGCGCGGCATTGCTCTGCGAGGACGGCACGGTCGTGACCGGCGTCAACGTCGAGAACGCGTCCTACGGCATGACGATGTGCGCGGAACGGACGGCGGTTTTCACCGCCGTCGCGAGCGGCAAGACACGCTTCGCCGCGATCGCGGTGGCCGGTCCGCCCGGCGTCACCACGCCGCCGTGCGGCGCGTGCCGTCAGGTGCTCGCGGAGTTCGGCCGCGACTTGCGCCTCTCGTACGCGACCGCGGACGGCACCGTCACGACGACCGTCGGCGATCTCTTGCCCGCGACGTTCGTGCTGCCGTGAGCGCGGGCGGCGCCCGCGCGTACAAGACGCGCGGCATCGTGCTTCGCGGCCGCAACCTCGGTGAAGCCGACAAGATCTTCACGCTCTTCACGGACGAACGCGGCAAGATCGACGCGGTGGCGAAGGGCGTCCGCCGCGCGAAGAGTCAGCTCGCGGGCCGGCTCGAATTCGTCACGGAGGCGACGCTCACCATGCATCGCGGCCGTTCGCTCGACGTCATCACGAGCGCCGAGATCGCGTGCGCCCATTGGAACGCGATCGTCGATCCCGCGGCGTTCGCGACGGCTCACGTGATCGTCGAACTGATCGACGCGTTCTGCGAGACGGAGCTCGCGATGCCCGACATCTACGCGCTCTTGCGCGGCGCGCTCCGCGCGCTCGCGGCATCGCCCGATCCGGCGAGCCTCGTGCCGCGTTTCGAGTTGCGACTCCTCGGCGCGCTCGGTTTCGCGCCGGAGAGCGACGGCTGCGTGCGCTGCGGCGCATCGCTCGGCGGCGTCGCGGCGTGGGCCGATCTCGAAGCGGGCGGCCTCGCGTGCGAGCGCTGCCGGCCGTATCGCGCCGACGCGTTCGCGCTCGCGGCGGCCGACGTCGACAATTTTCGCGGTCTCGCCGCAGTGCGCGACGCGGCCGTCGCTCCGGCGATGCGCGCGACGGCGGCGTCCGCGCGCGCGGTCGATGCGTTCGTGTCGTGGCACCTCGGGAAGCGCCCGAAGTCGACCACGTTGCTCGACGATCTCGCGCACGCCTAAATGGTGATCGGGCTCGACCTGGGCGAGCGCCGGATCGGCGTTGCGATTTCGGATCCCGGCGAATCGTACGCGTTACCGCTGCGCACGCTCGAACGGACGGGGAACACGCACGACGACCTCCAGGCGATCCTCGACGTCGTCCGGGAATACGGCGCGACGACGATCGTGGTCGGCGATCCGGTGTCGCTTTCGGGCGAACGCGGCATCGCGGCGAAGAAGATGGACGAGTTCGTCGGCATCCTCGCGAAGGCGTACGACGGTGCGATCGAGCGCGTCGACGAGCGGTTGACGACGGCGCAAGTCACGCGCACGTTGCTCGCGGCGGACGTGTCGCGCAAGAATCGCAAGCGCGTCGTCGATCAACTCGCGGCGGCGCTGATCCTCGACACGTTTCTCGGCCGCCGCAAGCGCTGATGCGGTCGTTCGTGCGCGCGATCGTCGCGATCGCGGTCTTCGCGTGCGTTCTCGGAGCCGTCGCCGCGTTCGGCGTCCGCGCGCTCGTCACGAACGCCGCGCTCCCCGAGACGGACACGGACGTCGTGATCCCGAGCGGCGCGACCGGTCGCGACATCTCGCGGCTCCTCGCGGACCGTCGCGTCGTCTCGTCGGCCGCCGCCTTCGAGTTGCTCGCGCGGTACGAGGGCGCGCGCACGACGATGAAAGCCGGAGAATTCGTCTTCGCCGCCCACCAGCCGATGACGGACGTGCTCCGCGAGGTCGTCACGGGCGGCCGCCAGGTCGCGGTGTGGGTGACGATTCCCGAAGGCTACACCGCGCGCGAGATCGCGGGCACGCTCGAAGCGGCCGGCCTCGGCGAGGCGAGCTCGTTCGATGCGGCGCTCGTGCGCCACGAAGGCTACTTGTTTCCGGAAACGTACCTCGTGCCGCGCAGCGCGACGCCGGCCGAGATCGCGCGACTCATGATCGCCCAGTTCGAGCGCGAGGTGCCGCGGGACGCGCCGGCGCTCGCACGGCGACTCGGCCTGAGCGTTCCGCAAGTCGTGACCGTCGCGTCGATCGTCGAGCGCGAAGCGAAAGTGGACGCCGAACGGCCGCTCATGGCGGGCGTGTACTACAACCGGCTGCGGCTCGGAATGCCGTTGCAAGTCGACGCGACGATCGAGTACACGTTCGCGCATCACAAGGATGCGATCACGTACGCCGATCTCGCGCGTGACTCGCCCTACAACACGTACGAGCATGCGGGCCTGCCGCCGACGCCGATCGCGAACCCGGGCCGCGCGTCGCTCCTCGCCGCATTCCACCCGCAGGCCTCGCAGTATCTCTACTACGTGGCGATGCGAAATGGTCACAGTGCGTTTTCGCGAACGCTCGCGGGGCACAATGCAAACGTCGCGCGCTATTTGAAATGATGCTAGGAGGCAGCCATCGACGCTCATGACGGCAACGGCACGGGCGAGGGAAAGGTCGAACTTCGAGACACCCTCGTGATCGAGACGACGGACAACAAGAAGTTCGAATTCGAAGTGGTCGGTCTCGTCGAGGACGACGAGCATCACGGCTTCGCCGTCGCGTACAGCCAGGAAGCGGACGAGTTCGTCGTGACCGACGAGAACGGAACGCTGCTCGAGGACGATGCGCTCGCACAAGAGATCCTCGACGACTTCTTCGTTCTCGCCGAAGAGTCGGCTCCCGAGGACAACTGACGGCACGGCGGCGACGCGTCCTGTTCTTGTCCGCCGCGGTCGGCGTCGGACATACGGCCGCGGCGCACGCGGTACGCGCGGCACTCCTCGCTCGCGACCCCGGGATCGAGACGCAGACCGTCGATTCGTACCGGTACGCGGCGAGCGTTTTTTCGAAGGTCGTCGCCGACGGATACATCGGCATGGTCAAGACCGTGCCGCAGGTCTACAGCTACATCTACGATCGCGCGGAGCGCGCGACGCACGTGCCCGCGTTTCGCCGCTACGTCAGCCGTTATACCGCATCGAACCTGCGTAAACTCGTCGAGGAACGCAAACCGGATCTCGTCGTCTGCACGCACGCGTTTCCGTGCGGCGTGATGTCGGAATACAAGCGGCAGTTCGATCCGGATCTGCCGGTCGTCGGCATCGTGACGGATTTCGTCGTGCACCCGTTTTGGATCTACACGAACATCGACGCCTACTCGGTGGCGACGCCGGAGATGCGCACCGCGCTGACGTCGCGCGGCGTGCTTCCCGAACGCGTGCTGCTCTCCGGGATCCCGATCGACACGCGTTTCGCGACGCCGCGTCTGCCGGTCGACGCGCTCCGCGCCGAACTCGATCTGCCGCGCGACAAACGCCTCGTGCTGATCATGGGCGGCGGCGTCGGCATCGGGCCGCTCGACAAGATGATGCGCGCGCTCGCGAGCGTCGACGTGCCGCTCGCGGCGGCCGTCATCGTCGGCCGGAACAAGGCGCTCGAACGGCGCGTCACCGCCGCCGCCGAACGCACCGCGTACCCGCTGCGCGTGTTCGGATTCGTCGACAACGTCTTCGATTACATGCACGCGAGCGACGTGCTGCTCACGAAGCCGGGCGGTCTCACGTCGTCGGAAGCGCTCGCGGCGGAGGTGCCGATGATCCTCGTCAAACCGCTGCCGGGGCAAGAGGAGCGCAACACGCGCTATCTCGTGACGCGGCATGCCGCGGTGCGCGCGCGCGGCGAGCGGCAACTCGCGACCGCGGTGCGCGACGTGCTGACGTCGAGCGAGCGGCGCGAGCAATTACGCGCGAGCGCGTCGCCGCTGCGACATCCCGATGCCGCGACGCGCGTCGCCGAACGCATCTGCGATCTCCTCGACTCACACGCGCGGTAGACGCCACAGCGCCGCGACGCCGATCGCGAACTCGACGATCGCGAGGGCGATCGCCGCACGCGGCCCGGCCCCGTGATGCACCCGGCCCGCGATCGTGACGAGCGGTGCCGCGAGGAGCGGTGCGATCACCTGCGGCAACGTCGTCGCGACGTTCCAGACGCCCATCGCCGTCGCCATCCCGCCGGCCGGCATGATGGCCGTCGCGAGCGCCCAGTCGGCCGTCACGAACGCGCCCCAGCCTACACCGGCGATCGTCGCCGCGCCGTACGCGACGGGCAACGCGGTCGCGAGTGCGAGTGCGGCGAGTGCGACGATCGCGACGCCGATCGCCGAGCTCGCGACCGCGCGTTTGTCGTAGCGATCCGCCGGCCGCGCCGCGACCGCCGCGCCGGCCACCGCGCTGAGGGTGAACGCGAGAAAGAGCAGCGCCGTCTGCGTCGAGACGTCCGCCTGCGCGACGCGGAGCGAGTCGCGCACGAAGAAGAGCAGAAAACCGAGCAACGTGAAGAAGCCGAGGTTGATCGCGCCGCGCGAGAGCAGCAGGTCGACGAGCGTCGCGCGCGGCGCGGGTACGGCAACCGGTTCGTCTTCCGGCGCGGCGGAACCGAGCGTCGCGATGTGGCGCGCGGTGACGGCGTAGGTCCCGGCGAGCGAAACGCCGAGCGCGAGCGCGACGGCGCGCAGATCGTGCACGAAACCCGCGACGAGCAGGCCCGCGGCGTTGCCGATCGATTGATACGCGGCCATCCACGAGGACGCCGCCCCGCGTTTGCGCGGCGGGACGTAATCGGCGATCGCCGCTTGGTACGGGCCGCCGACGACGTTCATCGCGCACTCGAGTGCGAGGAACGCCGCGACGAGTTGCGGGAACGTCGGCGCGAGATAGAGCCACCCGAGCGCGGGAAGCGAGAACGCGACGCCGATCGCGTAGAATGCGCCGCGGTTGCCGGTGCGCGCGCGCCGTCGATCGGCGAGTCTCCCGGCGACGAGTTGCACGATCGTGGCGGCGAGCGCGCCCGACGCCGCGACGGTCGCGTACGCGCGGACGCCGTCGCCGCCGCCGAGCGCGCTGCTGCGTTCCTGTAACGTGACGGCGAGCACGGCGCCCCAGACGACTTGGATCCCCGCGTTCAGCGCGCAGAGGCGCGCGGCGCTAGCCGGGCCGGTGCGCGAGCGCATACGCGTAGTCTTCGATCGCATCGACGTCGTAGCACAGCGACGGCGACGCGTCGCGCACCGCGCGCGCGTCGATGCCGAGCAGCGTTCGCGCGCGCCGTTCGACGTCCGCGATGCCGAGTCGCCCGATCGCGAAACGCGCGAGCAAGGCGGGCCCGAGCAGCATCGCCATGCGCACGAGGCTCTTGCGCGCCTCGAAGAGGTCGCGCGCGGCATCGAGCACGCGCGGCGCGATCCCCGGCCCGAAGTAGACGATGCTTCCGTTCGCGATACGATCGCGACCGATGCGCGTCACGTGCGGCGGTGCCCCGGGATACGCGCGCTCGTACGCACTCGCGCTCGCGAGCGGCAACGCGACGTCGGCCGTGCCGAGCCGCGCGAGAAAATCGGCAACGCCCGCCGCATCGACGAACGGCATGTCGCTCGTCATCAACAGCAACGCTTCGCGCGCTCCCGTTTCGATCGCCTTGCGAATGTTTTCGCGGCCGTCGGCGGACTCGGCGATCACCTCGTCCACGCGCGCGCCGCACGCCGCGCGCACCGCGTCGCCGCCGATCACCGCGATGCGTCGCGCACCGTTCGCGCGCGCCGCGGCGATCGCGACGTCGAGCAGCGTGCCGCCCGCGAACGGAGCGAGCGCTTTGACGGGCGTGCCGATGGCCGCTGCGAGCGCGCCCGAGACGCGTCCGCCGGCGGTAATGGCTACGATCATGCGAAGAGGGGAGCTCGCTCGTTCGCGCCAAACATCGCGGGCGCCGGGAGAGATGGGTGAGTGGCTGAAACCAACCGTTTGCTAAATGGTCGTGGGTCTAAAAAACCCACCGAGAGTTCGAATCTCTCTCTCTCCGTTGAATGTCGGGGCGGCGTGCCCCCCGACCACCCCCGAGCCCGCACTCGCGGGCTCATCGACGGACGTCGCTGCCGATTGATCGAGCGTTCTCGAACCTGAAGCGTCGAGGTCGACGATCGCGTGCGTGCGGTGCAGGGAACGAACGCGGGGCGGGGTATCTAGTCGAGTCCGCCGTGGACGCGTGCGGTCGTAGCTCAATTGGATAGAGCAACAGGCTACGAACTTGTAGGTTGGGGGTTCGAGTCCCTCCGACCGCACGAAGCCGTGCCTCGTACGCGATGCGTGCGAGGCTTTTTGTGAACGAACCGATGATGTTCGCGCACACGCGGGTGCGCGAGGTCGCATCGGGCGACGTACGCGCGGCATCCGAGTGGCAGCGCTCGATCGTCGCGCGCGACGGCGTCTCCGCGTTCGAAGCGTGGGCTGAACTCGCGAAGGCGATCGTCGCCGGAACGATGCGCATCGAACGAGCGGACGCAGCGCCGGATCGCCGGCCGTCGTGACCCCACGCGGCGCAGGGCGCCTTCGGACGGTAGCCCGAATCCGGAAAAGCTGCTAGAATCACTCGTCCGCATCGGTACGGCTCGGTAGCTCAGCGGTAGAGCGGGGGACTCATAAGCCCTAGGTCGCAGGTTCGAATCCTGCCCGAGTCACGAGCGTGCGGCACGCCACGCGAGGATGCGAATCCGAGTTCGGCGTAAGCGGGTTGTGGGTGGGTGACTCGGGTCCGCCGAGATCGTGATTTTCATCCGAGGTAGAAGCGTACATGTCGACCATCCCATGCGATTTTTGTCCCCATCCGGTCGACCGCGGCCAGATGGAAGAGATCGAGATTTCGCACTACGTCCCCGATTCGTCGGGCGACGATCTGGCCTACGCGCGCACCTATTTCTTCGGTCACCCCGACTGCGTGCGCAAGTTCTACCGGGGACTGGTCGAGCACAAGCTCGACCTGTTCAAACACCTGCCGACGGCGGCTCCCCTCTCACCCGAGGAGCCCAAGTAGCTCGTACGGCATGTCGGAGGTTCGTCAGACGCTGTCGCATCACGAACGAAACGCGCGACGCGAACGTTTTCGCAGGTATGTCTTCATCGTCGTCTGCGCGTTCGCGACGTTTCTCGCTCGCTTTGCGATGTCGCCCGGCACGAACTTGCTTGCGTGCGGGATCGTAGCATCGAGCGTCGTTCTACTGCTTTCTGTCGCATATGTGATCGGAAAAGCGAAAGGTCGCGTGACACGCTGACCCGCCCTCGACCGGCGCCGATCGATCTGCCGCTTGTCGATCTTATTCTCCACCGGCCGGCCGCCGTCTCCAAATCCACGCGAGGCCCATTGCCTTCGCCCGAAGCCATTCTTCGGCTCGTGAAAGCCATTCAAGACGAAGAACGCAAGGTCAACGATACCGCTTCCGCCGCGAACGATAAAAAAAATCGCGGAGCTACAAAGACGGGTCGGTGCGGCGAAAGGTGATGACCTCACGCGTGCGTTCCAAGAAATGCAGAAGGCGATGGAAGAACGCCATACGTTAGGTTCGCGTGTTCGTGAAGAAGCCTTCAAAAACGTTGAAGCATCGGGTATTCCAGAAGCCATCTTCCTTCGTTACCTTAGCCCAAGTTACGACTAGGGCCGGATGGCTCAAAAGCCACTACGTCCATTAAAAGAACGGCAAGGCCGGACGGAACGCTATTGTGGCCTATTACTCATTGCCATAGGCATAAGTGAGGCCTGCATTCAACGTGCTCGCCCACCCAACTTCATTTTCTATGCGAACATTGTATTAGGGGTAGCAATGGCAGCGTGGGGACAGTATCGCCTCATACAATCAAAGCGTCCGTGAACAGGAAGCCCGGTCTAACCCACCGGGCTTTTTATTTATCGGTTACTTTCATCACCTTTAACGTCTCTTTTGCTACTTCTAATTGTTGGTATGCCAACGTAATTTGGACGGTCATATAGTACGTGTTAATCACAGCAAGAAAAACGGCGAGAGCACCAAGCGCAAACGCTAGGTAAAGGTATCTCGTATCACCGTGCCCCGTAACCTCGTAAACCTGGCATATTACTACGGTAGCAATCACCAAGGGTAGCAGCACAGAGTTGAACTTTGAAATTGATGATACTAATTTTCCATGCTGCAAATATAGCTTAGCAGGCAACTTAGCGGGAATGCGGTACGGCCATCGAACACACGTTCGCCCATGCCGTCCGAAGCATTCCAAGAAGTCCGAACCATCATCAAGGAGCGATTCAAGGCCCAAGATGCCGTGATGCTCGTGCGGTGGCTCCTAACCCACTTCCAAGACAACGGCCAGCTTCGTTCGCCGGGGATGGCTCGCCGGAAACGCATCGTGCTAGACGGCACGAACTACGTTCTCGTGACCGTCGAAGACGTTTTGTGAACTTGCACCCGATTTGCACCCCGATTTGCACCGCGAGCCGTTCGCATCGGTGCGCAAAGGTTCGCCCTGCTTCGCACAACACAACATTATGAAATATCAAAAAACCCTTATTTTACAAGAGTATTGACACTTTTGGGGCGTCGGCAGGCTCGGCGGGGTCAATTTCGGAATCCCTCGTAAATCTCGCGCACGTAGCGTAGCTGGATAACGC
>CAJCIN010000047.1 GCA_903970385.1 Rhodospirillales bacterium | reverse complement strand
GGCGCGGACGTTCTCGCGCGGCGCTGGAAAATGACCTTGCAGGAGTATGAGTCCGGCGACGAACGTGACGAGCGCCGACAACGCGACCGTACTCCAGACGAGCTGACGCGAATCGTCGTTCACAGCAATGCGACGCGGCGGAATAGTTCATGTACGATCCGGGAGCTCGCGACGCAGGCTACGATCGAGAGGACGACCACTACGGCGATCGTTCGGGCGCTCTCCGTCCAGAGCGGCGGACCGACCCGCGAATTCGTGTAAACGGAAACGCCGACGCGTTGAACGTTCCATTCACCGTTCCTGATATCGAGACGGAGCGAGCAGGCCGGCGCGCACCGCATCCTGTCGGAAAGTTGGAACCGCCATCCGTTGTCCGCGCTCGGCGGAATGTCGATCGTCGTCGCGTCGACGTCCGGTACGAAGCGACCGTCGCCGTCAATGCGTGGGCCGGCATGAATCGTTGCGAGCCGGCGACCATCGAGCGATACCGTCGCCATTCCGTCGTGACGTCCGAACGACAACCACGGCCCAATGACGAAAACGAACGCGGTGCGTTCCGGCCGCGCCGCAGTAACGTTTCGACCGGGAGTTACGCGCCACGTGGCATCAGCATCGTTCGTGTTGCCCTGGAGAAGAACGCTCGCGTAATCTAATGCCGAGTTGTGCATCGCCAGGGCGCGCTCGCCCGCGACTTGCCGATATCCGACGAGCTCGACGTCGTGCGCGAGGTTTTCCCGCGCCTCGTTCAGCTTCGCAACGTACGCGAGACTCGCAACGATCACGGCAATGTACGTGACGACCGCGAGCGCGCGATCAAAGCGGCGTGCCGACGTAAGCAAGCCGAGCCTAGGGAACATCGTGCCCGCTTTGGTGAACGCCGTGATGCTTCCCGCGCGCCGCGCCAAACGTTCGCGCGCCTCGGAAAGCATTGTGACCGGCCCCGGCGTACAGCGCGGGGATGCTCTCCGCCGTGCTCCGCGTCGCGCTCGTCGCGCTCTCGCTCGCTCTCGACGTCTTCGCGGTGAGCGTCGGCGTCGGGATGCGCGGCGCGAGCCGCACGTCGAAGGTGCGCATCGGCCTCTCGTTCGCGGCGGCCGAAGTCATCATGAATCTCGTCGGTGCCGGCCTCGGCGCGATCGCCGGTAAAGCCATCGGCGACGTCGCCGCGTACATCGGCTTCACCGCGCTCGTCGGCGTCGGCGTCTACATGGTGATCGAGAGCCTCGGCTCCGAACCGGAGAATTTCGATCTCTCGCAGGGCTGGGGTCTCTTCGTCGCCTCGTTGTCCATCAGCCTCGATTCGCTCGGCATCGGATTCTCGATCGTCTACATCGGCGTGCCGCTCGCGATCACGCTCACGGCGATCGGCGTCGCATCGCTCAGCTCCACGGCGCTCGGTCTCGCGTTCGGGCAACGCTTCGGATCGACGGTCGGCGAGCGCGCGGGGCTCATCGGCGGGCTCGTCATCATCGCGACGGGTTTGCTCTTCGGCACGCTCAAGTATCTGCACGTTGGCTGACGACGTCGCCCGCGAGATCGTCGCACTCGCGCGAGCGTGCGGTAAGCGATCGATCGCGGTCGTCGGAACGAGTAAGAACGCCGGCAAGACCGTCGTCACGTCGGCGCTCGCACACGCGCTCGGTTCGGACGGGGTGCGTTATGGACTCTGCTCGATCGGCCGCGACGGCGAAGCGTTCGACGCGCTGGAAGGCGGCGCGAAACCGCGGTTCGCGCTTCGACCGGGCGCGACGATCGCGACGGCGGCGGCGCTCGTGCCGCGAACGCCCGCGCTCGAAATCTACGCGATGACGGACGAGCGTAGCGCGCTCGGACGGATCGTGCTCGCGCGCGTTCGCGCTCCGGGCGAATTCGAGATCGCCGGTCCGCCGTCGGCGGAAGCGTTGCGCCGCATCGCGATCGCGCTCGGAGAGTCGACCGATTTCACGCTCGTCGACGGTGCGGTCGATCGCCTCGCGGCGGTGCGCGGCGACGATGCGATCGTGGTCGCCGTCGGCGCACACGCGGCGCCCACGCCGGAGCGCGCGGTCGACGATGCCGCGGCGCTCGTCGCGAAACTGCGCCTGCCGCTCGCGCGCGCGGGCGACGCCGCGCTTCGTATCGACGGCGCGCTGACCGCAGCAGCCGCCGCCGATCTCGTCCGTTCCGGCGAAACGCGCGCCGTCGTCGTGCGCGATGCGACGCACGTCGCGTTCGGCGGTAAGACGTACCTCACGCTCGCCGCGCGACTCGATCTGCGCTGCGAACGCGCGCTCCATCCCGTCGCGTGCACGGTCGCGCCGTTCTCGTGGGCGCGCGCGTTCGAACCGCGCGCGTTCGCCCGTTCGGTCGCGGCCCGCACGGGGTTACCGGTTTTCGACGTTTACGCCGGGACCGTCGCGCGGCCGGCCGCATGACGGGACCGTGGTCGCCGGAGGCGGCGGTCGCCTGCGGCATCGACTGGCTCGTGCGCGAGATCGCGCCCGCCGGCGGTCTCGGTCGCGCGGCGCGGAAGCGCGAGCGTCCGTTCGCGCCGGGCGACGAGTCTGCCGCCCGCGAGCGACTCGCGCTCGTCGCCGCGCTCGCCGAACGTGCCGGCACGGGTCGTCTCGGGCATCTCCGCGCGGCGATCGCGAGCATCCCCGATCCGAGCGCGATCCTCGTTCGCGCGCGCGGTGGCGACGTGCTCGCCGACGTCGACTTCTTCGAACTCGGGCGATTTCTCGACGGTCTCGCGACGGTGCATGCCGAGACGCGCGACGCCGCGTTCGCGGACATCGCTCCGCCGCAGCCGGACGACGCGTTGCTGCGCGCGCTCGCGCCCGGCCGGCCCGGTCACGGCTTCTACGTCGCCGACGCATTCGACGCTCGACTGGCTCGCGCACGCGGTGACGGTGCCGCGAAGCGCGCCGCATTCGACGCCGCGCGCAGCCGGCTCGCCGCCCGCGTTCGCGCCGCGGGCATCGCCGATCGCGAGGGCGGCGAGTTCGTCGTGATGCGCGATGCCGCGCCGAATCCGCTGCCGCCCGAACTCCGCGTCGTGCGCGAAGCGCCGACGTACGTCGTCTGCGAGCTCGCGCTCGACGCGACGGCTCGCGGTGCGCTCGCGGCGCTCGAAGACGCCGACGCCGCCGTCGCACGCGCGGAAGAAGACGTCCGCGAGATGCTTTCCGCCGAGACCGCGCGCGCGGCGCCCGAACTCGAACGCGCGTGTGCCGCGCTCGGCGATCTCGATTCGCTCGTCGCGCGCGCCGCGTTCTGCGCGCGCTTCGCGTGCGTCGTCCCCGATATCGATGACGGCGCATTCGAATTGATCGATGCGCGCTTTCCGCCGCTCGCCGAAGCGCTCGCGGAACGGAATCGGCCGTACGTGCCGATCTCGCTCGCGCTCGGCGGCGTTGCGGTCGTCACCGGCGCGAACATGGGCGGGAAGACGGCGGCACTGCGCACGCTCGGCTTCGCGGCCGCCTGCGTCGCACTCGGCGTGCCCGTGCCCGCCGCACGCGCGCGCATCCCGCTCTTCGACGAGATCGTGTGGCTCGGCGTCGGCGCCGAAGCCGCGTCGGGCGAGGAGTCGGCGTTACTCTCGGCGTTCGGAGCGGAGCTCGTCGCGCTCCGGAGTTTCCTCGACGGCGCGTCGGGTCGCGCGCTCGTGCTGATCGACGAGTTCGCTCGGACGACGGCGCCGCGGGAAGGCCGTGCGCTTCTCGTCGCCCTCCTCGAGACGCTGCGGGCGCGCGGCGACGTCGCGCTCGCCGCGACGCATCTCTCCGCAGTCGCGAGCGCGGCCGGCGTCGATCACTATACGATCGGCCGCGTTCGCTCGCTGCCGCCCGTGACGGAACCGCTCGCGCTCGCCGCCGCGCTCGAGCGCATCGGCAGCGCGATGGATTTCGCGCTCGTGCGCGCCGACGACGCGCGGGCGACGGCATCCGACGCGATCGAGCTCGCGGGCGCGCTCGGGCTCGACGCGGCCTTCGTCGCACGCGCCGAAGACGTGTTGCGTACGTCCCCGGAGTAGGCGCGCGCGGCGGCGAACCGCACCCGCACGATGGACCCGCTCATCATCACCGTCGCCGCGGTCGGCGCGGAAGTCATGCCGCACCAGACGCCGCATCTGCCCGTCACGCCGGAAACCTTGGGAGAAACGGCCGAACGCTGCCGCGCGGCCGGCGCGTCGATCATTCACGTGCACTGCCGGAACGACGACGGTTCGAATACGAGCGATCCCGAGCGTTTCGCCGCCGCGTACGACGCGATTCGCGAACGCACCGACATCATCGTGCAATTCACGACGGGCGGCGCGATCGGCATGACGGGTGCCGAACGCGCCGCGCCGCTGCGCTTGCGGCCGGAGATGGCCACGCTCACGTGCGGCACGGTGAACTTCGGCGACGATATTTTCGAGAACGGCTTCCCGTTGATGCGCGAGATCCTCGCCGAGATCGATCGTAACGGCGTCGTGCCGGAACTCGAGATCTTCGACGCGGGACACCTCGCGAACGCGAAGCGCCTCGCCGCGGAAGGGCTGCTCCGCTTCCCGCAGCACGTCGACTTCGTGCTCGGCGTCCCGGGCGCGATGGAGGCGACGGTGCGCAATCTCTGCTTCCTCGTCGACGCGTTACCGGCCGGCTGCACGTGGTCCGTCGCGGGCGTCGGCCGCGATCAGCTTCCGCTCGGCGCCGTCGCGATCGCGATGGGCGGCCACGTCCGCGTCGGTCTCGAGGACAACATCTATTACGCGAAGGGCCGGCTCGCGCGCAACGACGAGCTCGTCGCACGGGTCGCGCGCGTCGCGGAAGAACTCGGCCGGCCCGTGGCATCGCCCGACGAAGCGCGCCGTCTCTTGCGCGTCCCTCCGCTTCAGGTCGGCGTTTCCGCCACAGGAAAACGACCCGTCACGTTGTAACGGGACGCGGACTTTCACTCTAGGCCCGAGGGCGCCGCTCACTGCTTACCTACGTCGTCCGCCGGACGCTCGAATCGATCCCGCTGCTGCTGTTGATCTCGATGATCCTGTACTGGATCCTGAGCAACGCGCCGGGCGGACCGCTCGGCCCATACCTGCAGAATCCGCACATCACGCCCGCGGACATCGAGCGGCTCCGGCATAACTTCGGGCTCGATCAGCCGTTGCCGGTGCGCTACGTGCGCTGGCTCGGCATGGTGCTCCACGGCGACCTCGGCTACTCGACGTCGAATTCGGAGACCGTCACGACCGCGATCGTCGAGCGGCTCCCCGCGACGCTTCTGCTCGCGGGAACATCGTTTCTGCTCTCGCTCGTCATCGGCGTGACGATCGGCATCGTCGCCGCCGTGCGGCCATATTCGTGGGTCGACTATCTCGTGACGACGTTCGCGTTTTTCGGCCAGTCGATGCCCGTCTTCTGGTTCGCCCTGATGTTGCAGCTGCTCTTCGCGGTGCAAGGCCTCACGGCGTTCGGCTATCATTTCGCGCTTCCGTCCGCCGGCATCTCGACGAGCGACGATCTCGACATCGGCGATCGCATCCAACATCTGATCATGCCGACGATCGTGCTCAGCC
>CAJCIN010000046.1 GCA_903970385.1 Rhodospirillales bacterium | reverse complement strand
CGATCGAGCGGCTCGGTACGCCCGGCGTGGCATACGATCTCGCGTTCCACGTGCCGAGCGCCGACGCGGCACCGCTCGTGCGCGCGATCGCGGGCGCGCGAGCCGCGACCGGGATCGCGGGAACGCTCGGCGGCGACGTGCGCGTGACCGGGTCGTTCCCGCGGCTGCACGTCGACGGCGCCGTCGCGATGCCCGAGGGGACGATCGACGGGCTCGCCTTTCGCGACGCGTCCGCGCGGGTCGACGTGGACGCCGGCGGCCTGCGCGCCCGGGGCGGTCACGTCACCGTCGGCTCGACCCGCACCGCGTTTTCCGCGTTGTATCGCGGCGACGACCGGGGCGTGCGCCTCGACGCGCGGTACGCCGACCTCGCCGATTTCAACGATCTCTTCGACGCGGGCGATACGCTCGGGGGTCGCGGCCGCGTCGCGCTGCGATTCGTGCGGCGCGGCGACGAGACGCGCACGGCCGCCGACATCGCGATCGCGGGACTGCGCTATCGCCGCTTCGATCTCGGCGACGCGCGGGCCGCGTGGACGTCGCACGGTCGCGCCGTCGTGGGCTCGATCGACTTCGGCGGCGCGTCGGGGCGGCTCGCCGCCGCGGGAACGCTCGTCGTGCCGCGCCGCGCGCCGCTCGCCGAGTTCGTGCGGGAGTCGCGCTTCGACGGGTCCGCTGATTTGGACGGGCTCGACCTCGGCGTCTGGCTGCCGGCGCTCGGCTACCAGGTGCCGGTCGGCGGACGGATCGACGCGACGGCGCAGATCCACGGCCGGCTCGGCGACCCCGCGGTCACGACCGTCGCGACGGTGCGCGACGGCTCGATCGGCAAGTTTCCCGTCGACCGGTTCTCCGTCACCGCGAGCTCGACGCTCGATCGCACGACGCTGCGCGAACTCGATCTCGAGCTGCCGTCGGTCTCGCTCGTCGGCAGCGGGCACTTCGGGCTCTCGCCGCGTGCACCCGTGGCATTGACGTTGCGCGCGACGAGTTCGGACCTCGGGGCGCTCTCGACGCGGCTGTTCGGCGCGGCGTATCCGGTGACGGGAACGGCCGACGCGGAAGTCTCCGTGGACGGAACGCGCGCGAGCCCGCGCGTCGCCGGCCGCGTGGACGTCCGCTCGGCGACGGTGCGCGGCGTCGCCGTGCCCGAGGCGAGCGGCGCGTTCAGCCTGCACGGCCGCGACGTCGTCGTGCGCGACGCGATGCTGCGACTCGGCATCGGCAGCATCTCGCTCGACGGATCCGTGCCGCTCGAGATCGAGCCGTTCGCGTTCGGGCCGCCGGCCGCGCGCATCGCGCTCGACTTCACCGCGAACGACGTCGAACTCTCGAATTTCGCGCCGCTGCTGCCGCCCGGATCGCTCCTGGCCGGGCGCATCGACGGGAAGGCGACCGTCGGCGGCACGGCCGGGGCGCCGCGCCTCGGCGGTTCGCTCGCGCTCGCGAGCGGCTCGCTCCAATCACCGTTCGAAACGGTGGCCCTGACCGACGCGACGGCGCGGCTTCGGCTCGACGGCGACTCGGCGCGGCTCGACGCCTTCCACGCGGCCGCGGGCGGCGGAACGATCGACGCGAGCGGGTCCGCCCGGTTCGCCGATCTGATCGACCCGAGCTCGGCCGTCGCCTACGAGTTCGTCGCGCGGGCCGACAAGTTGCGGCTCGCGCTGCCGGCCTACGGCTCCGGGACGATCGATGGAACGCTCAGTTTCGCGCGCCTCGCCGGGCGCACGCCCACGCTCGCGGGCGACCTGCGGCTCTCCGACGGGACCATCCCCTTCAGCGCGCTGCTCGTCGCGGGGGGCGGCGGCGAGGGCGGGTTCGACGCGAGCGCCGCCTCGACGGCGGTCGGGCCCGTGCAGGCCGCCCCGCCGCGCGTCGCCTTCGACCTCGACCTCAGCGCGGAACGCAACGTCCGGGTCCGCAGCGCGAACGTCGACATCGGGGCGCGCGGCGACCTGCACGTCGCGGGCTCGCTCGCGTCGCCGTCGCTCGCGGGCGGCTTCACCTCGACGGGCGGCACGATCTCGTACTTCAACACCGTCTTCCGGCTCACGAACGGCACGGTCACGTTCCAACCGGATGCGGGCCTCATCCCGACGCTCGATGCGGTCGCGACGACGCACGTCATCAATCCCGATCCGAACACGGTGCGCAACGTGGCCGGCAGCGCCGACGTGACGCTGACGCTGAACGGCCCCGTGACGAATCTCTCGATCGGCCTGCGCTCGGACCCGTCCTACGAACGCCAGCAGATCCTCGGGCTGCTCCTCAACGCGCCCGCGCTCGGCGCGTCGAACCTCTTCGGCGAGAATCGTGGCGAGGCGACGCTGTACGGCAGCAACTCCACGTCGAATCTCGCGCCCGGCGTCGCCGTGACGCGCTCGTCCGCGGGCGAGCTCTCCGTCGCTCAGGAAGCCTTCGGCGTCGCGAACGCGCAGTTCACGCGCACGCTCCTCGCCCCGCTCGAAACGACCTTCGCGCAAGCCGTCGGACTTTCGAACGTGAACGTCAACGTCGACTACACGGGCAACGTCGGGGTGAGCGCACGCAAGGTTCTCGGTAAGAACGTGAACGCGATCTACGGCACGAGCTTCGGCTACCCGTACCGGCAGACGTTCGGATTCGAGATCAAGCAGAGCGATTCGACCGCCGCGCAGGTCACCGTCTTCCAGACGCTCGGCGAGAACGGGCTGAGCTCGCAGACGCCGACGACGTTTCTGACGTCGACCGGAAATCCGAAGTACAACGCGATCCAACCGTCGGCGGGCACCGCCGGATTTTCGCTCTCGCTGCAACATCTTTTCTGAGATTTGCACGCGCGCGAGCGGCCAGGACGTCGGGGCGGGGGGGCGAACCTCGCGGGCGCTGACTAAAAGAGACAGGCGGGCCGCCTGTGCGCCCCACTACCCTAGTTAGATCGGGCGAAAATCCACCTGCCGCTGCCTCGGCACGCCGGTAGGTCGAAGGAATGCTTCTACTGCGTATGTTGTCTTGTCTTCGTCGCGCGCGTCGAAACGTCGTCGCGTTCGCCGCATTCGCGAGCTTGGTTCTCCCGCTCGTTCCCGTATCCGCGGCAGACGTCGTTCATTCGGCACAGGGTTCGACACAGGGCGGGCGCGCCGTCATCACGGCGCAGGCATCGGCCGCACCCGATCAGCCCGCCCCCGCACCCGCACCCGCGCAGCAGCAACCGGCCGGGCCGCCGCCCGCGAACGCGCCGCTCGTCGTGAGCGTCGACGTGTCGGGTAACGCGCACGTTCCGTCCGACCGGATCCTCTCCGTCGTGCGCACGCGCGCCGGGCAACCGTTCGACGAACGGCTCGTGCGTGAAGATCTGCAGAACATCTTCGATCTCGGGTATTTCTCCGACCAAGTGCCGCCGCTGATCCGCCAGCGTCCGGGCGGCGTCGCGATCACGTATCGCGTCATCGAGAATCCGGTTATCGAACGCATCACGTTCACCGGCAACGATCACGTGCCGTCCGACACGCTGCTCGCGCTCATGGACACCGCCGTCGGTCAGGTGCTCAACACGAACACGTTCCATCAGGACGTGCTCAAGATCAATTCTTATTACGACAAGATCGGCTACAGCGGGCAGGTGCCGTCGCACATCTCGGGTCTCAACGTCACGAAGGACGGCGTGCTCGCGCTGACCGTGCGCGAAGGTCTGACCGTGCGCAACATCGTCTTCTCCGGCAACCCGCTGCTGCGTGCGGATCTGCTGCGCGCGGCGCTGACGCTCAAGGCGGGGCAGCCCTATTCGGAAGACTCGCGCGACAAGGACTACGACAACCTCAAGAAACTGTACGAGAAGTACGATCTGCAGCTCGGCGATTTCGAGGCCGGCATCGACCCGACGTCCGTCGATCTGCAGAAGGGCACGGCCGACGTCAAGTACAGCATCTACGTCGCCGTCGTCGGCGCGGTCGAGATCACCGGCAACACGATCACGAAGGACGTCGTGATCCGGCGCCAGCTGCGGCTGCGCCCCGGCATGATCATCACGCAGGGTCTCTTGCGCCGCGACTACGAGCGCCTCAACAATCTCGGGTTCTTCGAAAAAGTCGACCTGAACCCGAAGCCGGGCCCCGATCCGAAGAAGCCGTACGCGCTGACGCTCGACTGGAACGTCAAGGAACAGCGCACCGGTACGGCTCAAGTCGGCGCCGGTTATTCGGGCGGCCCGACGGGCCAGGGCCTCACCGGCACGGTCTCCTATTCGCAGAACAACATCAACGGCACGGGCAACGGCGCGTCGGTGCGCGTCGAGCGCGGCGCGCGCGTCTCGGACGCGTCGATCTCGTACACCGAACCGTATCTCGGCAACACGCGCAAGTCGCAGTTGTACAGCCTCGGCGCGTCGATCTTCACGAGCGCGCAGAGCAACTACTATCAGGTCTACCAGGCATCGTCGATCGGCAATCTCGGCGGCAACCCGATCATCTCGCCTCCGCCGAAATCGGGCTCCGGTAACTCCGGCGGCACGAGCACCGCGGGCTTCATCCCCGTCATCCTGACGCCGAACGCCAACGTGCTGAGCGGCGTCGCGGCGCTGTACGGTAACCGCTCCGACGGCGCGACGTTCAACATCGGCCGGCGCCTGACGGACACCGTCACGACCTCCGTCGGCGTCACGATCGAGCGCCTCGGCACCGACGTCACGCTGCCGCGCGGCTACTATCTCTCCGGCACGGAGCAGCTGCTCAACAGCCCGATCACGAGCTCGCCGTTCGGCACCGAAGAGAACGGTAACACGCTCGGCATCAACGCACCGTCGATCGCGGACACGTCGAACGGCGCGGGCTACAACCTGCACTCCGTCACGCTCGGCATCGCGGACGACACGCGCGACGACGTCTTCAATCCGCGGCGCGGCATCACCGCGAACCTCACCGAAGAGATCTCCGGCAAAGAGTTCGGGTCGCAGTTCCACTACACGATCACGACGTTCGACGGGGCGAAATTCTTCCCGGTGCTCAAGAACGCGACGCTCGGCTTCCACGCGCTGCTCGGCGACTCGACCGGTGCGATCCCGCCGAGCAAGCTGTTCGTGCTGACCGACCAGCAGCTCCGCGGCTACAGCGAAGTCTTCTACGGCACGGAAGAGGCGCTGTTGCAGACCGAGCTCCGCGTACCCGTATCGCCCGACCGGAAGTTCAACGTCGCGTTCTTCTACGATTACGGCGCCCAGCGCATCCGCGGCGCGCAGCCGATTCTCGACCAATTCGGGAATACGGTCGTCAATTACGACAATTTCCTCTACCGCTCGGACGCGGGCGTCGGCCTCCGGTTCGACATCCCGCAACTCGGCTTCAAATCCATCCGGCTGGACTTCGCTCGCGGAGCGGCCGGAGCGCACACCAGCTTCGGCATCGGACAGAGTTTCTAGCAGCTATGCGTTCCACACTCACCCGTAGACTCGCGACCTCGTTCGCGGCAGTGCTGCTCGGCAGCGTCGCGCTCGCGCCCGCGACGCTCGCCGCCGACGTGACGGACATCGGCTACGTCGACCAAGCCGCGCTCTCGAACATCGCGTCGTTCACGAACGCGAATCGGCAGCTCGCCACGTTCAAGGCCTCGCTCGATCGTCAGTTCGTGCATCGCATGCACGGCATTCGCGACGCCGGCATCCAGGCGCGCATCGCGCAAGAATTCCAGAACAAGCTCTCGTCGCGGCAGCGCGAACTCTTCGGGCCGCTGCTCCAGCGCGCGCAGGTCGCGATCGCGTCGGTCGCCTCGAGCAAGAATCTCTCCGTCGTGATGGACAAGCGCATCGTGATCGTCGGCGGCCAGGACGTGACGGCGAACGTCATCGATCTGCTCAACGGCCCGGGCGATCCCATTCCGCCCGTCAACACGCCGCCGCCGTCGAGCGTCGGCTACGTCGATCAAACGCAGATCGACGCGATTCCGAAGCTCAAAGCCGCGAACGACGATTTCCAGAAGTTCCAGGCGGGCCAGCAGAGCGACGCGCAGACGAAACTCAAGGGCGCGAAGAACGACGCCGACCGGCAAGCCGTGCTCAAAGACTATCAGGCCGCGCTCGCCGACAAACAGAAGCAAGAAATCCAGCCGCTCGTCGACCAGACGCGCGATGCGATCGCCGGGGTCGCGCGCAAGCGCGGCCTGCTGCTCGTGATCGATCGTTCGAACCTGATCTACGGCGGTACGGATATCACCTCAGATGTCACGACCGCGCTCAAGTAGGCTCGCCCCGGCGTTGCTCGCCGGCGTGGCGTTCGCCGCGCTCGCGGGATGCGCGGGGCACGAGGCGACGCAGCCCGATCCGACGCCGCCGCCCGCGGACGGCCGCGTCGGTTTCGTGCGCATGCAAGAGCTCGTGAAAGTGCACCCGCTCTATTCGCAGCTCGCGCATCTCGACGAAGACATGCAGGCCTTGCAATTGCAGTCGGTCGGTTCGAACGTCGCGCGCAACGGCGCCGACATCGCCGCCGCCGAGCGCGCGCTGCAACGCGAGCTCGACGTCGCGGCGGACCGCACGAAGAAAGTGCTCGGCCAGAAGCAGCAAGAGTACATGAAGCGCGAGCAGGCGGCGATCGACGCGGCCATCGGCGCGACGGCGGGCGCGGGCTCGGGCGGCGATGCGATCGCGGGCAACGTCGCGCGCGACGCGCGTTCGCAACAGCAGAACGCGGCGCGACTCGCGCAGGCGAACTTCGACGCGTATCGCCGGCAGGTCGCGGATCAGTCGAACGCGGCCGCGCGGTCGCTCCAGCATTCGCTCGCGAATCGGGCGTCGCGCACGTATCGCGCGCGCGCCGAAGAGCTCGCGAAGCACGAGGCGGATTTCGCGCTGCAAGAGGAGACCGAGGACGCCTCGGAACGCCTGTCGCTGCGCACGAAGCTCTCGAACCTCGCGCTCGACGACGACACGCGCGCCGACGTGAAGAAACAGCTGGACGCGCTCGATCGCAAGGAAGCCGACGCGCTCGGCGCGCTCAAGAATCGCGACGCCGAGACGCTCGCGCTCCTGCAAGCCCATCTGCGGACCACGACGCAAGCCGAGCTGCTGGCCGCGGTCGGGAATCTGCGGAAGCGCACGCTCGCGAAGATCGACGCGCGCGGGATCGCGACGCGTCAGACGCTCGTCGCGCAACTCGGCGTTCCCGCGACCGGCAACGGCGTCGCGGTGCCGAACGGCATCCCGGCGAACATGCGCTCGAAGCTGCAAGCGTTGCACGCGACGTACCAGAAGCAATTCGATGCCGACGCGTCGCAGACGATCGCGCGCTTCCAGAAGACGCGCGCCGATCTGACGAAACGCTTTCGGCAGATCGCCGGGATCGACGCGGACGCACAGGCGAGCGCGAATCGGCAACTCGGCGCGCTCGCGAAGCAGCGTGGCGATCTGTATTCGGAAATGGTCGCGCAGATCGGGCGCGAGGTGAAGATGGTCGCGCAGAAGCGCGGGATCGACGTCGTCGTCAGCGACGTCGTCGCACCGGCCGGTGGGGT
The DNA here is from genome assembly GCA_903970385.1 of Rhodospirillales bacterium. Classification (GTDB taxonomy): domain Bacteria; phylum Vulcanimicrobiota; class Vulcanimicrobiia; order Vulcanimicrobiales; family Vulcanimicrobiaceae; genus Palsa-1515. Next base: position 743 of record CAJCIN010000046.1, on the reverse strand, counting down.
CGATCTCACGGCCGACGCCGAAAAGGATATCGAGAGTCTACACGAGTGAAACGACGACTTCTATGTGCGGCCGCATGCGCGGCCTTGGCCGGCTGCGCGGCGAAAACCGATTCGTCGGTCGCGACGATCGATCTCACGCGCATCCAAAGCAACTGGCCGAAGTTCATCAACTATTCGAACCAGCTCGCGTCGGATACGTCGACGATCAACCGGTCGAACGCGTCGCCGCAGCAGAAGCAACAGCAGCTCGACGCGTTGCGCCGGCGCTACGTCTCGATGCAGACCGAGGTCTCGGACGACGTGCGGACCGCGGCGCAGCACGTCGCGGACGAGCGCCACTTCAAGCTCGTGGTCACGCGCCAGTTCGTCGGGTACGGCGGGGTCGACATCACGTCCGACGTCGAGAAGCTGCTCAACATCACCGAAGCGTCGCCCGCGAAGTCGTAGCGGCCGCCGCGTGACGCTCGAGGAGTACGCGGACCGCGTCGGCGGCCACGTCCGGGGCGATGCGTCGATACGCATCGACGGCATCGCGTCGGTCGAGGACGCCCGGACCACGTCGCTCACGTTCGCGACGGACGAGCGCTACCTGCGCACCGCGCTCGCGTCGCGCGCCGCTGCCGTCCTCACGGAACCCGCACTCGCGGATCGCATCGGCTCGGCGCGCAAGCCGCTGCTGCTCGTGCCGTCGTGTCGCGCGGCGCTCGCGACGCTCCTCGCGATGCTCGAACCACCGCGACCCG
>CAJCIN010000045.1 GCA_903970385.1 Rhodospirillales bacterium | reverse complement strand
CGGCGGATTCGCGAGCGTGACGCCCGCCGGCGGTACGTAGCGCTTTCCGAGCGACGGCGTTCCCTGATCGCCGAAGCTCGTGAACGTGAACGCCGTACGCCCGGGCGCGATCGTTCGAAACGTTCCGAATTCCGGCTCGGCACCATCGTGCATCGCCGCATACATGTACATACGTCCCGCTCGCAAGCCGCCGAACGTTGCGTGGTAGGCGAAGGCCGCCCGACCGGACTTCGCGTCGACGTAACTCGTCTCCACCGCGTCGGTCGTGCGCTCGAACGTTCCGTCGACACGGCCGAGAACGACGCGCGGCCGCCCGACGGATTGCAGCGCGCACCACGAGACGACCATCTCCGTCGCGGCGTCCGCACCGAACTGCAGATGAAGTCCGTGCACGGGCGGCCCGAGTCGCGAGCCCGACGCCCGGCTCGCGGGAACTGCGGCCGTCGCTTCGCTCCTTCCGGTCGAGACGGCTGCGACCATGACGCCGGCCGCTGCGAGCAACGTCCGTCGGCTGAGCTCGAAGGTGTCCGCACTCATGTTGCGTGGCTTCCGCTCGCGGGCCGCGTCTCTTGCCGATCGCGTTCCGTGTAACGGCCGAGGCCATCCAAACGGTCATCGCGCGGCGACTGCGCGGGTTCGATAACGTCGCTCAGCAGCCTGATGCGACGGCTTTGATGTGATCGAAGCCCTCGCGAACGATGTCGACGAATTCGCGCTCGGCCGGATCGTCGAGCCAGCGCACGAAGCCGATGTAGAACACGGCGATTCCCATGTCGGCGGCGAGACTGGCCGCCGGCTCCGGTACTCCGCGCTGTTTCAATGCATCCGTAAGTGCGGCCGTGAGCGTCGCGCGCTTGATGAGTTCGCGCTCTTGAAGATCGGCGTGCGCGAGGACGAGCCGTTGGCGCTCGCGCGCGAGCACGCGCCTGTCGCGCATGAGGTGCGCGATCGCCTCGACGGATATGCGAACGGCCTCGAAGGTCGAGACGTTCGCCGAGACGGCGTCGACGGCCCGGAGCAGCTCTTCTTGTAGCACGGCCGCACCGCCGAAGAACACCTCACGCTTGTCGGCATAATGGCGGAAAAACGTGCGTTCGGTCAGCCCGGCTCGCCGTGCGATGTCGGCGACGGTCGTCTCCTCGTAGCCGCGCTCCACGAAGAGGTCGTAGGCCGCTCGTTCGAGGCGGCCACGTGCGTTCGGGCTCCAGCGACTCATGCACAGCATCATACATGATGACAGTCACTGTCTTTCATGCTATGCTCATGTCAGTCACTGCCATCAAGGATCGTTTACATGCGTGTTTTCGTCACCGGAGCCACCGGCTGGGTCGGATCTGCCGTCATCGAGGAGCTGCGAGGAGCGGGGCACACCGTCGTCGGGCTCGCGCGTTCCGAGCAGTCTGCAGCGGCGCTCGCGTCCGCAGGCATCGAGGTCCAGCAAGGAAGTCTCGAGGATCTCGAAAGCCTGAAGGCCGGTGCTTCGGCGGCGGATGCCGTCATTCACACGGCCTTCAATCACGACTTCTCACGCTTCGCGGAAAACGGCGCCGTCGAGCGCACGGCGATCGACGCGCTCGGCGCGGCGCTCGCCGGAACGGGCAAGCCGCTCGTCGTCACGTCCGGCGTCGCACTCATCACACCGGGACGCACGGTGACGGAAGACGATCGCCGCGACCCCGCGGTGCCGTTCCCGCGCGATCCTGAGACGGGCGCCGCCGCAGCCGCGGCGCACGGCGTGCGCGTCTCCATCATCCGTCTCTCACCGTCCACGCACGGGACGGGCGAAGGGCACGGCTTCGTTCCGATCACGATCGGGCTCGCGCGCGAGCACGGCGTCTCGGCATATGTCGGCGACGGCAACAATCGGTGGCCGGGCGTGCATCGCCGCGATGCGGCGCGACTGTATCTGCTCGCGCTCGAACGCGCTGCCGACTTCGCGGTGTATCATGCGGTCGCCGACGAAGGCGTTCCGTTCCGCGAGATCGCCGGCATCGTCGGGCGTCGCTTGGAACTTCCGGTCGCGAGCATCCCGGAAAGCGAAGCCGCAGCGCACTTCGGCTGGTTCGCGCATTTCGCGGGCATCGACGCGCCCGCATCGAGCGCCAAGACGCGGCAATCGCTCGGGTGGGCGCCGACCGGGCCCGGACTCCTCGAGGACATCGACAGTGCGGCGTATTTCCCGACGTAGTTGCAAGGGTCGTTCGAGACGAATCGGGGCGCCGACCCTACGCGAAAGGGCACGACGTTGCGTTGCTCTTCGCGTCGGGTTCAGGGCAAAGCCGCCCGCATTGCTTCGAGCATGACGCGCACGTGCGGCAGGTCGGCGGGATGAACGCCGCGATACAGCCAGCGGACGATGCCGCGCCGATCGACGACCGCCGCACCCGGCAATTGCGTCGCGTCATCCATGATCGTGGCGTCCATGTTCAAACGAAAGCCGGCCGCATTGGCTTCCTTGCGACGGGTCTGGAGCGGCGGATCGGTTTGGAGACGGGAGAGATCGTACTGACCGAAGCCCATCGCCGCGTACGTCGCCTTCGTCTCGTCCGCAAGACACGTCGCGTCCGGATTGAAACGGCCGCAGAATTCGTCGACCTTCGCGCGATCGCCGATGCCGACGAATCGCACGTCGACGCCTAATGCGGCGAAGTCGGGGGCGAACTCACGCAACTGCGTGAGCGCTTCACCGAAAAACGTT
>CAJCIN010000044.1 GCA_903970385.1 Rhodospirillales bacterium | reverse complement strand
GTCTGGTTCCGGCCGAAGGTCGACACGTACGGAGCCGGTCGCTTCCCGGCGTTCCTCGTCGACCGGCCCGGCCGGTGGCCGGCCCCGCTCTACGGTTTCGCCGACGCCGGGCACGGCGTGAAGGCGGCCTTTCACGGGTTTGGCGAGACGACGTCGGCGGACGGGCTCGAGCGCCGAGTCTCGGCGAGCGACGTCGCCGCGGTGGCGGACGCCCTCGAGACCTGGATGCCGGGCGCCGCGGGCGAGCCGGTCGCGAGCAAGGCCTGCACGTATGCGCTGACCCCGGACGAGCATTTCGCGATCGACGTGCTGCCGGGCGACGATCGGATCGTGATCGCGGGCGGCTTTTCCGGGCACGGGTTCAAGTTTTGTTCCGTCGTCGGGGAGATCGTGGCCGATCTCGCGCTCGAGGGGGGCACCCGGCACGCGATCGGCTTCCTGCGCCTCGCACGGCTGCTCGAAGCCGGACCTTCGCCCTTGCCGTTCGCGCCGTCGTCGTGATATCGTAGGCGAGTTTTCCGGACGGCACCCGCCGCTCCGGCAGCTCGTGCGGGGGCGACCCGAGCACGACTCCCACTGCCCCGTGATAGGGGTCGTTCGCCTTTCGAGGCGACGTCCGAAGAGGGATCGATTCATGGCAACAGCTTACGAAGTGACGTATATCGTCCGCCCGAATTTCGAAGAGACCGAGGTCGACACGAAGGTCGAGGCGATCGCCGAGGCGCTCCGCACGAGCGGCGCCGAGGTCGGCGAGATCGAGAAGATGGGCAAGCGCCGCTTGGCCTACGAGATCGACGACATGCGCGAAGGCTACTACGTCGTTATGAAGTTCAACAGCGATGCCGACCAAGCGAAAGAGCTCAAGCGCCAGCTCGGCCTCAACGAGGACGTCATGCGCGAGCTCCTGATCAACCTCGATCTAGACTAACCGTCGGGAGGCACGGCACCATGGCCGGAAGTTACAATCGCATCACCCTCGTCGGCAATCTCACGCGCGATCCGGAGATCCGCTACGTGGACGGCGGCGGTAAAGCCGTCACGAAGTTCGCGCTCGCGATCAACCGCAAATCGAAGGGCGGCGACGAGACGATGTTCATCGACATCGTCGCGTGGGATCGCCTCGGCGAGATCTGCAATCAATATTTGAAGAAGGGCATGTCCGCGCTCGTCGAGGGCCGGCTCGCCATTCGCGACTACACGAACAAGGACGGCGAGAAGCGCAAGGCGATCGAAGTCGTCGCGAGCGACATGCAGATGCTCGACTCGAAGGGCCGCGGCGAAGGCGGCGGCTCGTACAACGGCGGCGGCGCGACCCGCCCCGCGGCGGGCGTCGGCGCGAACGCTCCCGGCGGCGACGATTTCGGCGACGGAATGGACGACGAAATTCCGTTCTAGAAGGCAGCGAAGTATTAACTTAAGGCAGGGGCCGTTCTGCGCGCAAACCCAAGCAGGGTAATGGAAAGAAGAACGGTGGTGCTCTAACTAGAGCGCCACTTTTTTCCGTTCCGACGTTCTATACCGTTCTGTTCGTTAAGTTAGTTAGCAAGCAAAAAAAAGTGGCGCTCGGATTCGGGCGCCACTTTTTGGGTCTCCACAAGAATCGAGAGTCTCGAAACGCTCGAAGCTCCTTGAAGCGTCATCGTTTTATGTTATAAGGAGAGGTCGCGTGCGGTCGAGCGGTCGAAGTATGCAAGCAAGCGATGAATGCACGGCGGCATCTCCTGCGCAACGTCTTACTGTGGCTTTGCGCGGCGACGGAACTGATCATCGCCGCGGCATTCTTCGATGTCGCCGGGTTTGGTAATACGCCCTGGTACGGGCAGGCCGGTGCGAGTATCAACGCTTCGGCGCGGCCGTATGAAGTCGCTGTTACATCGATCGACGCAGGCCGAGCCGCCGACCGCGCCGGCTTGCGCGTCGGCGATCTCATCGACGTGCGCGGGAACTCGGCCATCGAACGGTGGCAGTGGTTCAGCGGGTTTCCGACGCCGATTGCCGGTCGCACGACCGCATTTGCGGTGACGCGTGGAGCGAAGCATCTGCGGATTCTCATCAACGCTCCATCTTGGGATCTCCGGCGGTACTGGTATTTCTTTGTCGGACCGGCCGGGATGTTCTTTGTCACGCTCATGGCAGCGCTCATCGCGTGGCGCGCGAAACCGACGAATGCGAACCTGACGATTGCGGCCGCGCTCGTCTCGCTCGCAGCAGGCGCCATCGGTTCTACAAACGATTTCGCGTTGCCGTGGGTTTGGATGTACGGCGCGCTTGCGATGCTCGCACAGCTCGTACCCGTTGCCGTTGCGTTCTGGGTCTTTCACGCATTGACGTTCGGAGCCTCGGTCTCCCGCGCACGCCGGCTTATCACGACGCTGACGCTTTGCTCGCTCGCCGTCATTATTTTCTGCAATACGGCGCAAGCGTTCGCGATAACCACGCTCTGGCTGAATCCGGAGAGTTGGTGGATGGGGCCGCTCATCGTACCTTGGACGATCAGTATCATGCTTGCGATCGTCTCCAGCACGCTGGCAATTCGCTCGACACAGGGAGCTGACCGCCAACGCGCGGCGTGGTCGCTCACAACGCTCGCTGCATTCTTCGCTGTTTACTTTGCGTTTGCATATCTCCCATTTTACGCGAGCTCGTACGGCCTATATGCCTTTGAGATCGCCATTTTTAACCTCAACTTCTTTACGCTGCCGTTGCTCATTGCGTACGTGACCGTTTCCCGGCGCCTGATCGATATCGGATTCGTTTTAAATCGCGCCGCGGTGTTTGCACTCATTTCCGCAATCGTGATCGGAGCCTTTATGGTAGTTGAATGGGCGATCGGCACGTGGCTGACGGCAACGACGCATTTGACGAGCGCGTCGATCAGTCTCGTCATTGCGATGGGCCTCGGCCTCTCGTTGCGCTTCGTCCATCATCACGTTGATCGATTCGTTGATCGCGTGTTTTTTCGAAAGCGGCATGATGACGAAGTGGCCCTGCACCGCTTCGCACACGAGTGCTCTTACATTACGGACGCGACGACACTCAGGCAGCGAGCAATCGACACCGTCATGCGCCACACAACGTGCGAGACGGTTAAAGTCGTTTTTCCAAAAGCTGATATCGGTGAAAACGATCCCGCAATGATCGCGCTGAGAGCATGGGGAACTTCGCTGGATTTGAGGCGTATTCACGGCACCGAACTGCAGGCAGAATACGCATTTCCGATGATCGCACGTGGATCGCTGATAGGCGCTCTCGTATGTGGACCCAAAGCCAATGGTGAGTCGTTCGCGCCCGATGAACTCAAGGCGCTTTCGGGCATGGCGCATGGCGTTGGAGTTGCTCTCGACGCCCTCACAATGAGAACGGAGACCGGGATCGAGCCGCTTCGAGCGGCGATCAGCGAGGCGTTCGCTGAAATGCGAGAGGCAATCGTAAGTGAGATCCGAGCGCCGCGCCCAACGGAGAGACGGTGAGCCCAACGAGGACGGCCATCGACGGCGCGTTCGAAGTAACGAATTTCGTTGCACATAACCGTTCTGAGAATGACTCAGCAGGTTTCGGGTCATTGCGCCTCGGTGGTGAAATATTGCGGAATCGTGAAAAATAAATGCCTGGACGAGAAGCAAAAAAAGCGACGGCCGAAGACGATCGCTTTTTTGTTTGGGATTAGCCCGGGCTGCCGCTCGAGCGAAGTTGCAGGCCGGCGTGCGCCGGCGAGTGGGTACGCCGTCTGCGGCGGAGGATGCGGCGGCCGCGGGCCCGGCGGTTGCGAAGGCCCCGGGCAGCCGACGTCAAGCCGCCGCATCTCGCAGCACATCGACCGCGCGTGCACCACATTCCCGCACCGCACCCCTGACGTCCGATGTGTCGAGCAGCCACGCTCGCTGCCGCATCGTCTAAAACGACGATTCTGCGATCTGCCCACGTCACGGAGCACGCATCTTTTCCGGCGAGATTTTTAATTTACACCGGGCGGTTCGAAAATGAGCCATTCGAACTGCTGCCGCAGGCCCCGCACCCGTCGTCATGAAGCGCGCGAAGGTAGACGACGTAACGCGACATCTTCAGAGTTGGGGGAACTTTGATGCGGAATCTCGATCGCCCGCTGCGCGATAGCGGCATCTTCTTGCTCGGCGCCGGATTCGTCGCGATCGTCGGCGCTGCGTTTCCGTTGCAAGTGACGGGAACTGCCGCGAGACTCGCCGCGCCGGCGGCAGCCTCACAATCACCGAAACCGATCACCTGCTCGTATACCGGCACGTCATCGTGTCTCGACGTCACGAACTCGAGTTCCGGAGTTGCCGTATACTGCACGAGCAAATCCGGCACCGGATTACGCGGTCTCAGCACGAGCAACGACGGACTCAAGGCCACGTCGACGTCGAGCTACGGCGTCTACGGCCAATCCTCCAGCGGGGCCGCCGGCATCTACGGCACGATGCAGAACAAAGTCGGTATCCTCGGCGCAGATACCGGCACCGGCATCGGCGTGGAAGGCACGGCGGCCGGTGGCAACGCGACGGTCGATAATGGAATCGGAGTATTCGGCGTCTCGTCCGGCGTGAACGGCATCGGGGTCTTCGGCCGTGATAACGCATCCGAGGGCACGGGGGTGTTCGGCGTTTCGAACGCAGGGACGGCCGTAGAGGGCTCTACGGTATCGGGC
>CAJCIN010000043.1 GCA_903970385.1 Rhodospirillales bacterium | reverse complement strand
CGAGATCGTCGACGGCCTGACGCGCGCGGGGATGGGGCAATCCACCTGTGTCGGCATCGGCGGCGACCCGATCATCGGCACGACCTTCGTCGACTGCCTGCGCGCGTTTGCGAACGATCCGGAGACCGACGCCGTGGTCGTGTGCGGCGAGATCGGCGGCTCCGACGAAGAAGACGCGGCGGCCTTCATCAAGGAGCATCTGCCGAACAAGCCCGCGGTCGCATTCGTCGGCGGCCGCTCCGCGCCGAAGGGCAAGCGCCTCGGCCATGCGGGCGCCATCATTTCGGGGAATTTCGGAACGCCCGAGAGCAAGCTCGCCGCGTTCGCCGCGGCCGGCGTGCCCGTCGCGGATCGTCCGTCGGATATTCCGGGCTTGCTCAAGGCGCGTCTCGCGACGCTCGTCTGAGCCGGCTACCGCCGAGAACCGGCAGAAAAAAAATCACAGCCTGGCCACAGAATGGCAAGGGATGCGCCTTAACACTCTTTAATGGCGAGGGACGCGCGGCTGCCTGACAGCATCGCTCGGTTCTCGCTTCGACGAGAGCCGCGCTTGCGCTTTTTAGCCCTTAGAGGAGCCTAATGATACTAGGAACGTACGGTCGTGCCGTCATCGCCGTTCTCACGCTCGCCGCTCTGCTCTGCCAGGGAACTTTGGTTCTGGCAGGGACGACCGGTGGTTTGGCGGGGACCGTTGTTGACAGCAAGACGAAGCAACCCCTCTCCGCAGTGAAAGTAACGGCGGCGAGCCCTTCTCAGATCGCTACGAGTCAAACCGACTCGTCCGGTCATTTTCAATTCCTCAATCTCGCTCCGGATACGTATACAATTTCGGCGCAAATTTCCGGATACGAGGATGTTGCACTGAGTGGCGTCACGGTCGTTTCTGACAACACGAGAATTTTGACTCTTTCGGCCGACAAACAATTGAAGACGATCGGAAGTGTCACCGCGACGAGAACGAACGGCTCGCTCGTTAGGTCGGGAACGACGGCCGATGTGTATTCGATCAACGCCGTCCAGCAAGCAAAGGTCTCGGCAGCCGGCGGCGGCGGTACCCTTGACTCGGCATTTTCAGCGCTCTCGACAGTGCCCGGTGTCGCAGTTATGCCGGGACAAGCCGGTTACATTGGCGCCGCCGCGACGTTGTCGATCCGTGGCGGTGACTATGATCAGATCGGCTATCAGTTCGACGGCATCCCGATCAACCGTTCTTTCGATAACTACCCCTCGAGCGCAACTTCGTCGCTTGGCCAACAAGAGCTGCAAGTCTACACAGGTGCTCCTCCACCATCGACCGAGTCGGAAGGCATCTCGGGGTACATCAATCAGGTCATTAAGACGGGTACAAATCCCGGCTTCACGACTGGGACGGTTGGCATCGGCTCGCCGTACTACCACAAGATTGCGTTTGAGACGGGCGGCGTGGTGCTTAACAATCGCCTCTCTTATTATGTAGGGCTCGGCGGGTACAACCAGTCTCAGCGCTACGTCGACCAGTACGACGGAGCCAGCCTTTCAAACTCATACGGTTACCCATACGGGGCTCCATGCGACCCGTCTTACACGCAAGCGCAAGTCCCCTCGTGCTACGTCAACGGGAAGTTTACCCCTGAGGGCAACATCTTGATGCCGATCACGTCCTTCAGTCAGTCGCAAGTCGCGGATCGCGATTCGATCATAAACCTGCATTACTACTTCCCGCACAAGGATGGGACGCGCGACGATTTCCAGGCTCTATACGACAATAGCGCACTGAGTACACAAGTTTACAGTTCGGCGAACGATCTTGGTGGCGTGGCCTTGCAGTCGCTCATCAATCAAACGTTCAACGGCGTTCCGGCGCTCAGCAGCTCCGGCCGACCGAATTCTATCAATTACACGGACGGTTATCAGTTCAACTCAGCGACGGGGGGCTTTCTCCCTGCCAATTATCAGTCGCTCGCTTCGATTTATTACTTTCCTAACGTCGCACAGCATCAGTTCGGCGACCAGATTAGCCCCGATCTGCGTGATGGTTTTAACAACGATCAATCGATCGTCAAGCTACAGTTCACCAAGTCTCTTGGTCAGAAGGCATTTTTTCGCGCGTACGGTTACACGTACTATTCGGATTGGCTGAACAGCGGACCGAATTCAGCCTACATCCCTTACGGCGCGATCAATGGTGATTACGAGCTGGAGTCACACTCGCGAGGCGCCGGCTTCCAGTTCAGCGACCAGCTCAACACACAAAATCTCTTGAGCGTCGATGGGGATTACCAGACGTCGCACGTTGTTCGCGACAACAATAGCGAATACGTCAACGGCGATTATGGCCCTGACAGCGTTAACTCGAGAACCGCGATCGGCGTGCTTGTCGATTCCAGCAATCCAACGAACGGTATCTGCTACGGGCCAGGGGCAACGGCTGGTGCCGCAGCCGTTGCCGTCAATTGCTTGAAATCGCCGACGAGTTACAATGCCGCCGCACAGTATGCAACGCTTCAGCAAGCCTATACTGGCACGATCGCACCTGTAACGGAATCGAGTTGCGGTGCGGGTGCCTGTAAGTATCTCATTATCGGCAACGGGCAATACGCTACTTACAACGAAGTTCAGCCTCAATTCTTCGGGGCATCGATCAACGATGAGTTCCGGCCGACATCGAAGCTGACGATCAACGCCGGCATGCGTCTCGATGACTACCAATTTATCGGAGGCGACACGTCGGGCGGAAATGCGCGTGCGTTCTGGTACAATGCTTATAACAGCGAAGTTTGCGAAAATGCTGACCAAACGCTCGTTACGAAGGCGGCGCCAGGCGCAGCATGTCCGACCGGTAGCGTTGCCGTCAACTTCTCGAATCCGAGCGGTAAAGTAACGCAGACCTATCCTGAATTCCAACCGCGTTTTGGTTTCACGTACGCCTTTACACCGACGACCGTGTTCCGCGCGGCATATGGCCGGTACACGCAGCCGCCGAATACGGCGTTCGAGCAGTACGATGCTCTTCAAAGCAACGCGCCGGCGTTGCTCTACGGGACGTATGGCTTCCAGCAGTACGGCTTCACTACGCCGAACCATCCCGTTCCGCCAGCGGCGTCGAACAACTTCGACTTCTCGATCGAGCAAGCGTTGCCCGGACAGGTGTCGTTCAAGATCTCGCCGTTCTTGCGCAAGACACAGAATCAAGTCCAGCAATTCTTCCTCAACCGTGCGACGAATTTCGTGTCCGGCCTCAATGTCGGCAACCAAACCTCGCAGGGTGTCGAGTTCGAACTTGACAAGGGCGACTTCTCGCGCGACGGATTGTCGGCGAAATTGTCGTTTGCTTACACGAACAGTTACATTCGCTACAACACGCTCTCTAACGGGACGACGGTGTTGTCGCCGGTTGTCGACGGCATCAAGGCGTATAATGCTCTGACGAAAGCCGGCGGCGGGTCACCGTGCTACACATTGGTGAACCCGACGACGGGCGCTGGCGGTACTCCTGATCCGGCTTGCGGCGCAGGTAGCATTGCGAACCCCTACTACAATGCGCCATCGCAGAACATTGCCTATTTCAACGGATCTCAGAACTACGTGCCGTATGACACGATCCCGGCAGGCATCGGTGTTTCATCTGGGCAGTACGGTTCACCGTACGTTGCGTCGCTCGTGTTAAATGAGAAGATCAAGCGTTTCGCGATAACGCCAATCGTTCAGCTGTTCGCCGGTTCGCGTTACGGCGCACCCCTCTCGACGAACGGCATCGACCCGACGACGTGCTCCGGCATCGTCGCCGCATCGGCGGCGGGAGATCCGCGCTACAAGTACGGCTCGGTTGGCGGCGCGGCGTACGACGCAACGACGTGTGGTCAACTCGCGGGCGGCATTCCGAACGTTCAAAGCGGTGCGTTCGACGGTCTCGGTGCATACGTGCAACCGTCGCAAGCCCTCTTGCACCTTCAGATGTCGTACGATGTCACGAAGAACGTGAACATCACGGCCAACTTCACAAACCTCGTAAATACGTGCTTCGGGGGATCCAAAGTCCCGTGGGCGGTTCAAGGCGCTTGCGGTTACGGGCTCGACGAAGCGGGTCTCACGGGCGGTATCGGCAATACCTATAATCCGGGGGACGCAATTCAGCCGGCTTTGCGCTACTCGTACGAGCCGTTTTGGTCGCAACAACCGGTCGGGATTTACGTGAATGCGAGCGTCAAGCTCTAATATAGCTTAACGGTTGATGCAGAAGAGGTCCCGGTTCGCCGGGGCCTCTTCTTTCTTGTGCCGTCGTTCGTGAAAAGGTTGCCCCAACTCGCTGACGGGAAGACGTCGTTTAATGCGCTACGGTTATCATTGCGAAGAATGCGAGGAAGCAATTTGGCCCGCGACTTCGGCATCGGAATTGCGCTGGTTGATTCGACGCGAACACGTCGCGCGCGAAGTCGCCGGGCACACGCAGGCCGGACTCGACACGTGGATCATGGAGGCGCTCGACTTCCTCACGCACCACGGCGGCCATAGCATCGTGCTTTCGAAGCGGCCTTGACTCCATCGGGTGAGTGTTTTCGGTCACCACGTCGCGTCCCGAACCTGGCGTGCGGGGGCGCTTAACGGCCGCTTCTCTCAGTTTGTTTTTTGAGAAGCGAAAGCGCATAAAGAAAACGCCTCAGATGTCATCCGGGCGTCTCTTCTGTTTAACGGTGCGAACGGTGGTTCGCTGGGCGCTGGTTGGGCGTTAGCGCGGGACTTCTAGGCGTTGGCCTGGGACGACCGTCGCGCCGTCGAGGTGGTTCGCTTCTTCGATTTGGTCGACCGTCTCTTGGACGTTGCCCGAGGCGGGGGTGAAGCGGTCGGCGATCGTCCAAAGGTTGTCGCCGTGACGGACCGTTACGTGGGCGACGTGGAGCGGAGCGGCGGCGTAGAGACGCGCTTGCGAGAGGGCGGGGATCGCGATCAGCGCGCTCAGTGACGCGAGGGCAACGGCCGGCATCAGCGTGAAGCGTCTTCGTCTCGGCGTGAACATATGATCTCTCCCTACCCACATCTTGTGCCAAACAGGCGTTCGTCCACCATATTTTAGCAAGCGAGCTGTGGAGATGTCAATGGTGGGTCGAACGTATGTTTGCATTTGGTTGTCCTCTTGTGCTACCTTTTTCCCAATCGCGGCCGGTTGTGTCGCAGTCGAAGGGGAGTCAGCATGATGGAACGAGCCCCGACGGAGCGCCAAGAGCGTATCCTCGAGGTCATTCGCGACTTTACGGAAGAGCACGGCTATCCGCCGTCGGTCCGCGAGATCGGCGAACGCGTCGGCCTCTCGTCGTCTTCCACGGTCCAGTCGCATCTCAAATCGCTCGAGAAGCACGGTCTCATCCACCGCGATCCGACGAAGCCGCGCGCGTTGATCGCGAAGGGCTCGGCGGCGATGAAGCCGGCGTCGCAACCCGACGCGGGCGTCTTGCCGATCGTCGGGAAGGTGGCCGCCGGTACGCCGATCACGGCGTCGGAGAATCTCGAAGGCGAGCTCGTGGTGCCGGTGGAGTTCGCGCGCAAGGCGGGCTCCTTCGTGCTCCGCGTCGCGGGCGAGTCGATGATCGAGGCGGCGATCCTCGACGGAGACCTCATCGTCGTCTCGCCGCAACCCGATGCGACGAACGGCGAGATCGTCGTCGCGATGGTCGACGGTGAGGCGACCGTGAAGCGTTTCTATCGCGAGAGCGGCCGCGTCCGGTTGCAACCGGAGAACGCGTCGATGGCGCCGATCTACACGGACGACGTGACGGTCGTCGGCAAAGTGACGGCGATCTTCCGAAGCTTGTAGCGAGGCGACGCGCGCACGGGGTCTTGTCCGGCCCCGCGCGAACCGGATGGCGTGCCTTTGCGTGACTTCGCGGCCGTCCGTGCCTCGGTAGCCCGTCGCGTCGTCCCGTTTCTACGCGCGTTTTCGGAATCGCCGGAGATGCTCGCGATTCGGCGGGCGCTTCCGATCAGCTTCGTCGGTCTCGGCATCGGCCTCGTCATCTTCATGGCGACGCAGCCGGGCGGCACGCTCCTGCAACGGTTTTCCGCGTCGTTCGCGGCGGCGTTCGGCGTCATGTCGGCGATGCTCGTCGTCGTACTGGCGTACGATCTCGCCGGCAAACGCGACGTCTCGCGGCCGCTCGCCGTCGCACTCGCCGGCGCCGCCTTCGCGCTCTCGCTGCCGTACGCGAAAGGAATGACGTTCGAATCGCTCGCGAAGGCGCTCGGCTCGAGCGGGCTGTTCCTCGCGATCGGCATCGCGTTGCTCACCGTCGCTGCGCAGACGGTCGCACGGCGGCGCCTCCCCGCACGGCTCGCGCCGATCGCCGCGAGCGTCGTCGTCGTCGGCATCGCGGCGTCGTTACTCGCGTTGCACGTCTCGCTCGCCGCGGCACTCGCCGTCGCGATCGCGCCGCTCGGCGATCTCGGCGACAGCCTTCCCGCGCTCTTGATCATCACGCTCGTCGAGACGCTGCTGTGGACGATCGGCATCCACGGTCCCGCGCTGCTCGCCGCGGTCGTGCTACCCGTGTACATCAACCTGCAGCTGCAGAATACCGAAGCGTTGCAACACAACATGCCGCTGCCGCACATCGTCACCGTCTCGATGTTTCTCTTCGTCTTTCCGGGGGGCGCCGGCGCGACGCTCCCGGTCGTGTTGCTGTTGTTGCGCAGTAAGGTGAAACGCGTGCGGCGCATCGCGATCGCGACGCTGTTGCCGTCGATCGCCAACGCGAACGAACCGCTCATGTTCGGACTTCCGATCGTGCTGAATCCGATCCTCAGCATCCCGTTCGTGCTCGCGCCGCTCGTGCTCGCCGTCGTCTCGTGGCTCGCGATGGCGCACGGCTTCGTCGCTCGCCCCGCGTACTACGTCATCTCGCCGATTCCGATTCCGTTTTCGGTCTTTCTCGCCACGCAAGATTGGCGCTCGGTCGTCTTGATCGCCGTCAATCTCGCGCTCGCGTTCGCCATCTACACGCCGTTCGTCGCCGCGTACGAACGCTCCGAAGAGAAGCGCGAGCAAAGCGGTGCCGACGCCGCGTGATCGACGCGCTCCTCGCACGCTTTCCCGTGAGCGAACGTGTCGCGACCGCCGCGCGGCGCGCGGCGGAGCGCGTGGATCCGAACGCGCGGGCGGACGTCCGCGCGAGCGTGCACGCGAACGTCCTCGGCGCGTTCGCCGACGAAGGCGTCGCGGAGAGCGATTTCGCCGGCGGCTTCGGCTACGGCTACGACGACGCCGCGCGCGCGCGTTACGAGTCGCTGCTCGCGCGCGTCTTCGGCGCGGAGCGCGCGCTCGCGCGACTCTCGTTCGTGAGCGGCACGCATGCGATCGTCACGGCGCTCGACGCGTGCCTGCCGCAGGGCGGCCGTCTCATCGCGGCGGCCGGGCGTCCGTACGACACGTTGCGGAACGCCGTCGTCGACGCCCCGCATTCGCTCGTGGAGCGCGGCGTGCTGTACGACGAAGTGCCGCTTCGTGACGGTCGCGTCGATGACGAGGCGCTCCGTGCCGCGTGCGCGGCCGGCGTCGACGTCGTCTTCGTGCAACGCTCGCGCGGCTACGCGTCGCGCGACTCGCTCTCGGCGCGCGCGTGCGGCGAGATCGCCCGCATCGTGCGCGCCGTCGCGCCCGCTGCGCTCGTGCTCGTCGACAACTGTTACGGCGAACTCGTCGAAGCGACGGAACCGACGCACCACGGCGTGGACGCGGTCATGGGATCGCTCATCAAAAACGTCGGCGGCGGGCTCGCGCCGGGCGGCGGCTACGTCATCGGCCGCGCGGCGGTGATCGAGCGCGTCGCCGCTCGCCACTACGCGCCCGGGCTCGGCACCGCGGTCGGGCCGACGCTCGGCTTCGGGCGCGCGTTCGTCCAGGGGCTCTTCATGGCGCCGCTCGTCGTCGGGGAGTGTCTCGCCGGACTCGATTTCGCGGCCGCGTTGTTCGCCGAGTTGGGGGAAACCGTCGACCCGCTGCCCGGCGCGCCGCGTTACGACATCGTCCAGGCGATCCGGCTCGGTTCCGCGCAGCGCCTCATCGCTTTCGCACGCGGTTTACAGCGCGCGATGCCGCTCAACGCACGGTTCGCGCCGGAGCCCGGCGCCGTGCCGGGATATCGCGATCTCGTCGTCATGTCGGGCGGCGCGTTCGTCGGCGGCGCGACGATCGAACTCTCGTGCGATGCTCCCCTGCGGCCGCCGTTCGAGGTCTATCTGCAGGGAGGAACGAGCCGCGAACACGTTGTCCTCGGGGCACTTTTTGCCGCGGACGCCGTGACGAAAGAAAGCAATTGAGCGCGACCGCAGAAAGACGAATCCGATGGATGGGAGAGCGCGTTCGTGAACGAGCCTGAAGCCACGAAAATCGGCGAGGTACCGTACCGCCGGCGATACGTTCGCGTCGCCGTCGAGATGACGGTTCAGTACTCGCGCGACGGTTCGGAGAACAAGGCCGGCTCGTCGAGCGACCTCGGTGGCGGCGGCATCCGGCTCGCGACCGAGGAAGATCTTCCGCTCGGCTCCGTGCTCATGCTGCACTTCCCGCTGCCCGACGTGGAACGCGAGATGGTCGCCAAAGGGCGCATCGTCCTCTCGTTCTACAACGCCGAGGAACAGCGCTTCGTGCACGGGATCGCGTTTACGCAGATCGATCCGCGCGATCAAGAAGAGATCATCCGCTACGTCGCGGCCGAGGTCGAGCGCCTGACGGTCGACGGCGAACGCGTCGACTAGGGAGCGGCTCTAGCTCTTCGGGCCTGCCGACGCCATGAAGCCGAAGAAGAAGTAGCGGTTTCCTTCGGAGGTCTCGATGACGATGCGCGCATCTTCCATGGTGGCGCTCTTGATCGTCTTGCCGTTCAGGGTGTTCAGGATGCCTTGCGTCTGTTCGAATTCGGCTTCGCGAAACGCCTCGGGATCGATGTCCTGAAGATCGCGCACGAACTCGTCGTTCGCGATGTCCTTGAGAAGGTCGCCGAGCGCGTCACGACCTGACGGGTCCGTCCCGGTCCCAGATGTCATCGTCGTTACTTCGCTCACGAGACCCGCCGCCGCCTTGTGATGCCGGAGGTTAATTTCCGCGGGGAAGTTAGCACCCCCGGGCATAACTTGTTCGAGAAATGTATCTCCTCGAGGTGTTGAGCGGGCCGCTCGACGGCAAGGTGTGGCCTTTCGATCGTGAGATCACGATCGGCCGCGACGATGCGGTCGCCGCGGCATGCATCACGCTCGACCGGTACATCTCGCGCCGGCACGCACGCGTTCGCGAAGACGGCGATGGGCTGATCCTCGCGGATCTCGAGAGCCGCAACGGCACGCGCCTGGCCGGCGAACCGATCACGGAAACCCCGCTCGCGCCGGGCGACCCGTTCATCGTCGGGCGAACGCTCCTGCGCGTGACGCGAGTCGCGGCGGCCGGCTGACGTGCAGATCGTCCGCACCCCCGGATCGGCTCGCGCGATCGCCCGGACGCTGCATCGTCCGGTCGGCCTCGTGCCGACGATGGGCGCGCTCCACGCCGGTCACGTGTCGCTCGTCGAACGGGCGCGGTCCGAGAATGCGTCGGTCGTCGCGTCGATCTTCGTCAACCCGCTGCAGTTCGGCCCGAACGAAGACTTCGACAAGTATCCGCGTGCGTTCGAACGCGACGTCGAGATGCTGGCGGACGCGGGCGTCGATCTGCTGTACGCTCCGGCCGTCGAACGCATGTACCGGCCCGACTTCGCGAGTTCGATCGACGTCGGCCCCGTCGCGTCGTCGTTCGAAGGTGCGCGCCGGCCGGGACACTTCGCCGGCGTGGCGACCGTCGTCGCGAAGCTGCTGCACGCGATCGAACCGACGTCGCTGTACCTCGGCCAGAAGGACGTCCAGCAGACGGCCGTGCTGCGCGCGATGTTGCGCGACCTCGACATGCCGACGAACGTGGTCGTCGCACCGACGCTCCGCGAACGCGACGGGCTCGCGCTCTCCAGCCGCAACGTCTATCTCGACATCGTGCAGCGTGCCGCGGCACCGAGTTTGTACCGCGCGCTCTCGTCGGTCTCGCGCGCGATCGAGCGCGGTGAGACCGATGCGGCACGCATCCTCGCCACGGGCCGCGCGTTGCTCGCGCCGCCGCTCGTGTGGGATTATCTCGCGATCGTCGATCCGCTGACGTTCGAAGAACTCGATCCCGTGCGTCGACCGGCCGTCGCGATCGGCGTGGCGCGCGCCGGTTCGGTGCGTCTGCTCGACAACGTGACGATCGCGTCCGCGAACGGCGTCGATCCGATTCTGACGCCGCCGCACGATCTGCCGCGCGCCGCGCGCATCCGACACTAGGCGCGATGCGGATCGTGCTCGGCGTCGCCGGCGGCATCGCGGCGTACAAAGCCGCGGCGCTCTGCAGCACGCTCGTGCAACGCGGCGACGAGGTCGACGTCGTCATGACGGACGGTGCGGAACGTTTCGTCGGAGCGCTCACGTTCGCGGCGCTCACGCGCCGGCCGGTGCTGACGTCGCTCTGGGACGCGCCCGACACGATCCCGCACATCGCGCTCGCACGCTCCGCCGGCGTCATCGCGATCGTCCCCGCCACCGCGAACGTCGTGGCGAAGCTCGCGCTCGGCATCGCCGACGACCTGCTCACGAACGTCGCGCTCGCCGCGCGCGTCCCGCTCGTCGTCGCGCCCGCGATGAACTCCGCGATGTACGAGCATCCCGCGACGCGCGGTCATCTCGAGACGCTGCGCGCGCGCGGCGTGACGATCGTGGAACCGGGAGTCGGCTTTCTCGCGGAACGCGAGACCGGGATCGGGCGCCTCGCCGATGCGGACGCGATCGTCGCGGCGATCGACGCGGCCGGCGCGCGCGCGAACGATCTCGCGGGCGAACGCGTCGTCGTCACCGCGGGCCCGACGCGCGAAGCGATCGATCCGGCGCGCTATCTCTCGAACGCATCGACCGGGACGATGGGCATCGAACTCGCGCGCGAGGCGGTCGCGCGCGGCGCCGACGTCGATCTCGTGCTCGGGCCGACGACCGTCGAGCCGCCCGCCGGCGCGCGCGTGACGCGCGTCGTCAGCGCCGACGACATGTACGCCGCGACGATGACGCGCGCGGCGCACGCGACGTTCGCGCTAGCGGCGGCCGCCGTCGCCGACTGGCGCCCGGCCGAGCCGTCCGCGGAGAAGCGCAAGAAGCACGACGGCGACGAGTCGCTCGCGCTCGTGCGCACGCCCGACATCCTCGCGGCCCTCGGCGCGCGCAAGAACGGCACGTTCCTCGTCGGGTTCGCCGCCGAAACGCAGGACGCTGAAGCGTACGGCCGCGAGAAACTGCAGCGCAAGCACCTCGACGCAATCGCGGTCAACGACGTCTCCGGCGAGCGCGGTTTCGGCACCGGCGATAATTCGCTCGTCGTGCTGTGGGGCGCCGACGGCCGCCGGGATCTGGGGACCGCGTCCAAACGCGAACTCGCGGCGCGCCTGTGGGATGCCTTGCTCGACGTGCGCGCGAAGCGCGTTTAGCGATGCTGCTCACGATCGACGTCGGGAACACCGATACCAAACTCGGCTACTTCGATGCAGACGCGCATCTGATCGCGAATTGGCGCGTCACGACGGCCCGCCGGCGCACCGCCGATGAATACGGCGTGCTCTTCCAAGCGTTCTTTTCGGCGAGCGGCTTCGCGCTCTCGGAGGTCGAGGCGATCGTCGTCGCGAGCGTCGTCCCGCAGATCGACCGGATGCTCGCGGAGGCGTGCCGGAAATATTTTCGCCGCGAGCCGCTCTCGTTCACGGCCGCGACGCAGACGCTGCTGACGATCAAAACGGATCGTCCGCGCGAACTCGGCGCGGATCTCGCCGCCGGCGCGATCGCCGGCCACGCCCTCGCGAAGGGTGCGGCGATCGTGATCAACTTCGGCACCGCGACGACCTTTTCGGCGATCGATGCGAGCGGCGCATTTCTCGGCGCGGCGATCGCGCCGGGGATCAATATCTCCATCGACGCGCTCGCCACACGAACGGCGAAACTGCCGCAGATCGCCCTGGCGGCGCCGCCGTCGCCGATCGGCCGCGACACGATCGCCGCGCTCCAGTCCGGGATCGTCTACGGCGCCGTCGGACAAACCGAGGGGCTCGTCGCGCGGATGCGCGCGACGCTCGGCGAGGCCCACGTCATCGCCACCGGCGGCCTCGCCGAGATCGTCGCCAAAGAGACGCGCGTCATCGACCGCGTCGAGCCCTATCTCGTGCTGGACGGGTTGCGGCTGCACTACGCGTCGCTCGCGCGAGGTGCAGCCGCGCCCGCCTAGATCTCGTGCCCGTGCTTGCGGATGATCGCGATCCCTTCCGGGCTATGGGCGAACGCGATGAAGTCTTTGGCTTCGGCGATGTGGCTCGAATCCTTGAGGACGGCCGCATCGTCGATGACCGTGACCGAACTCTCGCCGAGATCGATGTTCGTGAGACCACCGTCGAGTGCGTCGGCGGCAAGGATTACCGCGGCGTCGATCTTGCCCGCTTTGAGCGCGTCCACGATTTGGGCATCGTCGATGCGCACCAGCGTGATGTTGGCTTTCACTTTGGCCGCGTAGCCGTTCCCGTATTTCGCGTCGAGTTTTGCGAACGTCTGATTGCTGAAGAGTTCGAGCGCTTCGCCCGGCGTCCCCGACCCGACGCGTACGCCGCTTGCGGCGAGGTCTTCCGGTTTCGTGATCTTCCCTTTTGCGGCCGGCGCGACGGCGATCACGGTGCGGTTCACGAGTAGGCGCGTCGGCGCGAGCAAGTTCTGCGTTTGAGGCACGAACGTCTCGCCGATGACGACGAAGTCGCTCGGGAGGCCGCGGTTGATGTTATTGCTGATCGTCTTGCTGCCGCCGGGGACGAAGCGGATCGTCGTCCCCGGATGTTTCTTCGCATAGGCCGCGGCGAGATCGTTGAGCGCGGGGATCGTGTTCGAGACGACAGACCCGATCAGGGTCGTGTCGGCGGCGGCCGGCCCGGTGGCGAGACCGGTGATGAGGGCGATGGACATGACGAAAAATGACCGTTTCATATGTGCATCATCGGCCGTTTCGATCGACCGCTTTCGGGTCGTAACGCGGTCGAGCCGGCTCTCCGCTACGGCGTGAGTTTGTGGCGGCGGAGGATCGCTGCGCCTTGCGGGCTGCGGATGAATGCAATGAACGCCTTCACGCTCGCCGCGTTCGAGGTGCCCTTAACGAGCGCGATGTCTTCCGTGATCGCCACGCTCCGGTCGCCCAGCTCGATCGTGTCGAGGCCGCCTTCGTAGGCATCTTCCGGGAAGAGAATGGCGGCATCGATGGAGCCGGCTTTGAGGGCTTCGATCACTTGGGCGTTCTGTGGACGCAGGAGCACGATGTTTGCGCGGACCTTCGCCTCGTAGCCGGAGCCGTACTGGGCGGCAAGTTTCGGGAGCGCTGTTCGGTGAGGTAGGCGGTCCCCGATCCGGCGCTTCCGCTTCCGAGCCGCACGCCGCCCGCGGCGAGATCCGCCGGGGTCGCGATCTTGTTCTTGCCGGCGGGCCCGACGACGATCACGGTGTGGGTGGAGACGATGCGCGAGGGATCGACGAGATTTTGCTTCGTGCCCAAGAACGTGTCGCCGACGACGACGAAGTCGTTCGCGAGCCCGCGATCGACGTTGTCGCTGATCGTCTTCGTCCCCGCGACCAGGATACGAATCGACGTCCCTGGGTGCGCTTTGCCGTAGGTTTCCGCCAGATCCGTGAAGGCCGAGGCAGCATTCGATGGGACGAATCCGATCAGCGACGTGTCCGCAACGGCCGCCTGGAGCGAGCCAGCGGCGAGGAGCGCAAGAGCCGTACCGGCCCGCAACATCATACGCATACTGAGGGTATCGCCCGTTCGGGCGGTCCGAATGAGGGCTTGCTTGGCTGGAAACGCAGGTGTGATTTGCACCCCTTTCTCCCCGCGGCTATACTAGATCGTCATGCTCCGCGCCGTTCCCGCCCTCCGGATCGGGCCCCACGAGATCTGGCCGCCGATCATCCTCGCCCCGATGTCCGGCGTGACGAATCGTACCCTGCGCGCCCTCTACAAGCCGTTCGGCTTCGGGCTCACGGTCACCGAGTTCGTCTCTTCGAACGCGCTGCAATACGGCGGGAAGCGCACGATGGAGATGATCGACCAGCACGGCGTCGAGAAACCCGTCTCGACGCAGCTGTGGGGGAACGATCCGGCCCTGATGGCCTATGCGGCGAAGCTGGTGCGCGAATGCGGCGCCGACATCGTCGACATCAATTTCGGCTGCCCGGCACCGAAGGTGACCAAGACCGAGGGCGGCAGCGCGTGTTTGCGCGACGTGGATCGTTGCGAGGCGATCATGCGCGCGGTCGTCGAGGCCGTCGATTGCCCCGTCACCGTGAAGATGCGCCTCGGCTGGACC
>CAJCIN010000042.1 GCA_903970385.1 Rhodospirillales bacterium | reverse complement strand
CGCCGCCGCCGCCGAGATGCCGCAGCGAGGCGATCCGTTCGGGCCGAAAATCGGGTTGCGCGAGCAGATCGACGATCATCGTACTGATCGCCGTCATCTGCGTGCAGCGGTACCGTTCGATGAGCGCGAGCGTGGCCTGCGATTCCCAGCGCGTCAGCATCACGAGCGTCGCGCCCGTGAAAAAACCGGCGTTCATGTCGCACGTCATGCCGGTGACGTGGAAGAAGGGCAGCGTCGAGAGGATGCGCGCGCCCGGGCCCGCCACGCCGCCCCACATCGCGACCGAGAACGTCGTCGTCTGCAGCGAGCGATGCGTGTGCACGCAGCCTTTCGGCCGTCCCGTCGTGCCGGACGTGTAGGGAAGCAGCGCGAGATCGTCGCCGTGCGCGGTCATGGGGCCGGGCTCGCGTCGCGCGCCGACGGCGTCCGCCCACGCGACGAACGACGGGTGCGCGAGCGGCGCGCGCGGGGCCGCGACCGCCGGCGGAAGCGTCAGCTTCGTTTCGCGTTCGATGAAGTCGGAGTACGTCGCGACGATCGTCCGCGTGACGTGCGTTTCCGCGAGGGGAACGAGGCGTCCGGCGAGTTCCTGGCCCGCGATCGCGACGCGCGCGCCGCTGTCTTCCGCGAAGAGCTCGAGTTCTTCCGCGAGGTTCATCGGGTTGAGCGGCACGACGACCGCATTCGCGCGCAAGATCGCGTAGTACGCGATCGCGAACTGCGGCGAGTTCTGCATCAGGAGGATGACGCGATCGCCCGGCTTCACGCCCGCGTCCCGCTCGAGGTAGCCCGCGAGGTGCTCCACCTCCGCCCACAGGCGCGCGTACGCGATCGGCGTGTCGTAATAGACGATCGCGGGCTCGTGCGGGAAGCGTTCCGCCGACGTCTTCAAGTTGTGCGCGAGATTCGTCTCCGGGATCGCGAAGACGAACGGCCGGCGGGGCGGCCAGAATGGGAGGTGACGCTCGTTCATCGTGCGGAGTCGGTCGCGCCGCGCGGTCAATCCTCTTTCGAAAAATGCATCTATCGGAAGATCGCGGAAGCGCCGCGCATGGTCGATTTCAGCACGATCTCCGCCGAGGTGCGGGCCGCGCTCGACGGCGTGACGCCGCCCGAGGTCGCGCTCGTGGAACAGCGGCTCGATTCGCCGCCGCCGCTCGACGACGTCGCGGGAGCGGTACGCGACGCGGTCGCGACGATGCGCGTCCCGGCCGGGCGGATCGCGATCGCCGTCGGAAGCCGCGGCATCGCCCGCATCGCGGAGTTCGTGCGCGCGCTCGCCCGCGAGCTCGCGGCGCGCGGCGCGCATCCGTTCGTCGTGCCGGCGATGGGGTCGCACGGCGCATCGAACGCGGAAGGGCAGGCGCGCGTGCTCGCGCATCTCGGCATCACCGAGGCGTCGGTCGGCGCGCCGATCGTCGCGACGATGGAGACGGTCCGCGTCGGTCGCACGGACGCCGGCGTCGACGTGTTCGTTGATGCGGAAGCGTACGCGGCCGACGCGATCGTCGCCGTCAATCGCGTCAAACTGCACACCTCGTTCCGCGGACCGATCGAATCCGGGCCGGCCAAGATGCTCGCGATCGGTCTCGGCAATCGCGACGGAGCGCGATCGGTGCACGCACCGGGTTGGCTCGCGATGCACGAGAACGTGCCGGCGGCCGCGCGCATCGTGCTCGGCACGGGGAAGGTCGCCTTCGCGCTCGCGATCCTCGAAAACGCGGACGAACTACCGTACCGCGTCGCCGCGCTCGACGCGCGCGATCTCATCGCGCAAGAAGAGCTGCTGCTCGCCGAGGTCCGCGCGGCGTTTCCGCGCCTTCCCTTCACCGAACTCGACGTGCTCGTCGTCGACCGCGTCGGGAAAAACGTCAGCGGAACGGGCGCCGATCCGAACGTGACGGGGCGGTTTCCGAGTCCCCACATCTCGGGCTCGCTCAGCGTCGCACGTCTCGTGTACCTCGCCCTGACGCCGGAGGCCGAGGGCAACGGGAACGGCGTCGGGCTCGCGGACGTCGTGACGTCCGAGCTCGCGGCGGCGTACCGTCCGAGCTCGACCTATCTCAACGCGCTCACGACGACGGCCGCGGTCAACGCTCGCCTCCCGATGGTGATGCCGACGCCGGCGCTCGCCGTGGCGGCGGCGTTGAAGATGGTCGCGGGCGTGGCGCCGGAAGACGCGCGGCTCGCCCGCATCGCCGATACGCTCCACGTCACGCGCTTCCACGCGTCGCGCGCGGCGCTGCGCGATCTCGAGCGGCGCGGCGGTCCCCCGTTATCGGTCGTTTCGCCGTTCGCGCCGCTCGCGTTCGCGCCCGGTGGGAGCGGCTGAAAACCCGTACGGGTTCGCGTTTTTCGCACCCCGGCGCGCGGGTGAGCGCGCGTCGAGCGCGAACGCCGCTGGTATCGCGGCTTCGACTCGTGAGCCGCTCTCATTGTTGAAAGGCCTTATGACGAAGAACGAACTCATTCGCGAGCTCGCCGAGGAATTCGAACTCCCGCGCAAGCAAGTCGGCGAGATGGTCGAGACGATTCTCGAGAAGATGACGAACGTGTTGAAGTCGGGCGACAAAGTGCAACTGACGCCGTTCGGTCAGTTCCGGATTCGCGATCGCGCCGCGCGTATGGCACGTAACCCGCAGACGGGCGAACCCGTCAAAGTCCCCGCGAAACGCGTCTTGAAATTCGTTCCGGGAAAGACGCTCAAGGACGCCGTCGGCGCCCCGCGTCGCGCGAGCGCGGCGAAGAAATCGCCCGCGAAGAAAGCCGCGTCGAAAGCCGCACCCGCGCGCAAAGTCGCCGCGAAGAAAGCGGCACCCGCCGCGAAGAAGACGCGCGCGAAGCGCTGATCGCCCCGCGCCTCGAGCGTCAGCGCGTGCGCTTGCGCTCGAGGAACGCGGTGATGCGGGTGCGGGATTCGTCTTCGCCCGCCATGAGCGCCGCCGTCGCCGCTTCGGCGTAGAGCCCGTCCGCGTACGGCATGTCGGCGATGCGCGGCAGCGCCTGCACGATCGCGGCGTTCGTATGTGCGGCGTTCGTCGCGATCTTCCGCGCGAGCGCCAGCCCGAAGGCCAAGCCTTCACCGTCCTCCACGACGTACTGCACGGCGCCGATGCGCTCGGCGTCGGCGGCCCCGTAGCGGCGTCCCGTCAGCATCATGTCCATCACGCGGCTCGTGCCGATCAAGCGCGAGATGCGTACGGAACCTCCGCCGCCGAGGAAGAGTCCGCGCTGGCCTTCGGGGAGTTCGAAGAACGCGCTGCGTTCGGCGACGCGCACGTGCGCGGCCGCGGCGAGCTCGAAACCGCCGCCGATCGCGGCGCCGCGGATCACGACGACGAGCGGGACCTTCCCGAACGCGATCGCGTCGAACGCGGCGTGCCAGCCGCGCGAGTGAGCGAGCACGTCGCTCGTTCCGCGTGAGACGTGTTCGGCGAGATCGAGCCCGGCGCAAAAATGGTCGCCCGCGCCGTCGAGGACCGCGGCCCGCACGCCGGGCGGATTCGTGAAGAAGCGTTGCAATTCGTCGACGGTCGCGTCGTCGAGCGCGTTGCGTTTCGCGGCTCGATCGAGGCGAAGGTGGGCTACCGGGCCGTCGATCGTCACCGCGACGCGCTGCGTTCGTTCCGTCACGCCCGTACGGTAGCACCCGTAAAGTCAAGTGTCAAATTGTTGACACGCGCAACAACCCGGCAGTAGTCCCGCCGCGGCCGGGCGAAGGCCGGGTCCCATATGGAACTCGCGGTGCAGACCGTCCGGATGGGCCGGCTCGATCAGAGCCTCGGCTTCCGTCTGCGGTTGGCGCAACTGCACGTGTTCGCGGCGTTCGCCGAGGCGGCCGCGACGCACGAGGTGACGCCGTCGCAGTTCGCCGTGCTGCTCTTGATCGAGGCGAACCCCGGCATCAAGCAGATCGAGCTCGCGAGCGCGCTCGCGCTCGACCGTTCGACGATGGTGCGCCTCGTCGATCGCTGCGAGGCGGCGAAGCTCGTGCGCCGCGGTTCGTCCAAGGACGATCGCCGCGCCGCGCCGCTCGCTCTCACGAGCCGTGGCCGCGGCCTCGTCGAAAAACTCGAGCCCGCCGTATCGCGGCGCGAGGCCGCCGCGTCCGGGCTCTCGCGCGCGGAACGCGCGACGCTCGTGACGCTGCTCGAACGTATCAGTTCACCGGAAAGACAAGGAGAATCGTCGTGACGACCACCGCAGAACGCATGATGGCATCGAAGCTCGCCGCCGTCGACGTCCACGTGCACGCGCACTGGCAAGACGAGGACACGAGCGACGTGAAGGCGGCGGCCGACGCGTACTTCGGCTCGAACGACGCACCGCGCGCGCTCGACCCGCTCGCGGCGTATTACCGCGAGCGGAGCATGGCGTGCGTGCTCTTCACCGTCGACGAGAAGCTCTCGGGGCGGCCGATGGTGCCGAACGACGACGTTCTCGCCGCGGCCGCGCGCAATCCCGACGTCTTGATTCCGTTCGTGAGCGTGGACCCCACGCGCGGCGCGGGCGCGATCGACGAAATCAAACGTCTCGTCGACGCGGGCGCGCGCGGCTTCAAACTCCATCCGCCGCTGCAAGAGTTCTGGCCGAACGATCGCGCGATCTATCCGTATTACGAGGCGCTCGAAGCGACGCGGTTGCCCGTCGTCTTCCACACGGGTCACAGCGGCATCGGCACGGGTGCGCGCGGCGGCGGCGGCATCCGGCTCAAATACGGCGCGCCGATGCCGATCGACGACGTCGCGGTCGATTTTCCGGACATGACGATCGTCCTCGCGCATCCGTCATTTCCGTGGCAGGACGAAGCGATCTCGATCTGTCTGCACAAGCCGAACGTCTACATCGATCTCTCCGGCTGGTCGCCGAAATACTTCCCACCGCAACTCGTGCAGTACGCGAACACGCAGCTGAAGCGCAAGGTACTTTTCGGTTCGGATTACCCGCTGATCACGCCCGACAAATGGCTCGCGGAGTTCGAGAAGCTGCCGATCCGCGACGAGGTGCGCCCGCTGATCTTGCGGGAGAACGCGATCCGCGTTCTCGGATTGGACGGCTGAACGTGCCGCGCGCCGCGGGTGCGGGCACCGTCGAGCGAATCGTCGGGCCGGACGGCGTGGAACGCGTTCGGAACCGCGAGCCGCTCGCCGCGTATCCCGATCGCGCGACGGACTGGCTCGAGCGTTGGGCCGAAGCGGCTCCCGATCGCGTCTTCCTCGCCGAACGTGCCGGAGAGCGTTGGCGCGAGTCGACCTACGCGCAGACGTTGCTCGCGGTGCGCTCGCTCGCGCAGGCGCTCGTCGATCGCCGCCTCGAGGCAGAACGCGGCGTCGCGATCCTCTCCGACAACGGCATCGATCACGCGCTGCTCGGGCTCGCGGCGCAATACGCCGGCGTGCCCTACACGCCGATTTCGCCGAGCTATTCGCTCGTCTCGAAAGATTTCTTGAAGTTGCGGCAGGTCCTCGGCACCTTCGAGCCCGGTCTCGTCTTCGTCGACGACGGCGCGCGCTACGACGCGGCGATCGCGGCCGCCGTGCCGCACGACGTCGAAGTCGTCGCGTCGCGCGCCGGCGGCAGCCATCCGTTCGCGACGCCGTTGTCCGCGTTGCTCGACACGAAGCCGGACGCGTCGCTCGAACGCGCGCACGCGGGCGTCGGCGCGGACACGATCGCGAAAGTGCTCTTCACCTCCGGAACGACCGGCGCACCGAAAGGCGTGACGTGTTCGCAGCGGATGCTGTGCAGCAACACCGTGATGTTCGGTCAGATGTTCCCGTTCGTGCACGATCGGCCGCCGGTGTTACTGGATTGGCTGCCTTGGAATCACACGTTCGGCGGCAATCACAATTTCGGGGTCGCGCTCGGCTTCGGCGGCACGCTGTACGTCAACGACGGCAAGCCGACGCCCGCCCTCGCCGAACGGACACGACGCAACTTGCGCGACGTCGCGCCGACGATCTATTTCGATGTGCCGAAAGGCTTCGAATTGCTCGCCGGTTACCTGCGCGACGACGAGGCGTTGTGCGAACGCTTCTTCGGGTCGCTCGACATGATGTTCTATGCGGGCGCGGGCATCTCGCGGCCGGTGTGGGACGAGTTGATCGCGCTCGGCGTACGCACGCGCGGCGAGCGCGTGCTGATCACGACGAGCCTCGGTTCGACGGAGACGGGGCCGATGGCGCTCGCCTCACCGGACTCGCCCGCGGGGCCGGGATACGTCGGCGTACCGGTTCCGGGGACCGACGTCAAGCTCGTACCGAACGGCGCGAAGCTCGAGCTGCGTTTGCGCGGACCCGCGATCACGGAGCGCTACTGGCGCGCGCCCGCCCTGACGAACGCGGCATTCGACGACGAGGGATATTACTGCATCGGCGATGCACTGCGGTACGCGGACTCGGCCGATCCGTCGCGCGGCTTCGTGTTCGACGGGCGCCTCTCCGAAGATTTCAAACTCGACACGGGCACGTGGGTCAGCGCCGGACCGCTACGCCTGCGCGCGCTCGGTCACTTCTCGCCGCTCGTCTCCGATCTCGTCATCACGGGCGAGAACCGGCGTGAGATCGGGATGCTCGCGTTTCCCGACGTGGCGCGCTGTCGCGAGATCGCGACGGACGTCGCGGCCGGCGCGCCCGTTCCGGAGGTGCTGCGCAGTGCCGTGCTGCGCGACGCGCTCGCCGTCGCACTCGCGCGTTTCGCGGAAGGCGCGACCGGCAGCGCGACGCGCATCGAACGGCTCGCACTCCTCGCCGAGCCGGCGTCGCTCGATGCGGGCGAGATCACGGACAAAGGCTCGCTGAACGTTCGCACGCTGATGGCGAGACGCGCGACGATCGTCGAGGATCTGCACGCCCAGCATCCGTCCGCAGATGTGGTGCTACCGGCCGCCGCGCAGTCGCGCGGCCGCTAGAACCAGCGCGGCACGCGGTCGCGATAGGCGCGATAGGTCTCACCGAAGCGGCGTTCGAGATACCGCTCTTCTTTGTCGACGACGAACCGGTCGACGAGTGCGAGCGCCACGGGTAACATGACGAACGCGGGGAGCGACCGCGCGACGAGCGCGATGCCGATGTAGATCGACGTCGCGCCGAAGTACGCGGGATTGCGCGTAAAACGGAACGCGCCGCGCGTCGCGAGCGCGGTCGTCGGTTCGAACGGGTTCGGGTTCGAACCGACGCGTGCGATCTCGGCGAAGGCGCTCGCGCCGGCGGCCGCGCCGATCGCGATCGAAACCGTGCCGAGAACGCGACGCGCTCGCGTGCCGTACGTCGCGCTCTGCGGCAACCGGCCCGCGGCGAGCCCGAGCGCGAGCGCGCCCGCGAAGAAGAGCGGCGGCGCGACGCGCACGCCCGCCGTATCGTCTTCGCGCAGCCGACTACGCCTTCGTCGCGGCGAAAATCTCGTCGTAAGGCGGTTCGTCGGACACTTCGGGAACGATGCCGGCGTACGTGATCTTCTTGTCCGGCGAGATCACGAAATTCGCGCGGGCGAGAACGCCGAGTTCCTTGATGCGCACGCCGTAGGCGTTGCCGAACGCGTGCGATTGATAGTCGGACGCGTACTTGAGATTCGGAGCGTCGTTCGCCGCGGCCCAACGGCTCTGCGCGAACGGCAAATCGAGGCTCACGATGTACGCGTTGACGTCGGCGGGCAATTCGCTCAGACGCTTGCTGAAGGTCTGCGTCTCGAGCGAGCACGTGCCGGTGTCGAGCGACGGCACGACGATCAGAAGCGCCTTCTTCGTGCCGTTCTCCGTCGCGTCGTCGAGCGTGAGCGGCTTGAGATCCGACGTCGTCAGCGTGAACGGCGGCGCGGTATCGCCGACCTCGAGATGCGTCCCGACGAGGGTCAGCGGGTTCCCGTGCATGGTGATCGCGGCGGCGCGTTCTTCGGTCGTGGACAACGTGTTCTCGTTTCTGCGGAAAGATGCTGGTTCGCGAGGTTTCGGACCGTCGCCGGGGCGCTCCCGTCGCGGCGCGCGAAGGCGCGCCGCGGCGACGCGCGTAACCGCTGAGACGCGTGCAAGGCAAGGCGACGTTCCGCGGCCACCCGGTCCATCTGATGTTGATCCCGTTTCCGGTCGCGTTCTGGACGGGCGCGCTCTTCACCGACGTCGCGGGCGCGTTCTCGCACGACGGATTCTATTTTCGCATGAGCGTCGTGCTCGTGATGATGGGCACGATCGGCGCCGTGCTCGCATCGGTCGCGGGATACGTCGACTATCGCACCGCGCCGATGTCGGCGAAAGCGCGCGGCGTCGCTGCGGGCCACATGTGGTGGAGCCTCGCCGCGCTCGCCGTCTTCGCGTTCGCATGGTTCGCACGCGCCGCGATCTTCGCGTCGCCGGCCGGCATCGCGGCGACCGTGGCGGGCGCGGTGCTCCTGTTCGTGGCGGGCTACCTCGGGAGCGAGCTCGCGAATCGTTACCGTATCGGCATCGGCGAGGACGACCGCGCGAAGCGCCGACGGTAGGCGACCGAAAACGACGCGATCACGAGCGTTCCCGCGACGCTCGGCACGAGCCAGCGCAATCCCATCGGAACGCCGTGAAAGTTGATCACGCAGAACGCGGTGACGGCCGAGATGTACGCGCCGATCATCGCGGAGAGATGGAGGAGGAGCGATCCGAGCCGCGTCTGACGCCGTTCGATCACCGCCTTGAGATCGAGGAACGCGAACGCGCCGGCGATCGCCGCGAGCGCGTAGAGCACGGCGGAGAGATCGTGCATCAGCGGCGTGCGTGCCGTGAACGCGATCACGGCGAGCGCGGCGGCGCAGAGCACGACCACGGCCCCGGCGATCGCGTCGAGCGCGTCGGCGCGTGCGTCCCGAACGCGCCGGCGCCGCCGCGCGAGCGTGCGAAATCCGGCGAACACGAGATACGCGCTGACCGCGTCGAGGAACAACAGGAAGACGTGGCCGTGTTCTTGCCACATGAACGCCGCGCTGAGGAGCACCACGCCCATGCCGCTTGCGAAGATGCGTCCCCACGTGCGATGCCAGCGGCCGCCCTTGCGCACGATCATCGCGGCCGGCGCGACGCCGAGCACGAGCGTCCCCGCCACGACGTGGACGAGCGTGACGAGGGAAGGCGCGGACACCGTCAGGCGGTCAGCGTGTAACGATATCCGCCGTCGTCGTGCCGTCCGGCGCGCGATTCCGCGCGTAGGTGCTCGAGATGTGCGAGCGTTTCCGCCACGGCGAACTGCTGGTGGAACTCGCCGAGATCGGCGAACGGTTTGTTGCGCCGCGTCCACGGCAGTCGCTCCGCGACGCCGGCCGCGCTCGCGGGACCCGCGTGCAACACGTCGACGATCTGATCCTCACGCGTCGCTTCGTGGGCGAGCAACTCGTCCACGCGGCGCTGGAGATCGGGAAACGGTTCGCCGTGCGCCGGAAGCACGCCCGACGCGCCGATCGAACCGACGCGTTCGAGCGACGCGATGTAATCGCCGAGCGGATCGCCGCGATGCTCCGCCCAGAAGCCCACGTGCGGCGTCACGGGGTCGAGCACGTGGTCCCCCGTGAACATGCGGCCGCTCTGCGTGTCGACGAGACAGATGTGGCCGGGCGTGTGGCCCGGCGTCCACACGACGAGGAGGCGCCCGATGCGTTCCCCGTCGGCCACGATGCGCGTCGGTTCGGTGAGCTCGTTGAGGCGGTGGTGTTCCGCTTCCTCGTGCGAGGGTTCGACGGGGAAGCCGTTGCGGCCGAGCCACAGGTCGGAGATGCGATCGGCCTCGAGCGGATCGGCGAGGATCCGCGAGGCAAACTCCCAGTCCTTGGCGTGCAGCAGCAGATCGGGTACCCCGGCGCGCAAGAGCGTCCCGGCGAGGCCGTAGTGATCGAAATGCATGTGCGTGACGACGATGCGCTTGACGGCCGCGAGCGTCTCGCCCGCTTCGGCGAGGCCCGCGTGGAGGGCGGCGAGGACGTCGTCCGTCTTCCAGCCGCAATCGATGAGGGTGAAGCCGTCGTCTTCCCGCACGAGGTAGCCGTTGATGTGGCGCATGGGGTTTCCCGCCATCGGGAGCCTGATCTGCACGATCCCGTCTTCGAGAGCGGTCGTGAGGGCGTCGGTGTGCACGTTTGCGCCCTTGTGCCACGAGGGCGCGCGTATCCTACGTGTCAAATGACGGGCTATGGATCTGTCGTTCAGTCCCGAAGACCTTCGCTTCCGCGAAGAAATCCGCGCGTTCGTCGCCGCGGAACTGCCGCCCGCGATCAAGCACAAGATGCAGGCCGGCATCGAGCTCGAGCGCGACGATTACGTCGCGTGGCAGAAGATTTTGAGCGCGCGCGGCTGGCTCGCTCCCAATTGGCCCGTCGAGTACGGCGGCACCGACTGGACGATCGTGCAGAAGCACATCTTCGACGAAGAACTCGCGGTCGGGTTCGCTCCGCGATCGCTGCCGTTCGGCGTGTCGATGGTGGCGCCCGTCATCATCAACTTCGGGTCGGAAGAACAGAAGCAGCGGTATCTGCCGCGGATCCTCTCGAGCGAGGATTGGTGGTGCCAGGGGTACTCGGAGCCCGGCTCCGGATCCGATCTCGCGTCGCTCTCGACGCGCGCGGAACGGGACGGCGACTCGTACGTGATCAACGGCGCCAAGACGTGGATCACGCTCGCGCAGTATGCCAACATGATCTTCGTGCTCGCCCGGACCGATCCGACGGCGAAGAAGCAGAAGGGCATCTCGTTCATCCTCGTCGACATGACGACGCCCGGCGTCACCGTGCGTCCGATCGAGACGATCGACGGCGGTCACGAGATCAACGAGGTCATTTTCGAGAACGTGCGCGTTCCGCTCGAGAATCTCGTCGGCACCGAAGGCGGCGGTTGGACCTATGCGAAGTTTCTGCTCGAGCACGAACGCAACGGCACGGCCGGCGTCGCGGGCTCGTTCCAGATGCTCGATCGTCTCAAGGAGATCGCGTCGGAGCAACGTTACAACGGCTCGACGCTCATGCAGAGCGGCGATTTCGCGAAGCGCATCGCCGAAGTGGAAGTGCGTTTGACGGCGCTCTCCTTCACGCAGATGCGCGCGCTCGCGGCGGAGAGCGCGACGAAGAGCCCGGGCCTCGAATCGTCGTACATCAAGATCACGGGCACCGAGATCCAACAGGCGATCACCGAACTCATGATGGAGGCGGGCGGGTACGAATCGTTCGACGATCGTTCGCGCAACGCGCTCCTCTACTTCAATTTCCGGAAGACCTCGATTTACGCGGGCTCGAACGAGATCCAGCGGAACATTCTCGCGAAGCGCATGTTAGGACTCTGATCGTGGATTTTACGCTGTCGTCGGAACAACAACAGATCAAGGAGAGCGTCGACCGCTTCGTCGCCGATGCCTACGGCTTCGACGCGCGGATGGCGCTGAGCAAGAGTGCGGACGGCTTCAGCCGCGACCACTGGAGCACGTTCGCCGAACTCGGCTGGCTCGGTATCGCGTTGCCGGAAGATCGCGGCGGATTCGGCGGCACGCCCGTCGAGACGATGATCGTGATGGAAGCGTTCGGCAAGGCCCTCGTGCTCGAACCGTTCGTTCCGACGGTCGTGCTCGGCGGCACCGCGCTCGCGTACGGCGGCACGAACGCCGCGCACGGCGATCGGTTGAACGCGATGATCGCGGGCGACGTGTTGCTCGCGCTCGCGTATGCGGAGGGAAACTCGCGTTACGATCCCAGCATCGTCGGCACCACGGCGAAGCCGGACGGGTCCGGTTGGATCGTCGACGGCACGAAGCGCGCCGTCGCCTACGGCGCCGCGGCGGACACGTACGTCGTCAGCGTGCGCACCGGTGGCGGCGAACACGATGAGGACGGCATCACGCTCGTGCTGATCGATCGCGATGCGCCGGGCGTCTCGCGCGTCGACTATCGCACGGTCGACGGTCAGCGCGCCTCGGACGTCACGTTCTCGGGCGTCCGCATCGGCGCCGACGCCGTACTCGGCGAACCCGGCAAGGGACTCGGGCTCCTCGAATACGTACTCGACAGCGGCGTTGCGGCGCTGTGCGCCGAGGCCGTCGGCAACATGTCGGTCATGCAGAAGACGACGGTCGACTACATCAAGGCACGCGAGCAGTTCGGCGTGCCGATCGGCTCGTTCCAAGTGCTGCAGCATCGCGCGGTCGACATGCTGATCGAAGTCGAGCTCTCGCGGTCGATGTTGTACTACGGAACCGTGGCGATCGATCCGAACGGCGACGCCAAGGAGCGCATGCGCGCGATTTCGGGGACCAAAGCCCAGATCGG
This sequence comes from Rhodospirillales bacterium, assembly GCA_903970385.1. Classification (GTDB taxonomy): domain Bacteria; phylum Vulcanimicrobiota; class Vulcanimicrobiia; order Vulcanimicrobiales; family Vulcanimicrobiaceae; genus Palsa-1515. Next base: position 13,187 of record CAJCIN010000042.1, on the reverse strand, counting down.
CCGCTCGGGCCGCGTCGTCGGCGAATCGGCGATCCAGCTCCACGGCGGCATCGGCATGAGCGAGGAGTACATGATCGGGCACTACTTCAAGCGTATGTCGATGCTCGGCTTGGCGCTCGGCGATACCGACTTCCACCTCCGCCGCTTCATCGCTGCGGGCAACAAAAGCGGCGGCGAGGGCAGCGGAATCGGCTCCGCCGGAAAGCAGCTGGCGGGGGTCAATTGATAGCGCGAGCGATTCGAGGAGTACGGCACGCCTGATGCCTACCTCTCGTCTCGTTCGCTCGCTCGTCATCGTCGGGCTGATCCTCGGCTGCGGTGCCGTCGTTTGGATGTTCGCGAACGTGTTCGATCGCGTCTCGAACGTCCTGACCATCATCGTTTTCTCGATCCTGTTCTCGTACTTCATCTATCCGATGGTGAAGGGGCTCTCGCGGCGCATGCCGCGGCCGCTCGCCGTCGCGACGGTCTACGTCGGCATCTTCGTCGCGGTCGCGATCGTTCTCGCGTTTTTCGCGCCGACGGTCGCCGCGCAGGCGGCGGATTTCGCGCAGAGCTATCCGTCACGCGTGCACGCGGTCGAAACCGAGCTCAAGGATCCGTCGCAGAATCCGTTGCTGCAGCGCTTGCCGCCGCAAGCGCGCGACTTCGTCGCGGGTAACGCCGGGAAACTCGGCACGTACGTCGGCGTCGCCGCGACCGCCGTCGGCGCGCACGTCTTGCCGATCGTGACCGGCGGCGCGACGCTCGTGACGCAGCTCGCGATCATGTTCGGCGTGACGTTCATGTTCATCGTCGATCTCGAGAAGATCCAGGCGACGCTCGTGCGGATGGTGCCGCGCGACCGGCGCGAGTACGTCGTCGATCTCGTGGTCGACATCGACGGGGTGATCGGCGGCTTCGTACGTTCGCAGGTGTTGCTGTCGGCCGTGACCGCGCTCGCGTCGATCGCGGTCTTGCTCGCGCTCGGCGTGCCGTACGCCGTCATTTTCGGGTTGCTGATCGGCGTGCTCGGATTCGTGCCCGTCGTCGGCGCCCTCGTCGGCGCGATCCCCGCGGTGATCGTCGCGCTCTTCACGGTCGGCATCGTGAAGGCGATCGTCGTGCTCGTGCTCCTCGCGATCGTGTTCCAGGTGATCGGCAACCTCATCGCGCCGCTCATCAACGCGAAATCCGTCGGCGTGACGCCGCTCATCGTGACGCTCGCGATCCTGATCGGCGGCGAAGCGTTCGGCGTCCTCGGCATCCTGCTTTCCGTCCCGATCGCCGGCATCGTGCGCGTCGTCTACGACCGGCTGTTCCCGGCCGATCCTGAAAGCGAACGCCTCGTGCTCTCGGCGCGCTCGCGGTCGGGCGACGTGACGCAGCCGGGCGAGCGCGCCTCGACGACCCCGGTGGCGCCCAAGCTCACGTAAGGCGTGCCGCCGTCGACATCGCCGATACGCGTTGCGGCGGCGCTCGCGCTCGCGCTCGCATTCGTCCGCGGGACGACCGTGGCGTCCGCACAGCCCGCATCGCCCCAACCGTCCGACTCTCCGTCGCCGGTTGCGTCGACGTTGCCGTCACCGGAACCGGCAGCGTCGTCTTCGCCCTTGCCGTCCGCTCCCGCGCAGATCGCGATCGTCGTCGATCGCGCGCGCGCCGGCATCGTGCCGGGCTCGACGGTCACGGTGCACGTTACCGGCGGCGCCGGCCCGATCTCCGCAACGGCTTCGGCGCCGAACGTCGTCGACGCGCGCTACGATGCCATCGCCGGACTGCTCTCGCTGGCGGGCCGCGCACCGGGCAATGCGATCGTCACGTTATCGGACGCCGCGGGCGACACCGCGAAGGTCGCCGTGCTCGTCGCGCCGCCGGGCGGCGTCGTGCCGGCGGACGTCACGGTCGAACTCGGCGGCACGGTCTCGCCGCAATTCGCCGAAGCGCAGATCGAAGCGGCGATCGCCGCGAGCGCGCAACTCCGGCCGGGCACGCAGGTCGTGGTCCACGGTGCGACGCCCGACACGACGCTGCTCCCCGGCAGCGGATTCGAAGCGACCGCGAACGTGCGCGTCGACGGCGGCGGCGCGTACGTCGACGCGCTCGGCACGACGAACGTGCACCTGCGCGTCGACACGCTGACCGAACTCGATCCGCAGATCCTGCTCTACAGCGACGATCCCGAGAAGTTGCTCGCCGACACGAACGGCGTGCTCTATCGTGCGACGATCGACGCGGCGAAGCCGGCGCGAACGTATTTCTACCACGTGGCGTACGGATCGTCGCACCGGCTCTTTCTCTCGCTCACCGCTGCTGGCGCGGACGCGCGCGTGCAGATTCTCGGGGACGCGGCCGGTCCGAGCGATGCGTTCGCCTACGTCGGCCACGTCTCGACGTTGCGCTATCTCCTCGAGCGTCACGCGCAAGAGAGTCGCATCGTGACCGTGAGCGCCGATGCGCCGTACCTTCAGGCGCTCGGGTCGCGCGAACTGCGGCCGGGCGAACTCGTGGCGGGCGCGTTCGATTTGCGCGTCTTCACGGGCGGTCCGATCGCCGTCGCGGTGATCGCGGCGGACACGGCGGCGCAAGCGGCGACGTTCGCCGGCGGTGCCGAACTGCCGACGGACGGTCACGGCCGGCGCGGAGAGTTCGATCTGACCGCGGTGCCGCCGCTCGCGTTGTCGCTCGCCGCCGGAGCGCCCGATTCCGCGCCGTTCGCGATCGGATCGCCGACGATCGCGAACCTGCGCGCCGGAGGCCGCGCGCTCGGCGGCGACTACGGCGTGGTACGGAACGTCGCGTTGCAGCTGAGCAATCCCGGCGCGGCTCCCGCGTCGCTGTATTTTTACGAAACGCCCGCCGGCGGCAGCGCGACGACGAGCATCTGGTTCGCGGGCGATCCCGCGCCGATCGAGATTCCGTGCGTCGTACGGCAGAATCGTTACGCGGTCAAATCGTTCGATCTCGCGCCGGGCGAGACGCGCACGGTGACGGGCGAGTATATGACGGACGGCGCGTCGTCGTTTCCGCTCTTGTTCGGACTGACCGCGACGCCGCCGTCGCCGCCGCCCGGTCCGTATTCGCCCGATGCGTGTAACCCACGCACGCCGCCGCCGGCAACGCCGTCGCCCGCGGGCGTGCCGATTCCGCCGCCGCCGCCGACGCCGGCACCGACGGCGACGCCGACCTGAATCGCCCGCGTCGGCTCATGGTCAATCGTTTTCGGGATCGTACGTGCCGAAGTTCCACACGAATCCCTCGGGGTCGCGCGCCGTGTAATCGCGCGAGCCGTAGTCGGTCCTCTTCGGCTCGACGGTGATATCGGCGCCGGCCGCTTTCGCGCGAGCGTAGTGTGCGTCGATATCCTCGACGACGACGTAGATGCCGTGCGTGACCCCGCCGGCCTCTTGCGGAGAGCGATAGCCTCGCCCGTCGTCACGCGCGCTGCCGAGCATCACGATCCCGCCGTTCTCACCCGCGCGCAGTTGCGCGTGCGCGACCTCACCGGCCGTTTCGCCCGGCACGACGAGCTGACGGCGAAAGTCGAACGCCCGCTCGAGCCACGCGATCGCAGCGAGCGCGTCCCGGTACCGCATGCCGGCATAGACGTTGTGCTTGACGGTATTCGTCTCCATGCGGACATTGAACCTCGAGTGACACGCGCGGGTCTTGGAAAAAACAGACGGCGCTGCCGTCGATCTTTCATCTCCGGTTCGCGCGGCCTTCACGCCGAAGCGGTACGTTCGTGGCGTGAAAAGAATGGGCGGACGCCGTTGACCCGGTTCACGACCCGTACGGCCGTCCGTTGCCCGTCGAGCCAGAGCGCGCGGCGGCTGTCGCAATACCTCCGCGCGCACGGCAACGCCGACGGTGACGTCGTGCGTCTGGACCTCGGTGCCGGCTCGACGACGTCCGTCATCGCCACGTTCACGCCGGCGGCGTCCGCAACGGCGACGATCCCGGCGTTGTCCGTGAGTTGGGTGGCGGAAGGGCACGGGCCGTATCCGGCGTTTTCCGGAATCCTCGCGCTCGAGCCGGAAGACGACGCGGCGAGCTTCGCATTGCGGCTCACGGGCGGCTACGTCCCGCCGTTCGGCAGCGCCGGCGCGACGTTCGATGCCGTTCTCGGCCACCGGTTCGCGAAAGCGACGGTCGCGCGGCTCCTCTTGCGCATTGCCGAGGCGATCGAAGAGCAAGTCGACGCGGACGAGCATCGTCCGCCCGCGCCGAGCGTTAGGCCCGGACCGTGATGCGACGCAAGAGAAAACCGAACGCGGCGACCGCCGCGAAAAAGATCGCGGCCGCAAGGCCGGCCGAGATGCCGCGAGCGGCCGGGCTGCCGCCGCACGCGGCGGCTATTCCACGGCCGAGTTCGAAACGCGCCCACGCGATCGGATCGACCGGCAATCGCTCGGCGGAACGCGCGGCGACCGCCACGTCCCGGGCGGTCCACGCGTCGCCCGCAATCGTATCGGCGATGCGGCCGCCGGCATCGAGAACGATCAACGGCGACTCGTGTTCGAGCGCACTCGAAGGCGTGCGTGAGACGCGGGCGCCGAGCCGTCGCTCCAGCACGAGGAGCGTCGCCGGCATCGCGGACGCGAGCCGCCAACGCTCGGGATTCGCATCGAACGCTTCCGCGTATCGTGCCACGACGGGCGGCGTGTCGTGCGCCGGGTCGAGGGTGATCTCGACGAGCCGCGTGGGTCTGCCGGCGAACGTCCGCTGCATCGCCGCGAATTTCGCCGTCGTCAGCGCGCAGCCGTCGGCGTCCCGGCAGCGCGTGTAAAAGAAAGCGACGACGGTGGCTCCGCGCGACGTACCACCGAGCCTGAACCGGCGACCGGTCTGATCGCGTAGCTCGGTTTCGGGTAGCGCATCGCCCGCGCGGAGCACCGGCACGAACGACGTCACCGCCGGAATCGGCGGCGACGCCGTCGTCACCACGTTCGCATGCCCGGGACGAGTTGATGCGGCGTCGAGAGAAGTTCGTGGACGGGTCCCGCGTATGCCACCACCGCGAGCGCGAGGGCGAGCAGCGCCCACCGGCCGAGTTTGTCGAGCGCGGGCGGAGACTGCATCGCTTCCGCCTCGGTGCCCGCGAAGACGAACTCGTCGCGTTCGTCGGCCCGTTCGTCGCGGAAGCGCGTGCCGACCGCGACGACGGCGAACATGAGGATGCTCACGAAGAGAATCGTGCCGCCGATTGCGGCGCCGACCATCTCGACGTGCCACGATGCCGCGCCGGCGGCGCCGAAATACGTGACGTCCGACGTCCGTCTCGGCGAGCCGAGGAGGCCCGCGACGTGCATCGACATCGACATGATCAGCATACCGACGAAATACGTATACGTTTGCGCGAGCGCGAGCTTCGGGGTGAAGAGTTTGCGGCCGGTGATCGCCGGGACGAGGCGATAGGCGGCCCCGATGAAGCTGAGCGCGACCGGGCCGCCGACCGTGATGTGGAAGTGCCCGACGATCCACATCGTGTTGTGGACGAGCACGTCCATGCTGTACGACGAATTGACGATGCCGCCGAAGCCGCCGAAGATGAAGAGGATCATGCCGAGCGCGCTTCCGGTGAACACGGGGTCGCGCCACGGGAGCCAGCGTACCGTCGCGACCAACCCGCGTTTGCCGGCACGCCGCGCCGCGATCTCGAACGACGCGAAGAGTGCGAACGCCGTCATGAACGACGGTATGACGACGCCGTACGTGAGGATCGTGTGGAACCATTTCCAGCCCGCGGAGATGCCGGGATCGAGAAACTGATGGTGCAGCCCGACGGGCGTCGAGAGCACGAGCAGCATGATGAATGCGAGACGCGTGAGCGCGTCGCTGAAGACCTTGCCGCCGTACGTCGTCGGGACGACGTTGTACCAGATCAGGTACGCGCCCATGATCCAGAAATACACGAGCGGATGGCCGAAGTACCAGAAGAGCGTGCGCGTCAACTCAACGTCGATTCCCGGCGTCCATCCGAGCGACCACGGGATCAAGAGCCCCATCTCGAGCGTCACGCCGATCGTCGCGATGATCCACATGATGAACGTCGTCGCACTGACGAACGCCGGCAGCGGGATGCGCTTGCCCTTATTGGTTTTTTGAAACCACGCGACGTTGAGCAAGATGTCGGCGGCCACGAGCCAGGTACCGGCCACGAGGACGGTCGCGCCGATGTAGAACGCGGGGTGCGCTTTGAGCGGCGCGTAGAACGTGTAGAGCACTGTCGCGTTTCCCGACAAGATCGTCAGCGCCGTGACGATCGTTCCGGCGAGCATCACGAGGTAGCCCCACCATCCGAGCGTGACCGAGCGGACCCGCGGTATCGCGCGATACGTCGAGAACGTCATGAGCCCCGTGATGAAAAAAGTCGTGAAGACGAGCGCCATCAGCACGCCGTGCGCGGTGAGCACGCGGTAATAGTCGAACCACGCCGGCATCGCGAACACGTTCGCGCGCGAAAGCCCCTGCAGCAAGCCGAACAGCGCGCCGAGCACGAGTGCCGCCGTGGCCGTATAGATGTGCGCGGAGACGAGGATGTTCTCGCTCGCGATCGCGTGCGCTCGGGTGTACGCACGTGGTGCGAAGGATCCGACGGTGGCCGTCGTCATCGGACGTCGATGGCGTCCGCCATCGTCTGATGCCCGATGCCGCAGTATTCGTTGCACACGAGCAGAAAGCGGCCGCGCTTTCGGAACGTATAGGACACGGTGGTGACCCAGCCCGGCGTCACCATCGTGTTGATGCCGGTTTCCGGCACCGAGAACCCGTGGACGACGTCCGTGCTCGTCACGTAGAACGTCACGTGCGAACCGAGCGGAACGACGAGCTCGTGCGGCGAGAACGAGAAGATCGCGGCGACGTAGTACGCTTCGTACGAGCCGCTCGCCAGACGGTGCAGGCCGGGCTTATCGAACGGCGGCGTCACGCGCACCTTTGCGGGATCGATGCTCTGCACGTGACTCGGCGGAACGAAACCCTCGACGACGGCAGCCGTCGTGATCGTCGCGAGAAAGAGCACGAGGATCGCGGCTCCAAAAGTCAACCATACGCGTTCGAGTCGGTGCAAGTGCATCCGCTTACCAGCGGCTCGCGAGGAGCGCGAACATCGCGAACCAGCCGATGACGATCGCGATGCCGAGCGACATCACGAATCGAAACGTGAGGGGAAGGGGTTCGTCATCGTTCGGAGCGACAGCCATCCGGCGAGCGTAGCAACCCCGCGAGTAGGCGGCATGAACGTTACGCGAAGAAGACGCTCGTCTCTTCTCGAAATCTTCTCACGCTCGTTACGTGTGCGCCGCTATCCGCCGAATCGGCGTCGGCCGCGCGCAGTCGCCGCACGTTTCGTCCGCGACGGGCAAGCGAACGGAGAACGTCGCGCCGCCGTCGTGGCGGTTCGTGGCCTCGATGCTGCCGCCGTAACTCTCGACGATCGCTTTCACGATGGTGAGCCCCATGCCGGTTCCCGGCGTCGCTGCGGACGCAGAGCCACGAAAGCCCGCTTCGAAGAGATGCGCGAGATCGGATTCCTCGATCCCGGGACCGCGGTCGGTGACCGTCAGGTGAACGAGCGACGGATCTCGGCGGCATTCGACGTCGACGGAGCCGCCGGCGCCGGCATAGTGGATCGCATTCGTGAGGACGTTCGTGACGATCTCGCCGATCCGCGCCGGGTCTCCGAAGAAGTGGCCGCGTCCGCAGTTCATCCCGTCCGATCGTCGCATGGTGATCGTCACGCCGCGTTCGGTCGCAAATCCCTCCATCGCCGCCGTGCCGGAGGCGATGAGCGAGCCGAGGTCGATCGGTTCCGCATGCGTCTCGAATTCGATCGTGCGATCGCGCGGCAACTCGTCGACGAGGGCGTCGATCGCATGCAGTGAAAAGAGAATGCCCTCGAGCCGCGCATCGGTCGGCTCCAGCTTGCGATCGAGAAACGATTCGATTCCGGCGACGGCGACGGCGAGCTGATTGCGGATGTCGTGGACCGCGCGACGCATTAGAACGCCGCCGGGACGCGCGGGCTCGCGGCTCCGCGTGCCGGATCCACGAGCTTATAGCCGATTCCGACGACGGTTACGATCAGACGCGGTCGCGCGGGCTCGTCCTCGATTTTCGAGCGGAGGTTCGCGACGTGCCGATCGAGGGTTCGATCGAACGCGTCTCCGTCCGCCGACGCGCTTTCGAGAATGCGTTCGCGCGTCATCGCGCAGCCCGCGTTGGCGGCGAGCGTCGTGAGGATCCGAAATTCCATGGGCGTGAGCGCGACGACGGACCCGCGCCGGCGGACCTCGTGCGCCGCGACGTCGATCTCGATCTCACCCACGAGCCGCACGGTCCGATCGCTCGCGTCTCGCGGCCTCGCTCTGCGCAGAACCGCCTTCACGCGAGCGACGACTTCACGCGGGCTATACGGTTTCGTGATGTAATCGTCCGCGCCGAGTTCCAAGCCGACGATCCGATCGACCTCGGCGACGCGCGAGGTGAGCATGACGATGGGCACGTCGCGTTCGACGCGCATCGCGCGGAAGGCCTCGATGCCCGACACGCTCGGAAGATTGAGGTCGAGGAGGACGAGATCCGGTTTGTGCTCGCGGGCGCGCGCGATGGCATCGCGACCGTTCGCGGCTTCGATCACCTCGAATCCCTCGTCCGTAAGGTACGCGCGCAGGACCTCGACGAGTTGCGGCTCGTCGTCGACGACGAGGACCGTCCGCTTCGCGGAGGGCTCGGCTCGGGCGTTCGTCATCGTCCTACGATAGATGGTCGCGCGCGTCAAAACGCAAGGAATGACCTGCTTCGCTAGGCGCTCTCACGCTTCAAGATCACCGTCGCGAGCGGCGGCAACGTCAGCCGGATCGAGTACGGTTTGTCGTGCGCGCCGAACGGCTGGGCCTCGATGCGGCCGTTCGTGACGCCCGAGCCGCCGTAGCGCACGTCGTCCGTGTTGATGGCTTCGACGTAGGCGCCGCCTTCGGGCACGCCGAGCACGTAGTCGTGCCGCACGACGGGCGTGAAGTTGGTCACCGCGATCACGTAGTCGTGCGACGCGCGCGCCCGCCGGACGAACGCGACCACGACGTTCTCACGATCGGAGAGGATCCACTCGAGCCCCGCCGCTTCCGCGTCGAGTTCGTGCAGCGGCGCGAGGCCGCGATACGTGCGGTTGAGATCTCCGACGAGGAGCGCGATGCCCGCGTGTTTCGGATCGTCGAAGAGATACCAGTCGAGGCTGCGATCGTGATTCCACTCGCGCTCCTGCGCGAACTCGCAGCCCATGAAGAGCAGTTTCTTGCCCGGGTGCGCGTACATGTACCCGTAGTAGGCGCGCAGGTTCGCGAACCGCTGCCAGTCGTCGCCCGGCATCTTGCCGATGAGCGAACCTTTGCCGTGGACGACTTCGTCGTGCGAGAGCGGCAGCACGAAATTCTCCGTGAACGCGTACACGAAACTGAACGTCAGCGCGTCGAGCCGGTACGAGCGATACAGCGGATCCGCGTGCATGAACTCGAGCGTGTCGTGCATCCAGCCCATGTTCCACTTGTAGCCGAAGCCGAGGCCGCCGAGGTAGACGGGCTCCGAAACCTTGGGCCACGCCGTCGATTCTTCCGCGATCGTGATCGTACCGGGGATCTCGCCGTAGACCGCTTCGTTCGTACGCTTCATGAAGTCGATCGCGCCGAGATTCTCGCGCCCGCCGAAGCGATTCGGAACCCACTCGTCCGCCTTGCGGCTGTAGTCGAGGTAGAGCATCGACGCGACGGCATCGACGCGCAAGCCGTCGACGTGATAGCGGTCGAGCCAGAAGAGCGCGTTCGCGATGAGATAGTTCACGACTTCGGTGCGGCCGAAGTTGAAGATCAGCGTGTTCCAGTCGGGCTGAAAGCCTTGGCGCGGATCCGCGTGTTCGTAGAGATGCGTGCCGTCGAACTCTCCGAGCCCGTGCGCGTCGGTCGGGAAGTGGCCGGGCACCCAATCGAGCAACACGCCGAGCCCGGCCTCGTGCGCGCGCTCGACGAAATACGCGAAGTCTTCCGGCGGTCCGAAGCGGCTGGTCGGCGCGAACATGCCGATCGGCTGATAGCCCCAGGATCCGTCGAAGGGATGTTCCGAAACCGGCAGCAGCTCGAGATGCGTGAAGCCGAGCGTCGCGACGTACGGCACGAGCTGGTCCGCGAGTTCGCGATACGTGAGATACCGGTTGCCGTCGCTGCGTTTCCACGACCCGATGTGCGCTTCGTAGACGGAGATCGGCGCGTCGCGTTCGTTCGCCGCGGAGCGACGTGCGAGCCACGACGAATCGGCCCAATGCTTGCGGCCCGCTTCCGCGACGATCGACGCCGTGCCGGGTGCCGTCTCGGCCGCGAACGCGAACGGGTCGGCCTTCAGCGGCAACAGGTCGCCGCCCGGCCCGAGGATCTCGTACTTGTACGTGCTGCCGAGCGTGGCCGCGGGGAGAAAGATCTCCCACACGCCGGCGCCCGGCCGGAAGCGCATCGGGTTGCGCCGGCCGTCCCACGCGTTGAAGCTGCCGACGACCGACACGCGCCGCGCGTTCGGCGCCCAGACGACGAACGAGACGCCGTCGACGCCGTCCATCGTCGTCGCGTGCGCGCCGTACTTGTCGTACAGACGCAGATGTTTGCCTTCGGCGATCAGATAGATGTCGATGTCGCCGAGCACGGGCCCGAAGCGATACGGATCCTCGACGTCGACCGTCGCCTCGCCGACCGTCAGCCGCAAACGATAGGCGAACGGCGCCCGGCGGCCGGCGACCGTGCCCGCGAAAAACCCCGTGTGATCGACGCGCGCGAGTTCGGCGACGACGCCGTCCGTCGCCGCATCGACGACCTCGACGCGCGCGGCCTCAGGCGCGAACGTGCGCACTTCGAGATCGCCCGTCGCTCCGCGATGCATGCCGAGGATAGCGAACGGATCGCCGTGATCGCCGCGGACGACGGCGTCGACCGCTTCCCTAACGAGCACCGGCGGGCTCCGCCTGCGTCTCGCCGATGATGTTGCGGATGCCCTCGAGCGGGATGCGCACCCACGCCGGACGATTCGCGAGCTCGTAAGACATTTCGTAGAACGCCTTTTCGAGAACGAAGAGATCGAGCAGCTGCGTCGCCGCTTCGGCGTCGCCCGGGTACGAACGCGTCCCGGCGATCGTCTCGCGGTAGCCGCCGAGATATGCGTCGACCGAGCGCCGTTCCCAATCGCGTGCGGACGGTTCGAGCGCGCTCGTGTCCTCCGCGCGATCGGTCGTCGCGCCGCGCATCGCGGCGACGGCGGCATAGTTGATCGAGCGCAACATGCCGGCGACGTCGCGGAGCGGCGACGATTTCTTGCGGCGCTCCGGAAGCGGGCGGCCCGGCTCGCCTTCGAAGTCGACGATCATGAAATCGTCGGCGACGACGAGCACCTGGCCGAGATGGTAGTCGCCGTGATAGCGCGTCTTGAGGACGTCGAGCCGCTCGACCGGCGGTAACGTCAGACGGGCGAAGAGCGCCTCGCGCGACGCGAGCAGCGATTCCGCGAACGCGCGGATGTCCGCCGGTACGCGTTCGATCTCGCGCTCGAGCGTGTCGAGCGCCGTATGCGCGCTCTCGCGCGCTTGCGCGAGCCACGCGTCGAGGTCGGCCTGCGTCACGGGTTCCGGTTCGAAATCGGGATCGCCGGTCGACGTCGCGAACGCGCGGTGCATCTCGGCCGTGCGGATGCCGAGCGTGCGCGCGCGCTGGATGAAGATGTCGTGGTACGTCCCCGCCGTTTCGTCGACGGGCGCGAGATCCTGATTCGCCGTCATGTCGTGGTGCCGGTCGAAGAAACGTTCGAGATAGGCGAGCGTCACGGCCCAGCCGTCGCCCTGGCTCTCGACGAACTGCTGGACGATCGCGAGCGACGTCGTCTCGCCGGTCGGCGCGGCGTATTCGAGGTAACCGTAAAGTGCGGGCGTGTTCTCGTAGCCGACGGTTGCGAGGAAACGCGCGACCTCGAGCTCCGGTTGCGGCCCGGGGTGGATCTTCCGATACCCCTTGAGCACGATCGACTCGTCGATCACGACCGACGTGTTGCTCTGCTCGACGTCGAGGCGCCGGACGCGCGGCTCCTTCGCGGGTTCGAGCGCCGAGAGCGCGTCGGTCGGCGTCGCGGTGAAGCTGCCGCCGCGGATGGACGGCGTCGTCTTCCGCTCGCGCACGTCGCTCAGGATGCCGAGGACGAATGCGTCCGAGCCGAACGCGTCGACGAGGAACCCGCTGCGGGCGCCGGTGCGCGTCTTCGCGAGCGTCGACCGCGCCGAAACGGGACGGTCGCCCGCGCTCGTTTCTTCGGCGATCGCGAGCGGCAAGAAGTAGCGATTCGTCGCCTCGATCATGCTGAGGAAACACGGGACGCCCGCGTAGTCGAAGCGCGCCGTGTCGACGAGCGTCACGCGCTCGAGTCTGGACGTCTTTTCGGCGAACCAACGCTGTTGCGGCAGATATGCGGGGAACACGTCGGTCTCCGCGAGCGCGAGCGCGCGTCCGCCGAACTGCGTGCTCTCACCCTCGCGCGAGAGCACGAGCGTCGTGAGTTCCGGCAGTTGCTCGGGCAGTTCCGAGCCCCACGACGGAGCCTGCGCCGTCTCGGAGAGCAAGAACCAGTAGAAGCCGTGACCCGGCAGCGTGATGACGTAGCGATCGGCGCCGATGGTCTGGAACGGGCTCCAACCGACCATCTCGATCGGCACGCGGCCCTTGAAATCCGAGAGATCGAGCGCGACCTGTTGCGCGGAGCGCGCGAGGTTCGCGACGCAGAGGACGACCTCGCCCTCGTGTTCGCGCGTGTACGCGATCACCTTACGGTTCGTCGGCTGCAAGAACGAGAGCTTGCCGCGGCCGAACGATTTGTAGCCCTGGCGAACGGAGATGAGCTTGCGCATCCAATTGATGAGCGAACCCGGGCTGCGGCCCTGCGCTTCGACGTTGACGCTCTGATAGCCGTACACGGGGTCCATGATCGGCGGGAGAAACAGACGTGCCGGATCGCTGCGCGAGAAGCCGCCGTTTCGATCGATCGACCATTGCATCGGCGTGCGCACGCCGTCGCGATCGCTCAAATAGATGTTGTCGCCCATGCCGATCTCGTCGCCGTAGTACACGATCGGCGTGCCGGGCATCGACATCAGGAGGCCCGTCAGCAGCTCGACGCGGCGACGGTCGTTC
>CAJCIN010000041.1 GCA_903970385.1 Rhodospirillales bacterium | reverse complement strand
CGTCCAGCCGTCCGGCGTGCGCAGCGTGCCGTCCGCCGCGCGCGAGAACGATCCCGCCCGCGTGTAGGCGCGCCGGCCGTCACGCTCCACGGCGAAGAATCCGTTCCCGTCGATCGCGACGTCGAACGGACCGCCCGTCTTCATCAGCTTGCCTTGCGCGAAGATTCGGTGCACGCCGGCCGAGGCCGTTCCGAGCGACGTATCGCCACCGATCGCCGCGAACGTCGCCTGCGCGCTCTTGAAGCCCGCGACGTCCGCATTCGCGAGGTTGTCCGCGATGACGTCGAGGTTCTGCTGCTGCGCGGCCATTCCCGTCGCAGCGGCATACAGCGCGCGGTTCACGCTTTGATCCGCGCGACGTCGTCCGCGTCCTTCTGACGTTCCTCGTCGAGCGCCGAGAGCGTCTTCTGCGCCGTCTCGAACGCACGCTCTGCGACGAGCACGTCGACCATCTCGTGCATGCCGTCGACGTTCGTTCCGGTGAGGAAGCCGCTTTCGAGCGACGTCCCTGCGGAACGCGCGATGCGTGCGACGATGCGCCCGTCGTCGCGGACGACGCCGTCCGCGTCGATCGTCGCGCTCGCGCTCGCGGCGATCGGGCCGTTGCGGCCGAGCAGCGCGCGTCCGCGGTCGTCCACGAGAACGCCGCGCGCATCGCGTTCGAGCGAGGCCGAGCGCACCGGGATCGCGCGCCCCGCGCTATCCCGGACGAAAAACGAACCCGCTCCCGCGACGGCGACGTCGAGCGCCCGGCCCGTGTGTCGCAGCGGCGCGGGCGCCGCGTCGCGCGTGGCCGACGTCGCGAGCCCGGCCGGACCGAGCGTCGTGCGCGCGACGCGACGCGCGAATCCGTCGCTCGAGACGTTCGCGAGGTTCGACGCGGAGACGTCGAGCTTGAGTTGCGCCGCGCGCATCGCGGTCGCCATGAGATGGATGCCGTCCATGCGCCGAGGATAGTCCGCGCACGTTGCGCGGACGTGACCGCGCGATGTCGGAGATCAGTCCAGCGTGCGAACGATCGCGGCGCACGGCGCGCACAGCGTGGGGTGCACCGCATCCGCACCGAGCGGCAGCGTCTTCCAACAGCGCGAGCACTTGCCGCCCTCGGCAGCCGAGAGCTCGAGGCGCGGAGCGCTGCCCGCGGCGAGCGCCGGATCCGCGACGAGATGCGCGGCGGAGACGACGAGCGCTTCACGCAGGTTGTCGCCGAGTGCGCGCAGTTTCGGCTCGACGTCGGGACTCGCCGTGACGGTCGCCTGCAATTGGAAATCGCGCTGCCCGTCGCCCGACGCGACCGTCGACCGCAGAACCTTGAGCGCTTCCCATACGGAGAGTTCTTCGAGTTCGGCCGTGCCGCGTTCGCTACCGTGCGGAAGGGTGAGATCGAAGACGCTGTCGCGCCCCGCGCGCAAGCCCTCCGGCACGTGCTGCCACGCTTCTTCCGCCGTGAACGACAACAGCGGCGCGAGCAACGCGCAGAGCGATTCGAGGATGCGGAAGAGGGCGGTCTGCGCCGAGCGGCGCCGCACGCCCGTACGCGGGCCCGAGTACATCGGATCTTTGAGCAGGTCGACGTAGAAGCTCGAAAGATCCGACGTGTCGTAGTCGACGAGCGCGAGGTACACGTCGTGCAACCGGTATGCGTTGTAGTGCGACGCGATGCGGCGCGCGACATCGTCGAGTTTCGCGAGCGCGAGGCGATCGATCGGTTCGAGACGATCGCGTTCGAGCAGATCCTCGGGCGCGAGATCGGCGATGAGCCCGAGCAGCATGCGCAGGCGATTGCGCAAGTTGCGGTAGACGCTCGCGATCGACTTCAACAGCGTCTCGCCGAGCCGCATGTCGGCGGTGAAGTCGACCGATGCGACCCACAGACGCAAGACGTCTGCGCCGTACGTCTGCATGCTGCTGCCCGCCGCCATGTAGTTGCCGGTCGACTTGTGCATGGCGCGACCGTGCTCGTCGACGACCCAGCCCGTCGAGACGACGCCCTTGTACGGCGGCGCGCCGGCCGTCGCGACGGCGGTGATCAGATTGCTGCGGAACCAGCCGCGATACTGATCGCTCCCCTCGAGATAGAGATCGGCCGGCCAATTCATGCCGCGCTGTTTGAGCACGGCGCGATGCGTGACGCCGGACTCGAACCAGATGTCGACGATGTTGAATTCTTTTTCGAACGTGCGACCGTTGCACGTCGGGCACGCGAAGTTCTCCGGGAGAAACGTCTCGACCGGTTCCGTCCACCAGAGGTCGGACGCATTGCGGCCCTCGACGCCGCGCTCGCGAAAGACGGCCGCGGCCGTGCGCGCGACGTCCGGATCGAGGAACGCTTCGCCGCAGCCGCGGCACGCGAGCGACGGGATCGGCGTGCCCCACGTGCGCTGACGCGAGATGCACCACTCGGGATGGTTCTCGATCATCTGCTGCATGCGGTGCTCGCCCCAGGCGGGGAACCACGCGACGCCCGGGATCTTGTCCTCGATGTGCTTGCGCAGCTTGTTGACGTCCATCGCGATGAACCACTGCGACGTCGACCGGAAGATGACGGGATTCTTGCAACGCCAGCAATGCGGATACGAATGGTCGTACGCTTCGCGCGCGAACAGCGCTCCGCTCGCGGCGAGGTCGGCGACGATGCGTTCGTTCGCCTCGAAGATCGGCAGGCCGGCGTAGACGCCCGCCTCGTTCGTGAAGTGTCCGCTGCCGTCGACCGGGTTGAGGATCGGCAGACCGAAGCGCATGCCCGTTTCGAAGTCGTCCGCACCGTGGCCCGGCGCCGTGTGCACGGCGCCTGTTCCCGAGTCGAGTTCGACGTAGTCCGCGCTGACGACCATCGAATCGCGATCGACGAACGGATGCCGGACGTGGGCACCGACGAATGCGGTGCCGAGCGCCCCGCCGACGCGCTCCGCGACCACGGTCGCATCGCCGCGCGCGAAAACGGTCGCCGCGAGATCGTCGGCGAGAAAGAGCAACTCGTCGCCGCGTAGATAGATGCCGTACGCGGCGTCCGCTTTGAGCGCGATCGCGACGTTCGCCGGCAGCGTCCACGGCGTCGTCGTCCAGATGACGATCGAGAGCGGCAGCTCGCCGAATGCGGTCGCGTCGAGGCCGGCGCGCGCGAAGAGATCGGCACGCTGCAACGCGTCGGCGCGGAAGCGGACGTAGACCGACGGCGACGTGCGATCTTTGTACTCGATCTCCGCTTCGGCGAGCGCGGTCTCATCCTTGATGCACCAGAGCGTCGCGCGCAAGCCCTTGTAGAGCTGTTTCGCCTCCGCGAGGACGCCGAGCGTCTCCACGATCGTCGCTTCGAATTCTTTGTCGATCGTGCGGTACGGGTGATCGTAATCGCCGAGCACGCCCATCCGCAAGATCGTCTCGCGCTGCACGTCGAGCCAGTGCAGCGCGCGCTCGCGACACTTCGCGCGCAGTTCGATCGGATCGATGCGATGGAAATCGAGACCGAGATGCTTGAGCGTTTCGAACTCGATCGGCAACCCGTGCATGTCCCAGCCGGGGACGAATTTCGCGACCTTGCCGTCGAGCAGGTGCATCTTCACGAACACGTCCTTGAGGACGCGATTGACGAAGTGACCCATGTGCAGGTCGCCGTTCGCGTAGGGCGGCCCGTCGTGGAGGATCCACTGCGGATTCCCCGCGTTCGCCGCGAGCCGCCGCTCGTAGACGCCGTGCTCGCGCCACCACGCGACGCGCTCGGGTTCGCGTTTCGGCAACTCCCCGCGCATCGGAAAATCGGTAACGGGCAGATTCAGCGTCGCGCGGTAATCCGTCGAGATCGTCTCGTTCGAAGACATGGAACGTTCGAAGTTCGCGCCGGGCGCCCGGTGCGCCTAGGACCGCGCGGCGACGAGCGCGGCGAGGACGTCGAAGTTGCGTGCCGCGCGCGCGCGTTGCGCGTCGGCCTGTTGCGCGAGGTGCGCGGCGAGTTCCGCGTGCCGTTCCCACGCCGCGTCGACCGTCGCTTCGAGCTTTCCGTTCGCGATGCGTTCGCCCGGCGTCCAGAGCGAGGGCAGCGGGTACGCGAGGTCGTCGACCAGCCCCGCGACCTTCGGATCGTACGGAATCGCGAGGAACGGCACGCCGAAGCGTGCGGCGAGGATCAGCGCGTGGAGACGCACGCCGACGACGAGCTTCGCCCGCGCGATCGCGGTCGCGACCGCGTCGAGCCCGTCGAGTGCGACGAGCATCGGCTTCGAGCGGCACTTCCGGATGATCTCGGTCGACGTATCGGCGTCCGGCACGCCCCCGAACGGAACGAACGCCACGCGGGCGCCGTGCCGCTCCGTCAGCCGGTCGACCGCGGCCGCGATCGCCGCGATGCCGTCGCTCTGATGCGCCGTCTTCCGCACGCAGACGAGCACGAGCGGATCGCTCTCGGGCCCGAGCCCGGCGGCGCCGAGGTCGATCGGGCGTTCCGGGAGTTCGTACGAGAACACGGGGTCCGCCGTCCGTTCGACCGCCGTCGCCGGCACGAGCGGCGCGAACACGTCGTGCGAGCGCTTGTCGCGGACCGTCGCCGCGTGCAGTCCCTTGCAGAATTCGCGAACCGTCTGCTTGCCCCAAAAATCGAGCGGTCCGACCGACTGCGCGAAGACCATCGTCTTCTTCCCGGCGCGGATCGCCGTGCGCACGATGCCCGCGTAGTACAGCAAACTCTTGAGACTCGTCGCGTTCTGCAACAAGCCGCCGCCCCCGGAGAGCACGACGTCGGCCGCGCCGATCGCTTCACGGATCGCGGCCTGATCCCAGCGCGAGGTCGCAACGACGCCGATCTCTTGCGCCGTGACGTCCGGCTTCGCCGACAGCACGTCGATCGTCGCGAGCGGGAAGCGCGTCTTGAGGCCGCCGACGATGATCGAGAGGAGCGCGTCGTCACCGAGATTGTCGAAGCCGTAGTAGCCGCTGACGAGAAAGCGCACGCCGCGCTATGCCGCGCGCGAGCGGCGTCTGGAAACGGCGGCGACCGTGCGTGCGTCGATCGCGCGATAGAGTGCGATCGCGAGCGCACCGATCGCGATGCCGATGACCGCGCCGTTCGCGATGCGGGTGAACGACGCGACGAGCGGCGTGTGCAGGTGCGAGAACGTGTCGACGATGTCCGACGTCCCGATCGCGATCCCGATCGCGAAGAGCCAGCCGACGAGCCGCTTGTGCTCGAGCCGGAGCGTCGGCAGCAGCATCATCAGCGGAAAACCGATCACGAATTCCTTGAAGCGCGGCCGCACGCCGAGGACGGCCGTCAGATTCGAGCGCAGCGCGATCTCGAACGCCGACGGCGACACGTCGCTCTGATTGCCGCTGCGCGAGATGTAGACGAACGCCGCACCGGCGAGGATGGCGAGGATCGCGAGCTGATAGACGCGCACGGGCGAGAGCGCGCTCGCGCGCACGTCCGGCGGCTCGTTGCCGAAGCGGCGCGTGTACACGTACAACACGAACGCGAAGATCGGCGGCAGCACGATGACGGCTTTCACGCCGGCGAAACGATCGATCTCCTCCATCAAGAGCGGCGTACTCACGAGACCGATCACGACGAGCGCACCGCCGAGCGACCAGAGCGTCGCGACCGCGAGCGTCCGCAATCCCGCGAGCAGGCTCTCGCCGTAACCGTCCGGCGGCTGCTGCGTGAACGCCCGTGGGATCGCGGCGACCGCGATCGTCGCGAATCCGATCGCACCGCCGAGCGCGAGCACTTTTCGCACGAGAAGATCGTGATGCGCGGCATACCCCGCGACGACGAGGAGCAGATCGATCCCGAACGCGACGTAGGCCGTCTGCGGTCTCCGCACGCCGAACGCTTCGAGCAGCAGCATGAGGATCGCGGGCACGGCGAGCGACACGATCGCGATGACGACGGGATTGATGCGGAATCCGGGGACCGGCGTCGCGCGGCCGAGTTTGAAGCCGCGCGCGAGCAAGCCGTCGCGAATCTGGCGCACCATCTCGACGTTGGTCTTCTCGATCGAGAGGCCGTTCTGTTCGTGGAGGAACGGCCGCAGGTAGACGACCCGGACGTTGCGCTCGCGAACTCCGAGCAGATAGCGCGCGACGACCGTGTTGAAATCGAGCTTGTCGAGTTCCGTCTTCGAGATCGCCTGCACGCGCGTCGTCCGCTCGATCGCCTTTTCCGCGAGGCCGTCGTTGCCTTTCTGCACCTGGATCTTGTCGTACGTCTCGATCGAACCGAAGTTGATGCCCGTCTTCTTGAATTGCGCCGCGGTGTCGTCGAGGTGGTCGGGAAAGCCGAGCACCTCGTTGCGCTGCCCGAAGAAGACGACCGTCGAGGGACGCGCGTGCGCGAAACCGGCGAAGACGCGTGCGATCTGCGGCTCGCCGAAACGTTCGTCGTTCTGCACGCGCGGAACGACGAACAGCTTCACTTTGCCGGCGAGCGCGAGCTGAGCGCGCGGCAGCCCGAGGCCGAGGTTGTTGAAGTAGTCGATCTGCGACCGGATCGCGAGGATCGTCGGATGTGACGCGTGGAGCGTGCGGACGGCGTGCGGACCGAGATGTTCGCGCAGCGCCGCTCGATACCGCGCGACCTCGCGCTCGTCGAACACGACGAGATAGAGTTCGCTCGGCGAGAGCGCATTCCGACGCGCGAGGGCGGCGAGCGTCGGCTCGGAGATCGGCTGCAACTTCGCCTGCGCGATCAACTGCTGCCCCGGAATGAGCGCCGCGGTCGAACCGCCGTCGATGTTACCGCCGAGTTCTTCGGAGATCGCGAGCGACGTGAGGCCGGCGCGCCGCAGCGAGATGAGGAACTGCTCCTCGTCGTACCCGTACGATGATGCGAGCGCGCTGAAGTCTTGATAGTCGAGCGCGATCTCGACGCGGCGCGAGCCGAGTTCTTTGCGCTCGCGCACGACCGCGACGTAGAGCGCTGCGAGGAGCGCGAGCGCGAGGACCACCGTCAGCGTCAGGCGGTAGCGGCGCGGCGCGCTCATTGCGACCAACGGGTCACGAAATCTTTGAGCGCGCGCGACACGTCGTCCGCCGAGCGGTCCAGTTGCAGATAATGTCCTCCGTCGACGGCGACGTGCGTGAAGCGATCGTCGAGCCGCTCGAGATCGGCGAGAAGCGTCGGGAAACGCGGTGCGCTCGCGCTCGGCTCCAGCAGGAGCGTCGGCATCGAGAACTCACGCGCGAACGCGCGGTTCGGAAAGCCCGCCGTTCCGTCGAACGCTTCGAACATCATCTTCGGATACTCGAACGGAATCTGCGTTCGCTGGCGCGCCCACGCGCGTTCCATGCACCCGCGATCCGCGAACGAGCGTACGAAGACGAAGCGCCCGATCGCGCGCGAGAAGGCGCCGTTGCGTTCGAGATCGCGAACGAGCGGGGGCAACGCAACGCGGGCGAGCGCGGCGAGAAGACCGCCCGCATGCGTTCCGCCGTCCGGCGCGTACACCGGATCGACGAGACACAAGCCGCGGATCGCCTCGGGCCGTTCCGCCGCGAGCGCCATCGCGAGCAGACCGCCCATCGAATGACCGATGACGAACGCCGGGCCGTCCGCTGCGACGACGTCGAGCGCTTCCCGCGCGTCGGCATGATAATCGGCGAGGCCCGCGTCTGCGACGCGATCGGCAGCGCCGTGACCGCGTGCTTCCCACGCGTACGCCGTGACGCCGTCGAGCGCCGAGACCTGCGGTTCCCAGGACCACGCACCGCCCCCGACGCCGTGCAGAAAGAGGAGCGGCGTCTGGCCCGAGCCGGAACGCTGGAGTGCGGCGCCGCTCGGAAGGCGCAAGACGGTTGGGGGCACGGCCGGGTTCTTCGCGTCACACGGCATGAGTCCGTCCGGTCGATCCTTGACGGGCGAGCGGCGTCTTCGCTATAGTTGGCCCACTCGATATCAATTTGACTATCCATTAGGTGGACTCGCTTGTCGCTCACTCACCCAGCGCACGCGGATCGCACCGACGCCAGCCGAGACGTTCGTATCGCCCTGCTCGGGTGCGGTACGGTGGGCAGCGGCGTCGCGCGACTCCTCGTCAACTCGACGTCGTCCGTTCCGGCTCGTAGCGGCGTCGATTTCTGGCTCGCGGGAATCGCCGTCCGGTCGCTCGCCAAGCCGAGACCGGCGGAGATCCCGGGCGACCTCTTCACGGAAGACGCGCGCTCGCTCGTCGACGATCCGACGATCGACGTCGTGATCGAGTGCATCGGCGGCGTCGGCGCGGCGGCCGACCTCGTGGTTGACGCGCTCCGCGCCGGCAAGCACGTCGTCACCGCGAACAAAGATCTGCTCGCGACGCGCGGCCCCGAATTGCGCGCGCTCGCGGCGGCACGCGGCGTGACGATCGCGTACGAAGCCGCCGTGGGCGGCGCGATTCCGATCGTCCGCACGATCGCGGAATCGCTCGCCGGCGAAGACATCCTCGAGGTCGGCGGCGTCCTCAACGGCACGACGAACTTCATCCTTTCCGAAATGTTCGAAGGCGCGACGTACGACGGCGCGCTCGCGGCGGCGCAGCGGCTCGGTTTCGCCGAGACCGACCCGACGAACGACGTCGAGGGCGTCGACGCCGCGCACAAGCTCGCGATCCTCGCGCAGCTCGCATTCCGGCGCGGTCTCGTGACGCACGAGATCCCGCGCCACGGCATCACGTCGCTCGGTCGCGAGGACCACTCGCTCGGTAAGCGCGCGGGCTGGCGGCTCAAGCTGATCGCTTGCGCGCGCGCGGACAGTTCGATCGTCACGCCCGCGTTCGTGCGCGCGGAACACGCGTTCGCGCAACCCGTGGGTCCCCAGAACTGCATCCGCGTCACCGGGCGCAGTTCGGGTTCGCTGACGTTCGCCGGAACCGGCGCCGGAAGCGATCCGACGGCGTCGGCCGTCGTCGGCGACGTCGTCGCGGTGTTGCGACACATCGCGGCCGGCCGCAACACGGGCGTCTCGGTCTCCGAACCATCGCTCGCACCGGTCCCCACGGATCGCCTCGAGACCGCGATCCCTCTGCGCCGCATCGTGCGTCTCACCTCGCTCGGCGACGTGCGCCCCGCGCGCGA
>CAJCIN010000040.1 GCA_903970385.1 Rhodospirillales bacterium | reverse complement strand
CTCCGGCCTCAGAATCTTTCGATACCCCACATGCCGTTACGATCGGCGTGTAGATGCTCGCGCGGACGGTCATCAAGTACACGCCGTTCGGGAGTGGGGCAATGTTAAAGAAGAGCCCTCCGGTCATCGCCACGGTTTTACCGGCGAGGCGCTGCCACCCGAGCGGATTAGCAGCCACATCGAAGAGTTGTTTGATCGTGTAGTGCTGCGGGTCGTTCGACCCGGCCGCCGCCGTTGTCGGCAAAACGGCAACGACGATCGTTCCGAAGAGGCCGGCAACGTTTCGGAACGAGAGGCGATCGATGGTAAGCACGCGTTCGATGACTTTCTTTGGCGTCTGCTATTGCAGTTGTGTCTGCGCGACGTAGTTGCCGTCGGCGTCTTTTGTGATCATCGCGTGACCGTTGGCGACGTCTTGCGGGCGGCCGACGAGCCCGGCGGCGATGAGTTCCTTGCCGACATCGGTCGGTTCGAAGTGCGCGCGAAATGGAGCCGCCTGCACGCCCGCGACCGTTTCGTCGTCGCCGACCTTGTCGACGATCAATCGACCGAGGGGCACGGCCGTTCCATTGAAGACCTGCGCTTTTGGATCGAACACGACGGACGAATCCCACGAAAACGCGTAACACGAAGCGTCGGCGAGAATGCCTTCCCCATGACCGGCGGGCGCGATCTTCACTTCCTTGATGGACTTGAAGCGGGTTGGGTCCATCCACGCGTCCACGGCCGGGGAATCGAGCTCGCACGCCTTTCCCCGCGGAACGCCGAGAACGGGCGGGCTCGCATCGAGTGCTTTCTGCACTGCAGCGGTGCGAGCGCCGCCGTCACCGACCGCGGCACATCCCGCGATGGAGACGGCGAAGACGACGAGCGAGGTCCGAATGCGAGCGGGCAACGACACTTGCGGCTCCTTTAGACAGTAAAACGAGCAAGCATGGCAGAAAAAGCTCGCCCTCGAGCGGAGCAGTGTGCAAAGGTGGCCCATCATCTCTCCCGACAATCGACAGGACGTATCGTACGTCCGCGAAGCCCTGACCGTCATGGGTGGAACTACCCTCCGCGAACCGTTCGTCGGCCGGACGGAGCTCGTTCGCCGGGTTGTTGCGTCCCCGATCCGTGCGCACGTGTTCGTCGGCGAACAGGGCATCGGGAAGTCGCGACTGCTGGAAGCCGTCGGTGACGCGTGCGTCGCCGCCGACGGCGGCATTCGCGTCGCGACGTCCGTCTACGATCTCAACGTCGGCCTCAGCTTCGAGCCGCTGCGAGAGATCGTCTTTGCGCTCGATCGGCAACGACGCTTAGCGCCCGAGGTGGTCGAACGCGTGCGCCGTACAGACGATCGAAATCTCGTGCGTTACGTCCGTGATGCAATCGCCGCGGTATCGACGCACGGCCCGGTGTGCATCGCCGTCGACGACGTTTTCCGAATGCAGGCGGCCGGCCTCGAAGCACTCGCGTATCTCATCGATCGACTTCAGGACCTGTCGATACGATGGCACCTCACGTCGCACATGGAGGCTCAGGTCGCCGACGCCTTCGCGCGGTTGACGCGGGCGAATTTGCTCGAGACGCTCGACGTCCCGCCGCTTTCGCTCGGTGAATGTTCCGATCTCGTGCGATCGGTCGCGCCGGCGCACGACGAGACGCGGGTGGGCGAGATCTTTGCTCGCAGCGGCGGCAACCCGTCCTTCGCAACACTTCTCGCGCAGGGCGACAGTCCGTGGCACATCGCGACGTTACGGGCTGCCGTGGCGGATCGCATCGCCGGACTTACGAGCGAAGCAAACCGCGTCGGACTCCTGATTGCGACCGGGCGAGGGGTCACGCGCGAGCGGCTTGCGATCGTCTCCGAGTCGACGAGAGAGACCGTGAATGCGGCGTGCGACGAGCTCGCACTTCGCGGGCTCGTCGTCACGGCACCGGCCGGCGACTTGCGTTTCCAGCACGATCTCATCGCTGCAGCAGTCGCGACTGCGGCGACGGAAGCGGCGCGCGCGCGGGCCTACGAGGCGTGGCTTCATTTCGCATTCGATGCCGCAGAACGTATTCGATGTCTCGAAGGGGCCGCTCGCTGGACGGAGGCCGCGGACGAACTGATTCGCGAGGGTTGGCGTGCCGCCGAGTTTGGAGAACTCGAAGCCAACGCGTTCGCATCGCGCGCTCTTTCGCTCGTCGGCTCGGGTGACGTTCGCCGATTCGCGATCCATGCGTTTCGCGCGCGCCTCCGTGTGGAGCTCGGACGCTTCGACGAGGCGCGCGACGACTTCGCGCGCTTCCTCGTCGGCAGAAGCGAGATGGATCCGCTCGCATTCGCAACATCGTACGGACGGTTTGCGACCGCGGCTGCTCCCGAATTCCGAAGCGCAGCGTTGCCGCTCTTGGCCGAACTGCTCGACCGTGCTCTTCAAGATTTCCCGGCTGCATATGCCGTGCTCGCGCACGCGCGAGCCCTCGTGCTGTACTGCGACGGCGACGTTGCGGCGGCGCTCGATCTCATACGCATCGCAAAGCGCGGACCCGCATCGGATATCGAACGACTGCGTCAGGAAATATGGGAAGCCTATCTGTCCGTGCAAATCGATCCCGCGGAAGATGCCCGCGCGACGTCGGTTCTCGCGGAAGCCGCGCGCCATGCCGCGGCGATCGATGCGACGACGGATGCGGCTCGGGCGTATTTCATGTGCGCCTTCATCGCGCATCGTGCGGACGACCTCGAAGCGGCCGAGACGTGGTGCCGGCGCGGTCTCGCGACGCGGGAACCGAAACCACGGAGCGTTACCGTGGCGCTGCGATCGCAACTGTGCGAACAGCTGCTCCTGGGCGGTCGCGCATGGGAAGCGCTGGGCATTCTTCTGGAGGCGACCGAGGAAACGCAGTACCTACGTCGCGACGCGCGCGCGACGATCGGAGCCATGCTGGCGCTCGCGCAAGGGTTGACGGGCTCGCTCGAGGCGGCGCGTCTTACGCTCGCAACCGTCGAGAATACCGGTCTCTCGCCCGTGATCTTCCATTCGGTCGAAGTCATTCGCGGCATCATCCTCGAGATGGCCTCACAGACCGATGTGGCTGCGCGCGCGTACGATCGCGTCATCGACGGCGCGACGGTCGCGGAAACCTCGCTCGCGTACGCCTATATCGGCCGAGCACGAATCGCGCTCGTCGAGCGAGACCTCTCGACGCTCGACCGGCTGTCTGCTTCGGCGACGTCTGCCGAGTCACACGGGCCAAAATCCCTGAGCGTGGCTTCGTTAATATCGGGATTCATCGGTTTGCTCGCGGGCGAACCGGGCGCGCTCGCCACGACGCTTCACGCGATCGAGTCCAATCGAAGCGCGTACGATGCCGCGTTCGTACGGCTCGTCGTCGGCGAATGTGTCGGCGACGCGGCGTGCCTTCGCGAAGCGGCGACCGCGTTCGACGCGATCGGCATGCAACCACTCGCAGATCGCGCACGCGCGGCGGCGCGACGGCACGGCCTGCGACTCGGCTCGCCGCGTAGCCAGAGTCATTCGCTGAGCGAACGCTCTCGTTCGGTGGCAATCGGCATCGCGGCCGGCCAGACGAACGCGGAGATCGCCGCGACGCTACATCTCAGCCCGCGCACGGTCGAGAAACACGTCTCCGCACTCTTAAGCCACTTCGACGTTCGATCGCGTGTCGACGTCGCGGGCATTATCTTGCGTGGCGAAATGGGCGACCGACCGGCAGCGGGTTAGAGCGTAGTTCTACCCATGACGCCGCGGCGTCACGGCGTTACGATCGGTCCGTGGTTCAGACCGCTACCCTCACTCGGGCAGATTGGAATTCGAATTGACGACCTGGTTGACCGCGGCCGCACTAGCGGCGAGCGTTTTTTTCTGCGGAGCCGCCGCGCTCGCATACGACCTTCGCGGCAATCCCCCCATCATGCAGGTCGTGACAACCTACGGACCGCTGCAGATCACCGGCTGCACGTTCAACGGTATTCCGAACGATGCCGTACAGGTATCGGTTATGGTCCGAAACCGTTCGGCACACAAGCTCGTCGCATTTACCGCCCGCTACCGTTGGTACGATCCAACCGGCTCGAAGATCAACGATTTCACGGCGGCGTATTCGAATCTCGAACTCGACAGCGGCGAACGCGGCTCGTACCTCCAAACGGGTGGAGACGGTGGATCGCCGATTCGGCGCCTCGTGTGTTCGGTCACGCAAGCGACGTTCGGCGACGGCACGACGTGGGTCGCCGGCGGCAAATATCGCGGCAAGCTGCTCCCTTTCGCAACGAGCGCCGCTTCGCCGTAGCCCCTGTCTCCTGGTCGCGGTGTTTTGGCTCGTACCCTGTGGCTTCGCGACGGTCGCCGAATGGCAAGCGCGGTGGTTCGCGTCTCGACTGGTCGCCGGAATGTCCCACCGTCAGATCGACGACGACGCAAGGTCGACGACACACGTTTGGTTTACGCCGGTCGTTTGGCCGTGCTACGTCGATGGGCGCGCGTCGCGTTACGATTCGACCGGCGCGATCGATTGACGAGCTGGAGCACCGCTCCATGGGGCGCGGGGTGTTGAGCGTCGCCTCTAAGCGGACCTCACCCACGGAATCGAAATCGGGTAGCGGAACGTGCGCCCGCACCACGCCGCGCGCGCCGCGAAGCCCGATAAGATCGCGGACGCGATCCCGACGATGACGATCGCGCCCACGAATGCCATGACCACCAAGAAGTTCGTCTGAGGCATCGCGCCGTGCGTCATCTCCTGACCGTGCCGGGCGACGGCGATGAACATGGAAAAGAACGCGACGAGGTACCCGCCGATCGCGATCGCGTTGAAGAGCGAGACCGTGATTTCATAATTCAGCGCAGTCCGAAAATGCTCTCGTGCGAACGCATCGTCGCTTCTTCGCAACGTATAGATCAGGATGACGGCGACGAACCCGCTGAACGGAAACCAGACGTTCGCGAAGAACGCGAGGTGCGCGACCATCGCCCACGATCGGCCTTCCATCTCTTTCGGTGCGACCGGTGACGATCCCGAAAGCTCCATCCGTGTCTCCCGCAAAGCTGGTCGGGATGACAGGATTTGAACCTGCGACTTCCTGCTCCCAAAGCAGGCGCTCTACCAAGCTGAGCTACATCCCGGTCGCCGGTTGATTCCCGGCGGGCGGCGCTCTTTCCGGCTCGGATCACGCGCTCGACGTCTACTCGCGGGCGTCGGAGCCGTCGAGCGAAAGGGCGAGCTCGAAAGCGCGCTCCGCCGCCATCGCGGCGCCGGCGGCGAACAGCGACGACAGGGCATCCGGAGAGACGTTCGCCCGTAACGCATCGACGATACGATCGTGCTCCCGTTGCTCGTTCGCTTCGTGCGATGCGCCGATTCGCGCGAGCGTCGCGTCGACGTAGCCGACGACGCGCGCGACGTCGCCGTACGGCGAGACGACCCGCTCTTCGTCGCCCTCGGAAAAACAGACGATGCCGGCGAGGTGTTGTAGCGCGCAGGCGATGCCGACGACGTAACGTGCCGATCTCGCGGCGTCGAGTCCCTCCCGAGCGTGATGCCGCGCCGCGTTCCACCGTCGCAACTCGATGCAACACGTCGCGAGGTTGACGTGCGCGGCTGCGAGCGTGATCGTATCGCCCGCCTTCACGAAAGCCGGCAGTGCGGCGGCAGCCGTCTCGTACGCGAGCTCGACGTTACCGGCTTCGAACTCACACTCGCCGAGGATGACGTTCATGGCGGCGGCGTGGCGGCCCGCACCGATCGCCGAGTAGATCGATTGCGCCTGGCGCACGCATTCGCGACCGCGCGCGACGTCGCGGCGCGAAAACGCGATGCGTCCCGCGCCTTGCAGAGCGAGCGCCGTCCACGCCGCCGGACGTGCGGACCGTGCGACGGAGAGCGCGCGCTCGATGAACGATTCGGCTTCGTCGTGCAGCCCGAGCAGCACGAGAGCGTGCCCCGCGGTGCTGAGCGCGATCCCCAACCCGAGAACATCGTCGAGCGACGCGAAGGCGTCGATCGCACGCTTCGCGGCCGAGACCGCATCGGCTAACTGCTGTTCGATATACGCGGCGACCGCAACCGCCGATTCGAGTCGCGCGACGAGACTCCGCGGCGTCCGATCGTCCGTGAGTTCGTACGCGACTCGCACGTAACGAAACCGTTTTTCACGGCTCGCCCCGATGCCGCGCGTCGAAGCGACGATGCGTTGACCGACGCTGATGTCGTTCCGCATGTCGATCGCCCACTCGAGGGCGATTCGAAAGTTTTGCGCCTCGGCTTCCGCGCGAGCGAGAGACACGGCGGTCGGACCGAACTCGTACTGTTCGAAGAGCTGCTCGGCCAACGCCGCGTAGGCGACGGCGTGGCGCCGCATGACGATCGAGGCGTCGCCTTGCGAGGTAAGCCGCTCGGCCGCATACTGCCGGGACGTTTCGAAGAGACCGTAGCGCGTCTCGCGCCCGTCGCGATCGACGACGATGAGCGATTTGGCCGCAAGCGACGAAAGGAGCTCGAAGACGGCGTCTTCATCGTCGCCGGCATCGCCGTAGACGGCCGCGGCTTCGTGTAGGGCGCAGCCGCCGGCGAAGACCGACAGTCGCTCGAAGAGACGCCGTTCCGGCTCCGAGAGCAGGTCGAAGCTCCAATCGATGAGCGCGCGCATCGTTTGATGACGCGGCGCGACGATGCGACTTCCGCCGGTCAAGAGATCGAGCTGCCGGTCGAGCCTCGTCGCGAGCGCGCGTATCGACAGGATCGTCACGCGTGCGGCCGCGAGCTCGATCGCGAGCGGGACGCCGTCGAGCCGATGACAGATCTCCGCAACGATCGTCACGTTGTCGTCGCTCAGCACGAAGGTGTGGTCGGCCGCACGCGCGCGCTCGACAAACAGCGCGATCGCGGCGAACGTCACGCCGGTCTCGGCGCGTAGCGCGATCGTCTCGTGCGACGTCGGAACGCGAAGCGGCGGTAATCGGTACGTGCGCTCGGCCGCGATTCTGAGCGACTCGCGACTCGTCACGAGCAGCCGTAGGAGAGGGCAGGCGCCGAG
Source organism: Rhodospirillales bacterium (assembly GCA_903970385.1). Taxonomy (GTDB): domain Bacteria; phylum Vulcanimicrobiota; class Vulcanimicrobiia; order Vulcanimicrobiales; family Vulcanimicrobiaceae; genus Palsa-1515. Next base: position 1,921 of record CAJCIN010000040.1, on the reverse strand, counting down.
AAGCGCATCCGCGAGTGCGGCGACGCCGTCCGTGAGGTGCTCGCAATTGTCGAACACCACGAGCATGTTCCGTCGTTCGATGTGCGCGCAAACGGCGTCGACAACGACGGCGTTCTGCCCGGCGTGCACGTTCAACGTGCGCGCGAGCGTGTGAACGATCTCCGATGCATCCGAAACGGGTGCGAGTTCGACGAACCACACCTCCATTTCGCTCGCGAGGCAACGTCGCCCGACCGCCTGTGCGACGCTCGTCTTGCCGACGCCGCCCGTCCCGATCACCGACACGAGACGGCGCTCCGTCAGAAGACGCACGAGTTCGTCGATTTCCGCATCGCGCCCGATCAGATCGGCACGACGATGCGGCAGATTCGTTCGCATACGCGGCGGCGCGTTCGCGGCGCCGTTCGCTTCCGCACGGGCACCGACGCGTGCTGCCGTCAGCGCGACGCGCGACGACACGCCGTACTTGTCGAAGATGGCCGTCACGTGGGTCTCCACGGTGCGCGGACTGAGGGACAGGAGTTCGGCGATCTCGCGGTTCGACTTGCCGTCGACGACGAGTTCCGCGATCTCCGCCTGACGCGCGGACAGCGGCGCAACGGCGTGCGACTGCATCACGAATCGACGCCGGCGAGAAGTGCCGCGACGGCGCGAGCCCGATGGCTGATACGGTTTTTCTCTTCTTCCGCGAGTTCGCCGAACGTGAGCCGGCGATCCGGCACTTCGAAGATCGAATCGTACGAGAAGCCCGACGTGCCGCGCTCGTCGCGCGAGAGCGCGCCGTCGATTCGTTCGATCACCGCGCGCTCGGTGCCCGACGCGTCGATGTAATGCAGCGCGCAGACGAACCGCGCACGACGATCCGCGGAGCCGGCGCGCTCGAGTTCGTCGAGCAGCGCGCGACGCCGCTGCGCCCACGTCGCGCCCTCGCCGCCGTAACGCGCCGACAGCACGCCCGGACGGTTTCCGAGCGCCCGCACTTCGAGACCCGAATCGTCGCCGAGCACGGCCGCGTCGCTACCGGCGTGACGCAACTGCGCGCGGAGCGCGCGCGCCTTCAGCGCGGCGTTTTCGGCGTACGACGTCTCGCCTTCGGCCACGTCGGCATACGCGTCGTAGGTCGTGAGTTCGAACCGGTCGCGCGGGAACAACGCGCGCAACTCGCCGAGCTTTCCGAGATTCTTCGTCGCGACGTAGATGCGCGTCAAGACGCTGGGGCGACCGTCCCCGCGATGCGGTAGCTCACGCCGCGAAAGAGTGCGATCGGGCCGCTCGGGCCGACGACTTCGACGTCGTACGTGCCGGTCCGCCCGCCGAGCGCGCGCTCGCGCGCGACCGCTTCCACGCGCTCGCCGACGCGGCCGGGAGCCGTGAACGAGATCGAACACTGGAGCGCGACGGCGGAGTCGTTCCGCGAGTTGCACGCGTATGCGAACGCGGAATCGGCGAGCGTGAACAACAGGCCGCCGTGACACACGTCGTGCCCGTTGACCATGTCCTCGCGTACGGTGAAGACCGCGCGTGCGAACCCGGGCGCGACGTCGACGATGTCGATGCCGAGCATCTGCAACGCGCGATCGCGCGCGTACATCGCATCTCGAGCCCGTCGCGCGAGCGCGAGGTCTGCTGCGTCGTCGGTCTTCTGCGGCTTCGTCACCGCACGAGTTTAGGCGGCCGCGCTAGACGCTCCCGCGCGCCGGCGGCAGGACGACCGGCATCGGATCCATGCCGTGGATCGCGAGGTCGCCGCCTTCGATCTCGAGATCGCTCGAGCGCAGCGGTACGACGAGCGAGATGACCTTGAGGACGACGAACGTCATCACCACGTCGAACACGATGATGACCGCCGCCGCGAGCGCCTGATGGCCGAGTTGCGCGAAGCCTTGGCCGTACATGAACCCGCCGATCGAGACCGGCGGGG
>CAJCIN010000039.1 GCA_903970385.1 Rhodospirillales bacterium | reverse complement strand
AGGCCCGAACGTCGAACACGTATTATCGGCGTTGAAGACGCTCACCGCCGGCACCGTCATTGGGAACGGCGTTGGAGGGGTGGGCGCTTCCGCGTCGGCTGCGGGCTCGAGCGAAAGCTTGATGAACTTACCGATCGTCGTGCACGAAACGAGCGTGCCGACATCTGGAGACCTGAAGAAGTTCTGTTGCGCGACGACTTGCTTCTGGCTACCGCTTTCACCAGCGAATGCACCCGCGGCGAGATAGCCCGCCTGCGGTGCTCCATCGGCCATGAGATTGAGATTCGTTTGCTCGAGGATCGGCTGAGAGAATGGTTCAGGACTCGAGATTGTGGTGATGCCGGCGAAGCAGGTCGCCTGGGGCGCCGGGCTGGCTGCGGTCGGTTGCCAAAAGGCGTCGCGATTGCTCGTAATTTCCGAAGTGCTCGGCGACACGCAGTAGAGCGGCGTCGAAAGCGGGATCGGCGGCGAACCGTCCACCGTTGCGTACATTGCGAACAGAGAATAGGAATCATATGGATTGGAGAGTTGCGAGACGACGCCGCCGTAGCGCACGCCGAGTTGCACGCGCTCCGCGAGCGCGGACTGCTTCACGCCCCAGATCACGCCGAACATTCCGAGCAAAAAGATCGGCATGAAGGCCGCGGTCTCGAAGAGTGCTTGGCCACGCTCTCCGAGGCGATCGTAGGAGGACGGCTGACGTCTCATCATGAGCCGACCGGGCACGCCGACGCAAGCGTGACCTTCTTCGAAAACGGCTGCGTTGGTATGGCGTTCCACCAGCCGAGACGCGCTGACATCTCGTTGTTATAAAACGGCTCCGAGAAGTACGGCGTGCCGCCGAACGTCGTTTCCGCCGTTGCGACGTTTCCACCGTAATCGACGTCGTACCACGCATTCGGGCTCGGCGAAGCGAGCGGTGCAACGCTGTTGTAGATCTCATGCGGCTGGAACACTTGATTGTTGCCGGGAGTCGATCGCGTCGGATCGGTCAAAGCGCCCGGTTCGAACCAATCCTGCTCGACCTGTTGCGCCGTGGCCGCGGCTCGCCCTACGGCATAGTACGTCGGTGCTTTAAACGGTCCGAAAGAACTGATGAGCGGCGGCACCTTCGCACATGTAACGATATCTATCTTCTCGGGACCGAAAAGGCCAGCCGCCTCTGTATCGACGCCGTTTTTCGTTGCCGTCCGCCCGAGACCAGGAATGAGATCGCCTCTAGCGTCGTTCTCGACGGCTTCGAGTCCGGTCCGCGTCTGAAACCCGTCGGGTGGAATCGTATATTTGAAGGCGCAGTCGCCGCCGGTGGGATCGAGCGCATACTGCGCCTGTGTCACCGTATCGCTATTGCAGCGCGACGGATCTTGCATGTGCGCGACCAAGTATTGAGCGTCGGACGCCCAGTTCGTGTTCGTCGCAGGAGCCGTGATATCGTTCAACAGCTGCACGTCGGTCGTGTAGCGTTGGGCCGCCTTTTCATAAGCGGCGGTCAGCGTCACGTAGCTCTCCGAACACGAGCCTTGCGTGAAAAATTCGAGATGCAGCGCAAGATTCGCCGTGTTTACGGAACAGCCGCCGGTATCATCGACGGTAAGAAGAACTGCGTCGAGAAGACGTCGCAGGCGGTATTCTTCGACATTGGTTGCGTAGAGCGTCTGTAGCATGAGATTCCAACGCTGCGTTTGGACGGCGAGCACGCCCTGGGCCGCAGCGTCCGCTGCGTTCTGAGCACGGATCTGCCACCGAATGGCGTTCGCATAATTGATTCCGAAGAACATCAGTGCAAAACTAGTCAGCACGGCGCCGATCCACATCGGAATGACTTGGCCGCGCTCGCCGTGTCGGCGTCTCACAACGTCACCGCCGAATCGCACGGTTGGTCCGGATGCAGCGGGTCGTCGCCCGGCTCTTTGTACGTTCCCGGCGCGAAGCCGCTGTTGATCGTTTCGTCCCAGTTGTATACGCATTGGATGGCCTCATCGATCCCGTTTGGATCTGCTTTCGAAGGATCGCTGGTGTTCGAAACCGCGAACGCGCTCCAGGTGGTGTTATCGTAGAAGCCCGGGGTCGGCGGCTTCGTCGTAAAGCTCGACACCTTGAGTTGCTTGTAGATTTGATTTGAATAGTCGTAGTAAAGGGGAAACAGCGTAGGATATTTCGCCAGGAATTGAGCGATGTTCGCATACACACGTTGATGGAATGCCGCCGCCTCGAAGACGGACGACCCGGTCGTTCCGGACACGCCGTTCGTCGTGATTTTCCAGTTGTCGGTATCGAGGTATGTCGAAACGCCGAGCGAGATAAAGTTCGTCTCCGAACATGCGGACGACCACGTTGCGTTAGCCGGATCTCCCCACGGTTCGCTATCGACGCAATGCGTCATCAAGTTGTAACCGACATAATACGGCGGCGTATTCTCGGCGTCAGATGGGGCTACGGCAGAATCGGGTGGTGCGGCCGGGTCACCACACGCGAAGTTCTCGTTCTCCACATTGTAGTGCGGACCGCATTCGGTCCACTTCGGTTCTTGATACTGCGCCTGAACGCCGACGGGATGACCCATGATGTTGAACAGCGGTGACGGCGATACGGTCACTTGAAGCTGAACGGGCTGCATCATAGATGCGCCACCGACGCGATTGCTTGCGGATCCGGGAGCGGGCGTGCCGCCGCCGGGAGGGTTGTACCCGTAGTCTACCTGGACACTCGGGGTCGGCGCCGGAATTACCGTCGTCGACATGTCGCTCTGCTTGACGAGCGGAAACAGCCCGGCGGTAAATTGTTCGGGAGTGCCATTGAGAGGATTCACGTTCCCAATGACGTTCTGGTGAGCGTCTATGAAGGACGCAGCGTCGGCTTGAACCTGCGCGAGCCCCAAGACGCCGACGTCGACGGTGAAGAGCATGAGCGTTAGTGCCGTCGAGATCATGAGCGCCGTTTCGACGAGTACTGCACCGCGCTCGCGAAAGCGGCTCACGGCGCGACGATCCCGGAGTTCGAGACATTGGGTAGCTGCGTCGTCACCGCCGTGTTCGCGTCCGTGCTGATCACCGCGAAAACGCCGGCGACCGTCATCGAGAGCACGGCCGTGATCAGCGCGTATTCCATGATTTCCGAGCCGGACTCGTCCCGATAGAGGGCGAGACTTTGTCGGCAGAGTGTCGTCAGCATTTACGAAAATACCCAGCCCATAACGAGTGGCAGAGACGGAAAGTGATCGGCCTATGAAGGAGCCGATGCTCGCGGGCGTTCCGAGAGTCTTCATCATTCTAACGGGCAAGCGGCGAAAAGTATGCGGTGCGTCACGAAAGGTGTGCTGGGTCACGCGGCCGGAGTCGGTCATCCGGTGGAGGCCTTGAGCGGTATCACGTTGTCGGGCACGATCCGTGCGGTGTGGTCCGGTCCGACGTAAAGCGGTTGTAAATCGACGATCGCATCCACGGAACGGTCGCCCATCGTCACGTGCGCGATCGCCTGGTTCCGGTGCATCGAAAACAATTCGCTCGGATCGAACTTCTGCTTCGTGTACTGGGTGGCGCGTACGAGCGTCGCCAACGTCTCGTGGTCGTCCGTCTTGAAGAAGAACTTCTGGGTGAAGTTCTGGAGCGCCGCGTCGACGATATCGCGCGGGAGCGCCGTGTAGAGCGACGAGACGCCCTGCGTCGTGGCGAGCACCATGCAGCCGGCCGAACGGATGACGCCGAGCGAATCGACGTCGGAGGCGGAGATGCACAATTGATATTCGTCGACGCCGAAGACGACGGGGCGCGTCTGGTCGAGGTGCGGCATGGCGCGGCGATTTTCGACCGAGGTGAAGAAGCGGCGCTTCGCGAGCGTGTAGATCGCCGACGCCGCACGCTGATACCGCGACCGAGGCACGTGCAGGACGATGACCTTTCCATCGAAGACCGTGTCGACGGAGACCAGGTTGAATTTGCGCGAGAACGTCATCTGCAGCGCGTAGTCGCGTAGCGGCTCGAGCAGCTGCGAGACGGCGAAGTTCACCGAGCGGCGCGCCTCGGGCGAGAATTGATTGAAGCGGGAGTTCTCGTAGTCGAGCGCCTCGTTGATCGTCCAGCCTTCCTCGGCATCCGGATCGAGGCCGCGCAGCCGATCGGTCGCGAAGATGCGCACCTGCGAAGCGAACTTCTCATCGAAGCAATACGAGGTCAGGTGGCCGAACGTATAATACTGTTCGCCCGCGCCCTTGAGCATGCGGAGCGCGTTTTTCATGCGCGCGCAGGCCGCCTCGACCCACTGTTTCGCTTCGCCCTCGACGTTGCCGTAGGTGTCGCGGAAGTACATGGCGTCGAGGTCGGGATTGCCGCTCAGGAGATCGAGGCCGACGGCGGACCCCGGCATGACGACCTGACACTGACGGCCCGTCAGGCGGGCGATCTCGACGACTTCTTCGACGGCTTCGTGTTTGGCGCAGACGATGAGACCGCCGGCGCCGAGCGAGCCGAGCATCTCGCGGAGCAGCGGGTTGAAGAGGCGGGTGGTCTTGCCCGAGCCCGAGGATCCGAAGACGAGCGTGTGCCGGCAGAGATCCTCGTACTCGAACTCGACGTCGCGGGGAGCGTCGCCGAGCTTGACGGTACGTGCGCTCACGACAGAGCTCGAAACGAAGTCATACCTTGTGTCATCGTCGGACCCGTGCCGAATCGGAACCCGGGCGCGCAGAAAGGTGATTCGGCGAACACTCCCGCCTTACCAAAACTTTCCCTCGATCGGCTCATTCGTCGTCCTCCGTTCACCGATAGGGGGATTATGAGGAACGCCATGGCCATGCACGAGCCAGCTGGGTCGCCTTCGATCACGAAGTTACTTCGTGATCTGAAGATGTTCGAGGATTTCAGCGACGAGGAACTCGGCGACGTAGAGCAGATCGTCTCGCTCCGCCGGTTCCAGAGAAACGAGATGATCGTCCGTCAGGGCGATCCGAGCGACTCCGTGTTCCTCGTGCTCTCGGGCTCCGTCGCCGTGTTCCGCGACTCCGCCATGCGCGAGACCATCCTCTCGCTCTTCGCCGCCGGCGAAATCTTCGGCGAGATGAGCGTGTTCGATAAAAACGCCGTGCGCTCGGCGAGCGTCCGGGCCGTCACGACGTCGATCCTCGGCATCTTCTCGCGCGAGGATTTCGGCGCGATGGTGTCTCGCAGCCCGAAGATGGCGCGCGAGCTCCTCCAGTTGCTCGCCGACCGCCTCCGCTCGGCCAACGAATACATCGAGAACGCCCGCACGAAGGACGCGACGTCCCGGCTCGCGAGCCTGCTCCTCAAACTCGGCGAGCAGTTCGGTTCCGTCAACGAGAACGGGCTCCAGATCAACGTGCACCTCACGCACAAAGAGATGGCGAACATGATCGGGACCACGCGCGAAACGCTCAACCGGACGCTGAACGGCTTTTGGGATCAGAAACTGATCGACATGCGCACGCGGTTCATCGTGCTCCGCGACATGGACCGGATCCGCGAAATGGCGGCGATGGAGATCTGACGTTTCGGCGCGAAAGCGCCGTTCGTGCCCCGGCGATCGCTCTCGATCTGGCTCTGCTCCGCCGCCGTCGCTTTGACGACCGGGGGCCTTCGTGCGCAGCCCGTCGACGTGCCCGCGACCTTGACCGTCGGCGGCGTCCTGCGGACGTATCTCGTGCACGTTCCGGCGAATCTCTCGGGACGCGTACCGCTCGTGCTCGCGTTCCACGGCCATTTCGGGACCGCCGCCCGCATGGTGCGGATCACGCGCTTCGATGCGCTCGCCGACGCCGATGGGTTCGTCGTCGCGTACCCCGACGGTCTCGGCGGTAGCTGGAACGACGGACGTCCGCAGACCGCGGGTGCCGACGACGTCGGCTTCGTCCGGGCGCTCGTGGCCGAGCTGTCGCGGACATATCCGATCGATCCGAAGCGCGTCTACGCCACCGGCTTTTCGAACGGCGGCATCTTCACGCAGTACCTCGGCTGCCGCGCCGGCGATCTCTTCGCCGCGATCGCGCCCGTGTCGGGATATCTGCCCGTCGCGGCCCTCGACGCGTGCCGCCCCGCTCGCTCACCGTCCGTTCTCGAAATCGGCGGCGACGCCGATCCGATCGTACCGTACGACGGGGGAACGGTCGCGGTCGGGCCGGTCGATCGCGGCAGCATCCTCTCCGCGGCGCGGAGCGTCGCGTTCTGGGCGCGCGCCGCATCGTGCGCGGAGCCGCCTGCGGTCGCCGCAGGGGCGACGACGTACGCGTCGTGCGGCGGAGGGCGCAGCGTCGTGCTCGAGACGGTCGCCGGCGGCGGGCACGCATGGCCGGGCGGGACGGCGAGCACGACCATCGACGCGAGCCGCGACATCGCGCGATTTTTTCTCGCGCACCCGATGCCGTAGTCGCGCGAGGCGCGACGGTTCAGCGTTCGGAGACGATCGTCGCGCGGCGCTGCCAGACCTCGAACTTCTTGTCGGCGTATGCCACGTGCCAGTCGCGCGAGAGCTGCAAGCCTTGTTCGAGCGGCGCGTCCTTTGCGACGAGCACCGTGTCGACGCGATGCGCCGCGAGCCGCGCGTTCCACCCGGGCCGCAGGCGGACGACGGTCGTGAAGTCTTTCCAGACCGCGAGCGGATACGGGTCCGCGCGGCCGTCGAGGAACACGCTCCCCGTGCCGTTCTCGACGATGAAGCTGCACCACGCGAAGTCCGCACAGAACACGCGATGCGCGCCCGGCAGCGACGAGATGGCGGCGATCGCGGCGCGCGGCTGACCGTCCTCGCTGCGCGCCTCGCTGCGCAAGAGCCCGGCCGTGACGAGGACGGCGAGCACGAGCGAGAAGACGGGAATGAGCCGCGCCGCGAAGCGATCGGCGCGCGTCGGTTCTTCGACGGGCGGCATCTTCAGGAACGGGACGTCGCGCGTGAGCGCGGCCGCGACGATCGGCATGATCGCGAGGGCGAAGATGCCGACGTTCCGCGCCGCGCTGAACATGAGGACCGCGACGGCGATCAGCATCAACCGGTCCCGCCACTTCCCCTCGCCGCGCACGCCGAAGGCCGCCGCGCAGAGGAGCAGCGGCAGCGATCCGTATCCGAAGGACGGGTCGCCGAGATCGGTGTGCTTCCACTCGGTGATCATGCTCTTGAACGGGCTCGAGAACAGGTGAACGGCGTACAGCGGAAGGCCGATGCCGAACGGGTTCAGGCAGATCGCGGCGAGCGAACCGGCGGCGATGACGAGCGTGCGTCCGACGCGCGGCGAGAAGCCCTCGTCGGCGTACGATCCGATCGCCCACAGGCCGGCGAATACGGGCGCGAGCATCGCGCTCGCGTGGACGTTCGACCAGAGCGCGGCGAGCGGAATCGCCGCGAGCGCCCACGGGCCGTCGAGCTCGATGAGGGCCAGGAAGCCGACGACGAACGGCCACGCCGCGACTTGCGCGCGAACGCCGAACGACTCGAGAATCGCGATCGCGGCGAGCGACGTGCCGAGCGCGACGGCGAGCGGCGACGCGCCGCGACGGTGCGCGCGCCACGCGGTGAGTAGGAGCGCGACCGTCGCGCAAAGCGCGATGAGACCGGCGAAGAACGGCCAGAGCGATCCCCGCGCGACCGCGGCGCCGAGCGAGAACAGCCACTCCTGCGGGATCCACTCGGCGCCCGGGGCGGAAAAGGTCTCGGGCCCGAGCGAGCGCGGGATCGCGCGCGTGCGCAGGATCGTTTCGCCGAGCCAGCGCTGCCAGGCGAGATCGCCGTCGGCCTGCGGAAAAGCGATCGCGGTCGAGAAAAAACGTGCCGCGAAGACGCCGATGACGAGATACGCGTACTTCAATGTCGGATCCCTAAAAAAGAACGAAAGCGCTCGGCGGCGTCGTAGCCTCCGTTCGCTGTATCGGCCGGGAGCGGATACCGGATAACGCAGCGCGAGGCTGCCGGCGAACCGGCAGCCTCGCGGCGCATCGACCGGAGTCGATTAGTTGGACAGCGCGTTCGCGGCGTTGTTCAGCGTGTTGCTGGCCTTGCCGCCGAGGAACTTGAGGGCCGCGATCGCGATGATCGAGACGAGGGCGATAATGAGCGCGTACTCGACGAGGCCCTGGCCCGCGTCGTCCTTGAGCATCGAAACGAAGTTCTTCACGTGTGAGATCCTTTGCATGTAGACCCCCCGACTAAGATCGGGCGGGGTCGGTAGTGAGTGAGTGTCCCGTTGGCCTCTCCGGCCGACCCTACATGATTCGGAGCGCGCTCGCTTCGGATTTAGAAGATTCCCGTGTCGCTCGCTGTCTTTAGACGTGGCGCACACTTCCGGACGGCCGAACGGCGCCGGGTCGTGCCGCGAGCGTGACGGCGCGCATTGCTGAGTGCTCGCTGAAGTTTCTCGTGCCGCATGCCGAACATATTTTCAGTACCACTGCACTCACTATGGGACAGCGAGCCACAAGCACTTGACCATTGCCATCGCCTGCGTGCTCGTCGCATGCGCCATCGCGGTCGTCACCGATTTAAGAGCTCGGTCGATTCCCAATGCCGTGACGATCCCGCTCGCCCTCGCCGGAACGGCGCTCGCGGCCACGCACGGCATCGTGCCGGCGCTCGCGAGCATCGCGATCGTGCTCGCCACGCTCGTCATCGGCACGTTCTTCTTTTCGATGGGCTGGCTCGGCGGCGGTGACGTGAAGTTGATCGCGGCCGCCGGGGGCGCGCTCGGATTCCCGGATGCGATTCCGTTCCTCTTGTACACGGCGATCGGCGGAGGTCTTCTCGCGGTCGCCATGGCGCTCGCCACCGGCTCCCTGCGACCGGTTCTCGCGTCGGCGACCGGCATGCTCCGCCCGTTTTTCTATAAGGGCACCGTCGCCACGCCGCCGGTCCGCTCGATCAAGCTCCCGTACGGCGTCGCGATCGCTTTCGGTGCGCTCGCCGTCGCCCTCTCGCACACCGTCGCTCC
>CAJCIN010000038.1 GCA_903970385.1 Rhodospirillales bacterium | reverse complement strand
ACGCTCGCGGCGTCCTCGAACTCGACGTTCTCGCTCGGCGTGCGGCGCATCATCGGCACGCCGCCCGACGTCTTCGCCGCGGCGCCCGTGAGTTGCACCACGGTCGTGACGCTGTCGCAGCTCAAGGGCGTCGCGCCGTGCACCGGCGCGTGGAATCTGTCGTTCGCCTTCCATCATCGCTCGCCGCACGACGATCTCTACTTCGGCTACGGCGACGCGAGCCAACTCTCGACGACGCCGTCCTTCATCTTCAAGCTCATCCACTACGTCGGAGCGGAAAAAGGCACGTAAACCATTCGAGCGTTACAGCGAGATCACGCCTTTCGTCGGTGGGCCTTGAGCGGAATCCGATAATTCGGCCCACTCTTGCCAGAGATCGAGGCGCGCGCGATACGCGTCGCGCACGCGCGGCAGTCCGGTGTTGCCGACGAAGAAGCGAAGCGGCGGATCGTCGGCGTCGATCACCGCGAGGACGGCGTCCGGCGTCGCGTGCGGATCGCCTTGGTCCATGGTCGAGAGCCGACGCACGAACGCTTCACGCATGCCCGCGTATTCTTCGAGGCCGTCCGCGACCTTGATGGAAGCGGCGCTGCCGAATTCGGTCGCATACGCACCCGGTTCGAGAATCGTGACCTTGATGCCAAACGACGCGACCTCTTGGGCGAGCGCCTCGTGGAGCGACTCGAACGCCCACTTCGACGAGCTGTAAAGCCCAAGAAGCGGCGTCCCGATCAACCCGAGAACGCTCGAAACGCCGACGATGTGGCCGCTGCGCTGCTCGCGCAGGATCGGGAGCGCGGCTTGGATGACGCGCAGCGTTCCGAGGACGTTCGTATCGAAGAGCGCGCGTACGTCGTCCTCGTGCACTTCTTCGACGGTACCGACGAGAGAATACCCGGCATTGTTGAGCACGACGTCGAGACGTCCGAAACGGCGGTGCGCTGCGGCCACGGCGTCTTTGACCTGCTGCGTGTCGGTGACGTCGACGGCGAGCGGAAGCACGCGATCGCCGAAGCGCTCCGTGAGGCTCGCGACGTCGGCGAGCTTTCGCGACGTGGCGGCGACGCGATCGCCCTGCTCGAGGGCGGCCTCCGCCCAGATGCGGCCGAAGCCGCGTGACGCTCCGGTAACGAACCAAACTTTTTCCGACATTGCTGAGATCGAACGCCGTCGTCGCCGAAAATGTGTCAGGCGGCGCATTCCGAATCTTTACAATCGCACGTGCGCCGCGCGCGAGACACACGTGGATGCGATTCTGTAGTATCGCGCGCCCGTTCGGACGAACGACCGGGACGTGGGCGAGGATAGGCGGAGACAAGAACGCGACGACTTGACGGTCGATCCGCAATTCCTCGGTTTGATCCGCTCGTTCACCGACGAAGCGCTGATCGACGAGTATGCGTACTGGCTCGTGATCTACGCGCGCCGCTACGACGATCAGCTCGATCGCCCGGGCGTCGACCGGCAACGGCCGGCGGGCGTCGAGAGTTTTCACGTCGCCGCGGAAATCGAGCGGCGCGGCATCGCGGCGTCACTCTGGAAGCTGCTCGGGCGGCCCGAAGCCGTGGTGCGGGGGCGCGTCGCCGCGCTCTTGCTGTTCCGCGACCTCTACAACAACGGTGCCGACATGCTGCCGCTGCTGCGCGACATCGCGGCGACCGGCGGCGGCCTCGCTGCGGCGAACGCCGAGGACGATCTCGTCGAGTACGAGCTCCGCATGGAGTCGCACGGGATTCGCCCGTTCTCGAAACGCGTCGCGACCGTTACGCGCCGGCCGAGAAGGCCGTAGACGGACCGTCCGGCGTTCCGGCGCCGTCCTCGATGTCCATGCGCTCGATGAGGCCGTTCGCGAACGTATAGACGTGCCGAAGTTCGGTGTCCGACAAGACGTCGCCGTGCATGCTTCTTACGAGCTGACGGACCTCGACGGCGACGGTGCCGTCTTCACGATCGACGACGTCGAGCACGTCGACGCGAGGATCGAACTCCGCCCACTGACGCGACCAGTAGGCTCGAATGTCTCGCTTCCCGACGACGCGGCCGCCCTCGGACGCTTTCGGCCAACTCACGGCCTCGCTCATCGGCAAGAACGCGGCGTCGACGTCGCGCCGGTTGAACGCGGCGTACATCGCAGAGATCGATTCTCTCGTCGTCATACGGTCTCTTACCGCACGCGGAGCAGCGACCTCCGCCGCGATTACCGGAAACCGGCCGCTTTTGCGCCATCGTAGTTCACGCGTCGCGTGAGCGGGAGAGAGAAACGGCGCAGGTTGTAGATGAGATGCGTGGCGGCACCGACGAGCACGACATCTTCGCCGCGTTCCACACCTCGCACGACGGCATCCGCGACCGCCTCCGGCGTGAGGCCCTTCTTCACGTAGTGCTCGCGCATGCGTGCGATCTGCTCTTCCGTGACCGCGGGCGACGGATCGCCCGACGGGCGATGCACGATGCCGGTGTTCGTGATGCCGGGACAGACGGTCGTGACGCCGACATCCGTGCCGATGAGGTCCATCTTCAACGACTCGGCGAAGCTGAACGCGGCCGCTTTCGAGGCGCCGTAGGCGGCCGCGTTCGGCGGCGGATAGAGCGCGGCACCGGATGCGATGACGACGACGCGACGCCGGCCACCGGCGGCGATCATCTTCGGCAGAAAATAGTAGCAGCCGTTGACGACGCCGACGACGTTGACGCCGAGGATGCGGCGCCAATGGTCGAGCGGGCTCTCGAGGAACGGCCCGAGATAGCCGATGCCCGCGTTGTTGACGAGCACGTCGGGTACGCCCGCGTCGCGCGCGACGTCGTCCGCGAGTCGTTTCATCGCGTCTTCGTCGGAGACGTCGGCCACGAAGGTCGCGCAACGCACGCCGAGCCGTTCGACCTCGGCGCTCACTTTCGCGAGGCCGTCGCGATCGACGTCCGACAGAACGAGATGCGCGCCGCGTTTCGCGAACGCGAGTGCGATCGCACGGCCGATCCCGGCGCCGCCGCCCGTGACGAGCACGAGCTTGTCACGAAGATCGGCGATGCCGTTCGTGCGCGCGGCAGAACGCGTTCCACGCGGCTTCTTCGCGAAGCGTAAGGTGCCGTCGGCCATGCGCCCCGTCAGGAGCGCGATCAGATCGAGCACGTAATTGTCGCGCGTGCGCCACGGGAACGGTCCGACGAGCGGCAACCGGGCCGCGGCACGTTGCACGTACCCCGACGTCAGACCGAGCAGCGGTTCGCGCGCGACGTCGCCGCGCGGCAGCGGCATCGCGATCGCGAGCCGGCGACGCTTCATGTAGCGCATCAGTCGCGCGACGTAGCGCGCGTTGAGATCGACCTTGAGCGTCCACGACGAGTGCGTGTAGCCGAACGCGAAGGCGAAGTTCGGTACGCCTTCGAGCATCGTACCCTTGTAGACGAGCCGCTTCGAGACGTCGACCGGCGTTCCGTCGACCGTCATCGCGATGCCGCCGAACATCTTCATCGTGAGACCGGTCGCGCTCACGACGACGTCGGCCGGAATGATGCGGCCGTCTTCGAGACGGATGCCGTCGTGCGTGAAGTTCGCGATGTGACCCGTGACGATCGACGCGTGACCCTTGCGCAGCGAGCGGAACAGATCGCTATCCGGAACGAGGCAGAGCCGCTGATCCCACGGTTCGTAGGCGGGGTTAAAGTGGACGTCGACGTCGTGGAGCGTCTCATCGTACGCCGCACCGAACGCTTGCAGTACGCCGCCGCGCAGCATCGCGCGAAAACGTTTCGGCTGCGTGCGCGCGAGGCGATAGGTATACGAGCTGTAGGCGATGTTCTTCCAGCGCACGAGCGCGTCCGCGATTCCGCGCGGGAGCGACGCGCGCAGTTTTATCGCGATCGCGTCGCTCGACGGCAACGATGCGACGTACGACGGCGAGCGCTGCAGCATCGTCACGTGTTCGGCCGTTTCGGCGAGCGCGGGCACGAGCGTCACCGCGGTCGCGCCGCTGCCGATGACGACGATGCGTTTGCCGGTAACGTCGAGATCGCCCGGCCAGAATTGCGGATGCACGACGCGGCCGCCGAACGTGTCGAGGGCGGCCCATTCCGGCGTGTGGCCGCCCTCGTAATCGTAGTAGCCGGCGCAGCCGAGCAGAAACGAACAGGTGAACGTACGCGTATGCCCGTCGACGTCGCACACGATCGTCCAACGAGCGCTCGCGCTCGACCACTCCGCCGACACGACGCGATGACCGTACCGGATCTTGCGATCGATGCCGAAGTGCCGCGCCGTGTCGGCGACGTACTCGCGAATCGTCGTTCCGTCGACGATCGACTTCTCGCCGGCGTACGGCCGGAACGGAAAACCCAGCGTGACGATGTCGGAGTCCGACCTGATGCCGGGATAGCGGAAGAGATCCCACGTGCCGCCGAGCGTCGCGCGACCCTCGAGGATGGCGTACGTCATCTTCGGATTGCGCTCGCGCAGCCGATACGCGGCGTCGATGCCGGAAATCCCCGCCCCGACGACGATCGTGTCGAGATGCTCGACGGCGTGGCCGCCTGCCGTGCCGTTGCGCGCGATGGTCTCGATGTCGGCGACGCTCATCCGCCCATTTTGCATCTGACAACGACCGTTGTCAATGCGTTTTCTTCTTCTCTTTCGCTTCTCGCGCTTTCGTGCGATTGTACTCGACCGCGGATTTCACGAGGTTTTTCAGCGCGGTCGTCGCGACTTTATCGCCTTCGAAATAGTCGATCGACCGCCACTTGTTGCCATTGAATCCGTTGTTGAAGACCTTGTCGGGATCCGCGATGTGCGCGCCGTTCGCGAAGGTGACCTTCACGTGTTTCTTGTGCGCGTTGCCGACCGCGATGATGCCGTCGCACGACCACACCGGGCTGCCCATCCACTTCCATTCCTCGACGATCGCTTTGTCCGCCGCGAGGAACGCCTTGCGCACGCGCGCGAGCGTATCGCCGCGCCAGTCGTTCGTTTCCGCGATCAACTTGTCGATCTCGTCCGTCGCGACGAGCCCTTTTTTGACCGCCATCAACCCAAGCTCGCGACGACGGTTTCGAGCGCCGTGAAGTGTTGCGGCCAACCGGCTTTGGCGCCGTTGTATGCCTGCTTCTGATCCGGTTTGAAGCCCGACTGCTCCATGCGAACCGTGGTCCCCGTGCTCGTCGGGATGAGCGTCCACGTGACGACGCTTTCGAGGCCGAACGCTTCCCACGTGTACGAAAGCGTTTTGTTCGGTTCGATTTCCCGGACCGTGCCGGCGACCTCGCCCCAGTCCGCGCGAAACGCGAACGCGCGATCGACGACGGGCTCGAAGTCGTTTTTCATCAGCCATTGCTCGATGAGGTGCGGTTGCGTGAGCGCGCGCCAGATTTTCTCCGGTGCGTGCGGCATCTCGCGTTCGACGACGACGGAGAGCGTCTCGGTCGATTCTTCGGTCATGACTCCATCCTATTCAACAAGAGTTCGAGATCGTCGAAGCGACCTCGCCAAAATGCGCCGTACATCGAAATCCAGTCGACGAGCGGCGCGAGCGCCTTCGGCTCGGCGCGCAAGTGCGTCTCACGACCCGCACGCCGTTCGCGTACCAAGCCGGAAAGTTTGAGAACGCCGAGGTGCTTGGACACCGCGGGCTGCGACACGCCGGCGTGAAGGGTCAAGGCGCGCACCGTTAGCTCGCCGTCGCGGACCAAGTGCTCGAAGATGCCGCGCCTCGTCGGGTCGGAAAGCGCCTTGAGCACGTCGTTCGCGGTATGACTCGCCACGGCTAAAACATAACCCAACGGTGATGGATCGTCAAGCCCTGGAAAGCGGCCTCAATCGGCGATGCCGCAGAGCGACGCGGCGGCCGCGACGACGTCGTCGATCGGTTCGCGATAGCCGCCCTCGATCCACGCGCGCGTGATGGCGAGCACGCCGCCGACGAGGCCGCGGCGCACGAGTGCGTCGGTCGCCGCGCGGCCGCGCCGTTCGGGGTCGCGCGTTTCGACGATCAGGTCCGCGAAGAGGTCGAGGATCCGCTCGAACTCCGCGTCGGCGGCTGCGGAGATGCCGCGAAACTCGAGCGTGAACACGCGCGCCTTCGACGGCTCGTCGAGTTGCGAGCGATAGTAGCCCTTGAGCATGCGGAGCGTCTTCGCGTCGCGATCGCCGGGCGTCGTCTCGCTCAAATGGCGCATGCGATCGATGGTCGCGCGCGCGAGCGTCCGCGCGGCGACGACGAGCACGTCTTCGCTCGAGGCGAACGCTTCGTAGAAATACCGCTCGGTGAGGCCGGCGCGCTGGCAGATCATGCGCACGGTGACGTTCCGATAGCCGTGCTCGCCGTAGAGATCCGCGGCGGCCGCGACGAGGCGCTCGCGCCGCAGCGTCCGTCGCTCGTCGAGCGATACGCCGTTGTAACGCTGCTGCGGCGCGCTGCCCGAGACCGGCTCGCTCATGTCCGCGGAGTTTCGCGCGGGCCGCGACACTTGACTTTTATGCGACGTGCATATATGCTTGGTGCATACAAGAGGTGGCGGATGGCAGACACGACCGAAAACGAATTTCTCAAAACCTACGACGCGAATGCCTTTCCCCGTCCGTCGGTCGCCGTGGACGTCGCGCTGGTCACGATCGACGACGACCGCCTTCAAACGCTGCTCATCCGGCGGAACGAACATCCGCAGCGCGATAGCTGGTCGCTGCCCGGCGGATTCGTTCGACTCGACGAATCGCTCGATGCGACGGCAGAGCGCGTGCTCGCGACGAAGGCCGGCCTGACGGGCGTGTATCTCGAGCAGCTGTACACGTTCGGCGAACCCGTCCGCGATCCGCGGACGCGCGTCATCAGCGTCGCGTACTACGCGCTCGTTCCGCCGGAGAAGCTGCGCCGCGTCGCGATCGGCGCGGATCAGTGCCTCGCCGCGATTCGCGTACCGTGGGCCGGTGAAACGGGCGGCGCCGTCGAGTTGCTCGCACCGAACGAACGCCGCCTGAAGGTCGCGTTCGACCACGGCGAGATCGTCGGTATGGTCGTCAAGCGTTTGCGCGGCAAGCTCGCGTACGCGCCGGTCGGGTACGCGCTCCTTCCCAAACGCTTCACGCTGTTGCAACTGCAACGCGTTCACGAAATCATCAACGGCTCGACCGTCAACAAAGACTCCTTTCGGCGTCGCATGCTGGCGTCGGGCGAACTCGAGGAGACGGGTGCCATGCAAGAAGGCGTCGGCCACCGTCCCGCTTCCCTCTATCGCGTCAGCGCGAGAAAGAACGTGCCCCATGGCTGAGATACGCTACTTCCCCTTCGTGCGCCACGTGCGGGCCGTCCCGACGTCGCACGTGCTCCACTATCACGGCGAGCGGCTCGTCGGCAGCGGCCGCGGCCTCGCGCTCTGGGTCTGGCCGCTCAGCGAAAGCGTCGCCGAACTCCCCGTGGACGATCGCGATCTCGTACTCGCCGTCCACGGCCGCACGAGCGATTATCAGGACGTGACGGTGCAAGGCGTCGTGACGTATCGCGTGAGCGAACCGGAACGTCTCGCCGAACGCGTCAACTTCGCGATCGATCTGCGCACGGGGCAATACGTCCGCGAACCGATCGGTCGCATCGAGGCACTGCTCTCGCAACTCGCGCAGGAAGAAGTGCTCCGCTATCTCGCGCGCTCGCCGATCCACGACGTGCTCACCGACGGCATCTCCCGCGTGCGCGAGGCGATCGACACGGCGCTCGCGCGCGCACCGCAACTCCCGGAGTTCGGATTGACGGTGACCGCCGTGCGCATGACGGGGATCCGCCCGAATCCGGATCTCGAGAAAGCGATCGAGGCGCCGGTGCGCGAGCGCATCAAACAAGACTCCGACGAAGCGGCCTTCGGGCGTCGCGCGCTCGCCGTCGAGAAAGAACGCGCGATCGCCGAGAACGAGATGCAGAACCGCATCGAGCTCGCGAAACGTGAAGAATATCTCGTCGAGCAAGAGGGCCAGAACGAGAAGCGTAAGGCGCTCGATGCCGCGGAGAACGGACAGATCGCGGCCGACGCCGAGGCGCGACGCATCGAGACGGTCGACGGCGCGCACAAGAAGCTCGAGCGTGAATGGCTCGACGTGCTGCGCGACGCGCCGAGCCCCGTGCTCGCGACGGTCGCGGCCGCGGCGTTTGCGGAACGCATCGATCACATCGACAATCTCCAGGTCACGCCCGATCTCGTCACCTCGTTCCTCTCGCGCTTCACGAGCGGCACGGCGCGGCCGGAGAAATGAGATGGCGGATACGTTCCCTCGCGTCGTCGTCGTCACGCGACCGACCGAACTCCAACTGCTCGTCG
This sequence comes from Rhodospirillales bacterium, assembly GCA_903970385.1. Classification (GTDB taxonomy): domain Bacteria; phylum Vulcanimicrobiota; class Vulcanimicrobiia; order Vulcanimicrobiales; family Vulcanimicrobiaceae; genus Palsa-1515. The sequence goes on along the minus strand of CAJCIN010000038.1, from coordinate 7,545 downwards.
AGGAGCACGGCACCCGCGAGCAGGCGCGCTTCGCGCTGCGCGAGCAGGGCCGCAACCTCGACGACCTGATCGAGCGCGACCGCCTGCAAGCCGCGGCGGTCACGCTCGTCCTGAACGGTCTGTTGACGTCGTGGCGGCGCGCGCGGATCGGGCGCGACGATCTCGCGACGTTCGCGTTCGATCCCGGCGACGTCGTCGTCGCGATCGGTCAGGACGGCCTCGTGCCGAACGTCGCGAAGTATCTCGAGACGCAAGTGGTGATCGGCGTCAATCCCGATCCGTCGACGTACGAGGGCGTGCTCGTCCGTCACGCACCGAAGAAAGCGAACGCGCTGATCGCGCGCGCCGTGGCGGAGCGCATCGAGTACGAGGAGCGCACGATGGCCGAGGTGCGGCTCGACGACGGCCAACGCTTGCGCGCGCTCAACGAACTCTTCGTCGGTCACCGCAGCCATCAATCGGCGCGCTACCGGATCGCGCTCGGCACGCGCGAGGAACGGCAATCGTCGTCGGGCTTGATCGTGGCCACGGGGACCGGCTCGACCGGTTGGGCGCGTTCGATGGTGCTCGAACGGCGCGAGTCGGTCGCGCCGCCGGCGCCGACGGCGTCCGATCTCGCGCTGTACGTGCGCGAAGCGTTTCCCGGACCGGGCTACGGCACGGGTCTGACGACGGCGACGATCGCGCGATCGGCGCTCACCGTCACGTCCGAGATGACGTCGGGCGGCGTGATCTTCGGCGACGGCATCGAGGACGATTTTCTCCGCTTCCCGTGGGGCAGCCGTGCGGAGATCCACGCCGCCGAACATCCGCTGCGCCTCGCGGCATGACGCTCGTGCGGCTCTATGAGAAGAGAAAGCCCGCGATCAAGTTGTAGACTTCGAGAAAGTAGATGTCGGAGTGACTGCCGGCGATTCCGCCGGACGGCGCGCGCCCGGACGCTTCGCGCTCCTCGTGCACCGGTGTGAGGTCCGCGACGAGGAAGCGCTCGGAATGAGCCGCCGCTTCCGACGGAGCGAAGCCGGGCTCGATCGGGAACGCGACGTTCGTGCCGAACTGCGCGAGCGTCGTCGCGGTCGCACCGACGGCGCCGAGCGCCGGCTTCGGATGGAAGAGGTTCACGGCACGGCCGGCCTCGAGGTACCACTTCGTGAGCGCGTCGTCGAGATCCGAGTGCGTCATCAGCAGTCGCAGATCGTGGATGTCGGCGACGTTGCCGTAAATATCGCCGCTCTCGAGATGATCGTTATCGGTCGCGGGTTCGAGGAGCACGATGCGAAACAAAACGCTCGCCGGCATCGAGATCGTACCGTTCGCGATGTCGACTTGCAGATCTTGAAGCGCCGCGCATACGACCTTACAACCGAAGCTGTGCCCGAGGAGGAAGATCCGCAGCGGTAAGGCGCTTCCTGTGCGCGACTGCAGCGTCTTTCGCAAGATCGTGTACACGGCGTTCTTACCGACGGCATCGGCGCGATGCCCCATCGTGTAAAACGTGAAGAGTTGCGCGGCGTTGAGCGGGCTGTTCGGATCTTCCGTGATCTCCGACGGCCAATGAATACCGATCCCGAGCGCGTTCCGTGGCGGATCGGGCAACGGCGAGGGCGCGACGCCGCCGAGCAACATCACTTGGCGTGCAAGCTCGATCGAGAAACGGCTGTACGAACTCATCGACTGATCGGCATCCGTCGCCCAGCCGTGAGAGTACAGGAAGACGTCCTGGAACGCGAACGGAGTGTCGGCTACGGCCTCGTCGATGGTCGACGAAAGCGACGGATCGAAAAAGATGCCGTTCTCGTTGGTCGGAACCGAGATGAAGTGCGACAACCCGTTCCCTCCGAGCGCTAGACCGCCGAGATCAGTTCGAGACGAGCCACTTTTCGAGGTCGTGGGGACGCGCGAAGATCTCGCTCGGTTGGAACCAGATCCCGATCTCGCGCTTCGCGCTATCGGGCGAATCGCTACCGTGCACGAGATTGCGCCCGATCGTCTGACCGTAGTCGCCGCGGATCGAACCGGGTGCGGCCTTGATCGGATTCGTCGCGCCGATCGACGCGCGGCACCCTTCGATCGCATCGCTACCCTCGATCACGAGCGCGACGATCGGTGCGCTCGTGAGGTACTCGACGAGTCCCTTGAAAAACGGCTTGCCGTCGTGCTCCGCATAGTGCTGCTTCGCGCGCGCTTCGTCGACGACGAGCATCTTCATCGCGGCGATCGCGTAGCCGCGACGCTCGAAGCGTGCGAGGATTTCTCCGACGAGGCCGCGCGCCACGGCGTCGGCCTTGCAGAGGATGAGCGTTCGTTCGTTTGCCATAGCGCCGCCTTGAGTACGCGGCGCCGGCAGTCGGGGCCTGGTTCGTGGCGAACGGTGCGCGGATGTGTACGAGAAGCGCGTTCGTCGCGGGTTCCGCGGCCGTATTGGCGGCGCCGGTCGCCGCATCGGCGCGCACGGGCGACCCGAAGGAACTCGAGATCGCGTTTCCGCGCATGCGACGTATCGCCGATCGGTTGTGGCTCGGACGCCTGTCGCGGCACGTGTGGGTGCACACGACCACGCACGATCTCGGGCACGGCGACGACTATCCCGCGAACGGCGCCATCGTGGTACACGGATCGAGCGCGACGCTCGTCGATACCGGCTGGTCGGATACGGATGCGAACGCGATCGTCGATGCTTGGGCCGCGCTTCGCATGCCGCCGATCGCGACGGCGATCGCGACGCATTTCCACACCGATCGCGTTGGCGGAATCGACGCGCTCGCAAAGCGCGGCATCCCGACGTTCGGAAATCCGCTCACGATCGGTCTCGCGCTCGACAACGGTCACCCGGCGCCGCGTCCCTTGCACGACGTCGAGAAGCATCCGCACACGGTCGGCGGCATCGAGGTCTTCTATCCGGGCGCGGGCCACACGATCGACAACGTCGTCGCGTGGATTCCGAGCGATGCGGTCCTTTTCGGCGGCTGTCTCGTGAAAGCGACGACGGCGCCCGATCTCGGGAATCTCGGCGACGCGGTGATCGGCGCGTATCCGCAAACGGTGCGCAACGTGATGCGCAGATACGCCGCGGCGCGCCACGTCATCCCCGGTCACGGCACGATCGCGGGCGACGCGCTCGGTCACACGCTCGCGATGGCGCACGCGGCGTTGCCGGCACACGCGTGACGCACGGCCTCTTCACCGTCCGCTCCGTCGCCGAGACCGAGAGCACGAACGACGACGCGCTCGCGTTGCTCGGGCAGCCCGATGCCGCGGGTGCGGTGCTGCTCGCGGACTATCAACGCGCGGGCCGCGGTCGCAAAGCGCGCGCGTGGGTCGCGCCGCCGGGAAGCTCGCTGCTCTTCACGACGATTCTGCCGCGGCCGCTCGCCCCGAGCGCGCTGTGGGCGCTGACGTTCTGGACGTCGCTCGGGGTCGCCGACGGCATCGAAGCCGCGACGGGCATTCGCGCGACGTTGCAATGGCCGAACGATCTGCTGATCGACGGTCGCAAGTGTTGCGGCATCTTGTGCGTGTCGCGCATCGCGGGCGACGAAGCGTGGGTCGGCTGCGGGACGGGCATCAACGTCACGCGTCCGGCGCACGACGCCGCGCTCGAGGCGATCGAACCGCCACCGGCGTTTCTGTCGGACGTCGTTTCCGGCGTCGAACGCGATGCGGTGCTCGCCGCCGTCTTGCAAGCGTACGAGTTGCGCCTCGCGCAGCTCGACGATCCCGCCGGTATCGCGCGCGCGTGGGAAGGCCTGGCGCGGCTCGCGGGCACGCCGTACCGCATCGCGATCGACGGTGAGGCGACGCCGATCGATGCGACCGCACGCCGCCTCGACGACGACGGTTCGCTCGTGGTCGATCACGACGGGCGCGAACGCCGCATCACGCTCGCGGACGCCCGGGTCTTACGATGACGCGACACGCCGATTCGGGTTCACCACGAGCGACGAAGCGCCGACCGCGGAGGGCCGAGTGAGCGTGCCGCGCGTCCGCTATCGTGAAGGTCCGCGCGGCTTCGAGCTGCATCTCGGGCGGCTCGTGCTCTCGCAGAGTACGTATTTGCTCGCCGCTGCAGTCGTGGTCGGGGTCGGCGGCGGGTTCGGCGCCATCGGCTTTCGCGATCTCATCGATTTCGAGCACGGCTTTGCGTTCGACCGCGCCGTCCCCGCGCTCGCCGCAACGATACCGCACGCTCTCGCGCTCGTCGCGGTCGTGGCTGCGGGTGGTGCGGTCGCTGCATGGATTGCGGCGCGCTTCGCGCCCGAAGCTCGTGGCCACGGCGTGCCCGAAGTGATGGCCGCGGTCGCGCTGCATGGAGGAACGATCCGTCCGCGCGTCATCGCCGTCAAAGCGCTCGCGTCGGCGACATCCATCGGTTTCGGTGGAAGTTGCGGGCGCGAGGGACCGATCGTTCAGATCGGTTCCGCGATCGGCTCCGTCCTCGGAAGGGCGGTACGCGCGCCGGCTCCGGTCGTGCGCACGCTCGTCGCATGCGGCGCGGCCGCCGGTATCTCGGCGACGTTCAACGCTCCGATCGGCGGGGTATTCTTCGCGAGCGAGGTCATCCTCGGCGACTTCGCACCGCGTTCCTTCGCCGTCATCGTCGTATCGAGCGTCATCGCGGCCGTCATCTCGCGCGCGTATCTCGGCAATCGCCCGTCGTTCGATGCCGCGAATTTCGTTCTCGTATCGCCGCGGGAGCTCGTTTTCTATGCGGTGCTCGGACTCGTGTGCGCCGCCTGGGCGTGGGGTTTCGTACGCCTGTTGTACGCGATCGAGGACGCGGTCGAGCGCATCAACCTTCCCGCGCCCGTCCTCGGTGCGTTCGGCTTCGGCTGCGTCGGCGCGATCGCAGTGCTCGCGCCCGACGTCCTCGGTGTCGGCTACGATGCGATCCAGCGAACGCTCGACGGTCATACGGCCGGTGGCGCGGGCCTCGCGCTCGCATTCCTGAAACCACTCGCGACATCGCTCACGCTCGGTTTCGGCGGTAGCGGCGGCGTCTTCGCTCCATCGCTCTTCGGCGGCGCGATGATCGGCGACGCGTACGGCTCGGTCGTCCACGCAACCTTTCCCGCGTGGACGGCCCCCGCGCCGGCCTACGCGCTCGTCGCCATGGCCGCTGCATTTGCCGCAGCCGCCGAAGCACCGATCACGGCGATCGTGATCGTCTTCGAAATGTCCGGCGACTACACGATCGTGCTACCGCTCATGATCGCTACCGTCATCTCGTCGCTCGTCGGGCGGCGCCTCCTCGGTGCTACCGTCTACGAAATGAAGTTGCTCCGGCGCGGCATCGATTGGGGCGCCGTCCGTAAACCGCGGCCGCTCGCGCACGTGCTCGTCACGAGCTTGACGCGTGCGCCCGCCGTCGTCGCGCTATCCGGCGAACGCGTGCGCGATCTGGCCGCACGAGTGACGGGCGCGACCGACGCGCACGTTCCGCTCCTCCGCGCGGACGACGCGTTTCTCGGCTTCGTCGCGGTCGGCGATCTGGTCGCCGCAATCGCCGCGGACCCGGACGGACTCGTCGACGCCATCGCGTCGCCCGCGTTGACGACGTTCACCGGCGACGAGTCTCTCGAACGGGCGATTCCGCACATGCTCGATGGGGACACCGGCATCGTGCCGGTCGTCGACGGCGACGGCCACCTGCGCGGCGTCGTCTCGCGTCGCGACGTACTCGACGCGTATCGCAGCCTCGCGCCCGGCGGTTCGTTTTGAGGGTCTTCGCTTTCGACGTTCTCGCAGACGAAGCTTCGGGTGATCGAACCGTACCGTTGCGCTGAAGGCACCGCACGAACCGCTTCTCGAAAACACCGAGATGACATACGTTCACGGCTACGATGCACGAGAGGGCATCCGGCTGCAAGATCAGGCGTCGACGCTGTCGGAGCTGCTGCACCCGGATACGACGTTCGAACCGGGCGCGAGCGTCCTCGAGGCCGGCTGCGGAGTCGGAGCGCAGACGATCGTTCTCGCAGCGCAGAGCCCGGGCGCACGCATCACCTCGATCGATGTTTCCTCGTCGTCGCTCGCGAGAGCGCGCGAGCTCGTCGACGCCCGGGGCATGACGAACGTAACGTTCGCGCAAGCCGACATATTCGATCTTCCATTCGCGTCGAGCACGTTCGATCACGTCTTCGTCTGCTTCGTTCTCGAGCATCTGAATCGCCCGGTCGAGGCCTTGTCAGCGCTCGCGACGGTGCTCAAACCCGGTGGGACGATCACGCTGATCGAGGGCGACCACGGCTCGACGTTTTTTTCGCCGCGGAGCGACTACGCGAGCAGGGCGGTGAACGCTCAGGTGATCCTCCAGGAGCGTGCTCACGGCAACGCGCTGATCGGACGCGAGTTGTACCCGCTCCTCGACGACGCCGGATTTTCGAACGTTCGTGTCTCGCCGCGAATGGTGTACGTCGACGCGAGTAAGCCCGAACTCGTCGAAGGCTTCACGAGGAACACCTTCACGGCGATGATCGCGGGCATTCGCGCCCCCGCCCTCGCAGCGGAGATCATCAGCGAGGCAGACTTCGATCGCGGGATCGCCGACCTGCACCGGACCGCCGATCCGGACGGCGTCTTCTGCTACACGTTCTTCAAAGCGACGGCGACGAAAGCGCCCTAACGGACCACGATCCGAAGAATCTTCAGGCCGCCGTGGAACGCGCGGCCGTGGCGGATCTCGAATTGTCGTTTCGGCCGATGTTCGGCGGAATCATGGGCTACGTTGGAGGACGCGCGTTCGCGTCGCTTTCGAATCGAGGTCTCGCGCTGAAACTCGGAAACGAGAAACGGGACGAGATCCTCGCGATCGACGGTTCGCGTCGCCTACGATACGAGCCGGCCGCATCTCAATCCATGGTTGCAACAAAGCGCCGCGTTCGTCGCACTGGCGACTGCGAAAGAGCGGAAGGTCGAGCGAACGGAGCGCCTCATAGAACGCAAACGTGCGATTCGAGCGGCTCGACGATCGTGACGTTCTGAGGTCGACCCCGGTACGCGACGTCGATCGTGCGCTTCGGTATCACCGATGGTCCGATGCGAAGAGCTCTGCGTAGTAGCTCGGACGACACCGCATGGTTCTGCCAACGCGACCCACACGATGAACCTGCGAGAGCAAGCGCCGTCGTCTTCGGAATACCGGCTTCCATGAACTCCGAGGGGGCCATCTGTCCGCCGCCGTGCAACAAAATCTTCCAATTACCACTCGTTTTGGACAAGGCGAAGTTCATGCCGCCGTAGCCGGATGTGCCGAGCGACGTGCCGACCGTTGCATATGGTCCGCTGCGGACGAGCTCGTAATAGCGGAACACACCCGGCATCTGTACGCCGTTCTGCGTCAGGTAGGCCGTGACGACGGCCTGTATGACGGACAGATCGTCGGCACGCGCATCACGCGCCGAGGCGGCTACGAACGCGAGGAAGAGCGCGATCGCGGCTGCCGTTCGTCGCACGGCTTAGTGGTTCGCCTTGACTTTTTTCTCGCAGTTCTCGCAAAAGTGCGAGAGCTTGTTGTCCGTGTCGTAGATCGAGTTCGAGAAATACATC
>CAJCIN010000037.1 GCA_903970385.1 Rhodospirillales bacterium | reverse complement strand
CGCGAGCGCGAAGGAAGCCGACGCGCGGTACGGCCGCGTCTCGAATAGCGAATTACTCGCCGCCGTGGAATCCGACCTCGAGAACGTCACGACGCCGTCCGCGCACGGAACGAACCTTCCGGGATGCCAAGCACCGCCGGCGACGCTCATGCGCAGATCGTCGTCGGCCGCCGACGTCTGCGCGAACGCGGGTCGAACGGCGAGCGTGCCGAGCACGAGCAGAGCGATACCAAAACGCGCGAGTCCGGTCACGACAGCGTCGCGAGCGCTTCGCGCGTGAACGGCGCCAATTCGTCGGTTCGGCCTTCGTGGATCTTGCGCGCCCACGCCGCATCGACGAGCAACGCCCGTCCGACCGCAACGAGGTCGAACTCGCCGCGCTCGACGCGAGCGACGAGGTCGTCGATCGGCGCCGCCTCCGACGATTCGCCGGCGAACGCGCTGATGAACTCGCCCGTGAGCCCGACGCTGCCGACCGTGATGGATGGTTTGCCCGTCAGCTTCTTGGTCCAGCCCGCGAGGTTCAGATCGCTGCCTTCGAATTCGGGCTCCCAAAAGCGACGCTGGGAGCAATGAAACGCGTCGACGCCGGCAGCCGATAGCGGCGCGAGAAATGCGCCGAGTTCTTCCGGCGTGCGCGCGAGCTTCGCATCGTAGTCTTGCTGCTTCCACTGCGAGAAACGAAAGATGATCGGGTAGTCGTCGCCGACCTCTTTGCGAACCGCTTCGACGATGTCGACCGCGAACCGTCCGCGCGCCGCGGCGCTGCCACCGTACGCGTCGTCGCGTTCGTTGAGAGCTTCCCAAAAGAACTGATCGATCAGATATCCATGCGCGCCGTGTATCTCGATCGCATCGAAACCGATCTCGCGCGCATTGCGCGCTCCGTCAGCGAAGCCGCGCACGACGCTCCGGATGTCGTCGTCCGTCATCGGATCGCCGAAACGCTTGCCGGGACGCGAGTAGCCTGACGGACTCGCGCTCGGCACGTCCGGATTATGCACCTTGCCATCCGCGCGACGCGCACTGCCGACGTGCCAGAGCTGCGGCGCGATCGCGCCGCCGACCGCATGAACTTCCTCGACCACGCGACGCCAGCCGGCGAGCGCGTCACCATAGAAGTTCGGAATGTCGACATCCATCGACGACACCGGATGATCGACCGTCGTCCCTTCGGTCACGATCAACCCGACTTCGTTCTCGGCACGCCGCCGATAGTAGGCCGCAACGTCGGGACCGGGCACGCTGCCCGGAGATTTCGATCGCGTCATCGGAGCCATGACGATGCGATTGCGGAGCGTGAGATCGCGAATCGTGTATGGCCGGAAAAGAGCGTCGTGAACGCCGGCTTTGGTTGACATGTCGGCGGCTAAGACGTCAGCCACGCCTCCTCAGGTTGCAGCAAGGACATCCCTGCCGCCGCCCGGCCGCATGGCCGAAGACTACGGCTGCGGGCGAGGCTGCGGCGGCACGAGAGCGCGGCGCAACGTCGGCGCGTTCTGAACGTGCGGGACGACTCTCGGCGCATCGCGATCGACGAGCGCCATATGCTCGCGCGATCGCCCGATCGGCGCCGCGACGATACGGTAGTCGAAACTCAGCGAGGAGCGTCCGCCCTGCGATTCGCGGATGACGAAGCCAGCCGTGCTTCGACTCGCGACGTACAAGCCACGCGAATCGCCGGCCGGCGTTAGGAAAATGCGGTACGGCGTCGACGCGTCGATCGTCCTCGCGAAGAGCGGATCGAGCCGCACCGTCGATACACCGCCAATGAGTTGCGCCGTACCGGTATCTTCAAGCGTAGGAGCGGTCGTCTTGGTGTTGTACGCGGTCGCGGACAAGCCGTCTCGCGTGCGCGCGACGGAGTTCGCGTTACCGCGATAATAGATGTCGCCGTCTCCGTCGACGTAGAACGCCGACTGTCCCCCTCCGACTAAGAACAACGGATAATATGTGTTTCCGCCGGGAACTCCGACATAGAGACCGGTCGTCTCTGCGAAAATATCGACGCCCTCACCCAAGCTGTGAAATGCACCGGCAAGGCCGCCCGAACCCGAGTCGGATCCATAAATTGCGGTGCCGCCGGACGTGAAGCCGGAGACGCCGTACCCGCCTCCCGCTTGGCCGGAAATGCCGCTGCCGTTGCTCCCCTTCGTAATGCCGAAAACGCCGATACTGCTTTGGCTCGATCCATACACGCCGGAGCCGCTCGCGCTCGCACCGACGACGCCCATACCGCCCCCATCTCCATCAGTAGAGCCGTAGACGCCATTTCCGTTGGCCATGTAGCCGAAGACGCCCGCGGGTCCCGACGTCGACTGACCGTACACGCCGTCGTTCGAACTCGATTGCCCATTGACGCCTATGCCGGAGGTCGACGTCGCCTTGAGCCCGTTGTTCGAGGTGCTCAGCCCGCGAAGGCCCGTGCCCGACTTGCTCGTACCGTAGACTCCGATGCCCGAACTCGTGTTCGTCGCGGTGAAACACGATGCCGTACCCGTCGACGAACACGAGATCGCGCTTGCGACGTTTTGGATGAGCGATGCGGCAGCAGCGCGATCCGTCACGCTTATCGACGCGATGCCGAAGACGACCACGACGCCGATGATCAGAAAGACCGCGCCGAACAAACGGCGCGCACGAGCGAGAGGCGACAAGGCGGACTCCTTTTTAAGAGACGGTCCCTGAAGTGTATCAGGAGCCTCTCGCTGCAACCAGCGACAACTAACCAGCACGATTAGCGCACGCCCTGCGCTCCCGACATCCAGAGCTGCAGTGCGATCTCGCCTCCGACCTCATGGCTGCGCATGCCGCGAGCGTATCTGCTTTGGCGGCGGCGCGATGGTACGGCGCGAACGCAGCGACGCCGGCTCGTGCACGAGGACGCCCGGCGTATCGCGACCGATACGCGCCATGCGGTCGCGCGCGTGGCCTATCGGCGCCGCGACGATGCGATAATCGAAGCTC
>CAJCIN010000036.1 GCA_903970385.1 Rhodospirillales bacterium | reverse complement strand
TCATCGCCCTCGCCGCGCTGTTCGTCTCGTACGGTAAACTCGTGCGCAGCGTCGAGCTGGCCGCGAGCGCGGCGGGCGTCACCGACGGCGAAGCGTACTCCTAACGAGCGTCGCGACTCGAATTAGCTGGGGAAGCCGCGGGGTAAGCCGACCGCATGGCCGACCCCACAGCCCGTCCGCGCCGTCCCATCAGGACGATCCTCGTCTCTTCGGTTCTCGTTCTCGCGCTCGTCACGAGCGCGGTCGTGTTCGGCCTCCGTCACGGCAAGCAAGATGCGGGTAGCTGGCAGGTAATGCCGGGCGAGAAACCGGGCACGTCGGGTGAAAACATCGGCTCGAATACCGGCTCGTCCTCGACGACCGGCGGCAGCGAAGGCGCGGTCGGTTCGAACGGCGGCACGATCGGCGCGTCGACGGGAAGCGCGGGCGGCGGAGCCGGCGGAGCGTCCTCCACGGGCGCCGCTTCCTCGACCTCGAGTTCGAACACGAACGGCGCGTCTTCGTCTTCGACAATGGAAGGGCAGACGGCGAACGGTTCGAGCGCCGGCATCGCGTCGACGAGTTCGAGCACCGTCGGGACCGTTGATGTCGGCAGCACGGGAAGTGCGAATAGCGACGTCGGCTCCGCAATGGGCGCGAGCGGCGTTCTCGGCGGCTCGGGTACGGGCTCGACGAACAGCGGGGCGGCGGCGTCGGCGAACGGCGCGTCGTCCGCGTCGAGTTCGGTCGGTTCCGGCTCCGTCGGCTCGAGCACCGGCAGCACGGCGGGCTCGTCGACGAACATGAGCGCCGGCACGACGAGCTCGAGTACCGGTTCGACCGGCGCGAGCCGCTGACATCGGATCCTCGCGAAACGCTCGCCTCGGAGCGACAGTGCTCGCGCTCGCAAGTGTCGCGTGCTCGCGCGGCGGCACGACGGGTGCGGCGCCGTCGCCCGGCCCGACGATCGAGAGCGTCCGGACCGTCGCCGTTTCCGAAGGCACCATCGCTCCCGGTCTCGCGTTGCCCGGCACGATCGCGCCGTTCGCCACGATCGCGCTATCGAACAGCATCAACGAACCGGCGCGCGAAGTCGACGTCCAGGAAGGCGATCGCGTTCGTCGCGGACAGCTGCTCGCGGCGCTCGACGTCGACGATTTGCAGGCGAGCCTCGCGGCCGCGGAACGAACGGGCACGGCCGACGAAGACCGCACGTCCGAAACGCGTTTCAACGCGCAGCTGACGCTCGCGCAGGCGCCCAACCAGACGCGTCAGGCACGAGCACAAGTCGCACAAGCCGAAGAGACGTTCGCAGAAGCATCGCGCAACGAGTCCCGCGACGAGCAGCTCGTCGCGCAAGGCTATCTGCCGCGTCAGAACCTCGACGAACAACGCGTCGTCGTCGCGACCGATCGGCAAGCGATCGTATCGGCACGCGCGGCGCTGGCGAGCGCCGTCGCGAGCCAGCGCGCCAACGGAACCGCGACGCGGGGGTTGCAGGCATCGACGGTCGCGGCTTCGCGCGACGACGCGGCCGCGCAGTTCGCGACCGCCGAGCAGATCGGCCGTCAGATCGCACGCGCGCGCATCACGAGCCCCGTCGACGGCATCATCGTGAACCGCAATCTCAATCCGGGCGAATATCCCGCGGGCCGGCAGATCTTCACGATCGAGAGCGTGTCGACGGTCTATGCGATTCTGACGGCATCCGCGCGCGAAGCGTATCAGATCCACGCGGGCGACGCCGCGTCGATCACGGGTGCCGGATTACCGCGCGGGCGGTATAACGGCACGGTCGCGGCGCTTCTCGATGCGGCGACGCCCGGGTCGACGAACTTCACCGTGAAGATCGCGATTGCGAATCCACGCGACGAGTTGCGCGTGGGCACGCCCGTGCAGGCCGTCGTGAACCTCGGGCGCATCCACGGCATCGTCGTTCCGAGCTCCGCGTTCTCGAACGACGAGCGCACGCGCGTCATCGTCGTCGCGAACGGGCGCGCGCACGCCCGGAGCGTTCGAGAACTCGGCACCGACGGAGCGAATTCGATCGTCGACGGCTTGCACCCGGGCGATCGCATCGTGCGCGACGGCTCCGAAGGCATCGACGACGGCGCATCCGTCGCGACGGTCCGGTAGCGCACCGTGTGGCTGACGAAGGTTTTCTTGCAACGGTGGCCGCTCGTCGTCGTGCTCGTCGCGTTCATGGTCCTCGGCGGCATCATGTCCGCACGCGGCTTGATCGTGCAACGGCTGCCGAATACCGATCTCCCGACGGTCGGCATGCGCGTCAGCTATTCCGGCGCGTCGACCACGGAGTTACGCGACACGATCGTCCGGCCGATCGAGGATCAGATCGCGGGTTCGCAAGATCTCACGCACGTCGACTCGACGATCCAGACCGGCTCCGCGATCATCGCGTCGTACTTCACGCTCGGCTCGAGCGGAGACCAGGATCTCACGCAAGTCATCCAGGCGTTCAACGCGGCGAAATCGCAATTGCCGGCGGACCTCGTCACGCCCGTCATCCGCATCTTCAACCCGAACGCGGCGACGGTCGTCTCCGTCGGCATCACGTCGAAAGCGCTGAAGCCGGAAGCGATCGCGTCACTCGCGTACGGTCAGATCGCGCCCGCGATCGAACAGCTCGGCGGAGTCTCGAACGTGCTCGTCGCGGGCAACGTCCAGGCCGCGTACAACGTCGTCGTCGATCCGAACGCGCTCTCCGGCTACGGGCTCACGCTCTCCGACGTGTTCGATACGCTGAGCGCGAACAATCTGCGCGCGCCGGGCGGCATCGCCTACCAGCCGGGTCGTGAAACGCAGGTCGACGTCCGCGGCGACATCACGTCGCCGCTCGCCGTCGCGCAACTTCCCGTTCTGAACGCGACCGGCGGCGCGACGGGCGGCGGATCCGCGCCGACGTTGTACGGTCCGAGTCCGTATACGGGGACGCTCTACGGCTGGACGCGGCCGTCCCAGAGCGTTCTGATCGGCGACGTCGCGAAGGTCGTCGATTCGAGCGTGCCCGTGCGCAATTACGCCTACGTGAACGGCACGCGCGGCGTCGAGCTGCAGGTCCAGAAATCGACCGATGCGAGCGAGATCGACGTCTCCGACGCCGTCGTCAAGAACCTCCCAAAGCTGCAAGCGCAGTTCCCGCAGGTCGAGCTGAAGATCGACTACGTCGAGTCGACGTACTCGCAGCAACAGGTCGAGGGCGTCCTGCGCACGCTCGTCGAGGGCATCATCCTCACGGCGATCATCATGGTGCTCTTCCTCCAGTCGTGGCGCAACGCGATCGTCGTCATGATCTCGATTCCGACGTCGCTGTGCGTGGCGCTCGTCGCGATGAAGGCATTCCACTTCTCGCTCGACACGATCTCGCTGCTCGCGATGACGCTCGTGATCGGCATCCTGATCGACGATTCGACCGTCGTCCTCGAGAACATCACGCGCCATCACGAGGACGGCGAAGAACCGATGCTCGCGGCGCTGAACGGCCGCAGCGAGATCGGGCTCGCCGCGATCGTGATCACGCTCGTCGACGTCGTCGTCTTCCTGCCGATCGCGTTCATCGGCGGTCCCGTCGGCGTTCAGCTCTCGGAATTCGGTGCCGTCGTCACCGTGTCGACGCTCACGTCGCTCTTCGTGTCGTTCACGATCACGCCGACGCTCGCGGGCGTGTGGGCGCTGCGCAGCGAGTGGAAGCCGTGGAAGCCGATCCGCGCGTTCGATCGCGGCTTCGAGTCGGTCCGCAAGCGTTACGCGAAACTCGCGCCGCGCGCCGTCGACAAGCCGTGGCCGCTCGTCATCGTTTCGCTCGCGCTCATCGCGTGCGCCGTCGCGCTCGTGCCGCTCGGACTCGTCGGCCAGGACTACATTCCGCCCTCGGATCAGGGCCAGATCTTCTTCAGCTTGACGTACGCACCCGGCACGCCGCTCGAGCGCGTGCGAACGGAACTCCACACGATCGAGCGCGAGGTCGACAAGATCCCGGACGTCGAGTCCGAGGTGACGAGCGCGGGCGGCTTCAACTCGGCGTACGGCGGCTTCATCCTCGAGGGCAACGCCGGCCAGATCAACATCTTCTTGAAAAGCGATCACCGCAGCGAGAGCACGGTGCACTGGATCGGCGACATTCTCGCGATCGCCCACCGCATCGCTCCGGATGCCGTCGCGATCGCGAAGCCCGCGAGCGATCCGACCCAGGGCGGCCCAACGCAGCCGATCGACGAGAACGTCTCCGTGCTCGACGGTTCCGACCCGTCCCGGTATGCGAATCAGGTCGCGAAGGCGCTGCAGTCCACGCCCGGCACGATCGACGTGAACGATTCCGCGCAGGCGAAGCTGCCGCAGGTCGTGGTCGTCTTCGATCGCGTCATGGCGCGAACGCTCGGCGTATCGCTCGGCACGGCGTCGGAAGCGCTACGTTCGGCGTTCGGCGGCGCCGTCGCGACCGAACTCGAATCGCCGAACGGGCTCGTGCAAGTCGAGGTCATCTATCCACGCGGCGCGCAAAACAGTCTCGCGAATCTGCTCGCGATCCCGCTACGCGCGGCGAACGGCGCGATCGTGCGAATCGGCGACTTCGCGCGATTGACGGCGTCGCCGACGCCCGTCGTCATCACGCGCACCAATCGCGCGGACGTCGTCCACGTGGACGCGAGCGTCGCGGACGGCTACGAGCTCTCGAACGTGACGCGCGATTTCGACAAGCGGCTCGCGGCGTTGCACTTGCCGGACGGCGTTACCGTCGTCCCCGCCCAGGGCGGCCAGCAGAACTTGATGGCGATGACGATTCAAGGTCTCGGCGCGTCGCTGCTGCTCTCGATCGTGCTCGTCTATCTGCTCATGGTCGCGCTCTACAACGATTTCCGCGACCCGTTCATCATCTTGTTCTCGGTGCCGGTCGCGACCGTCGGCGCGCTCTTTGCGCTCTGGATCACGCATTCGACGATCAACCTGTTCTCGCTGATCGGATCGCTGCTGCTCGTCGGCCTCGTCGCGAAGAACGGCATCCTCCTCGTCGATTACGCCAACACGGTGCGCCGGCGCGACGGCAAGAACAAACGCGACGCGATCATCGAGAGCGGCGAGACGCGCTTCCGGCCGATCGTCATGACGACGACCGCGATGATCACGGGCATGCTGCCGCTCGCGCTCGCGCTCGAGCCCGGCTCGCAGGTCCGCGCCAGCCTCGCGATCGTCGTTATCGGCGGCCTCCTCAGCTCGCTCGTGCTCACGCTCTTCATCGTCCCGATCGTCTACGTCCGGCTCGCCCCCGACGATTTGCCCGAGCCGACCCCGATCGGAGACGATGGCGAGGACGGCGGCGACCGGAAAAACCCGGACGACGACGAGGCAAACCGCCCGGACCCCGGCGCGGCCCGGCCCGCTCCCACGGCTTGACGCCCTCGCGGCGAACGTGATACGGTCGGACCAACGTGAACGCCGCCCGACTTCTTACCGATATGGTTATTAACAGCCCGTCCGCCCGGGCCCGGCTCCGTTCGTCGTAGTTTCCAGAGATCGCAGTACGATGAACCTCGCCGGCCGGCGGGGTTTTTTTCTTTAGGAAGAGCTCCTCATGCCGTCCGTTCCGCTCAATCACATGGAGATCGCGCCGTTCTACTGGTTCGACGGTGCGATCTCGCCGCGCGCCGAGGTCAGCGTCGACCCGTTCGCCCACGGCCTCCACTACGGCACGGGCGTGTTCGAGGGCGTGCGCGCCTACGCGACGCCGCGCGGCCCGGCCGTCTTCCGGCTGCGCGAACACATGGAGCGCTTCGCGCGCTCGGCCCAGGTCTACAGCTTGAAGATCGCGTGGGACGTGCCGACGCTCTGCGCGGCCGTCCTCGAGACGCTCGCCAAGAACGAGCTCGAGAGCGCCTACATCCGGCCGCTCGCGTTCTTCGGTGAGAAGACGATCTCGCTCGCGCCGTCGTTCTACTGCCCGACGCACGTCTTGATCGCGTATCGCGCGCTCGGCAACTATTTCGGCGCGGGCCAAGAGAACGGCATCCGCGTGACGATCTCGCCGTGGCGCAAGTTTTCCTCGAAGGCGCTGCCGTCGACCGTCAAGGCGTCCGGGCACTACGCGAATTCGGTGCTCGCGATGACGGACGCCGTGACGCGCGGGTTCGACGAAGCGATCCTCTTGAACGACCGCGGCGAAGTGGCGGAGGGCACGGGCGAGAATATCTTCGTCGTCAAGGACGGCGTGCTCCGCACGAACGACCGGTCCGCCGACGTGCTGCACGGCATCACGCGGGCGAGCGTCATCGAGCTCGCGCGCGATCGCGACGTTCCGGTCGAGATCGGGCCGATCTCGGTCGACGATCTGCACGACGCCGACGAGGTCTTCTTCACCGGAACGGCGGCCGAAGTGACGCCGCTCGCATGCATCGACGGTCACGTGTTCTCGAACGCGCGACCGGTGACGCTCGCGCTGCGCGAGGCATATCTGCAGGCCGTCGCCGGGGACGACCCGCGTCATCCGGATTGGGCGACGTTCGCCCGCGTGGCAAGCGGCGTTTAGCGGGTTCGATCGCGAAGAGGCGAGCATGACGCGTTCGCTTCGCATCTCCGCCTCACTCGTCTGTCTCGCCGTCGTCGCCGCGACGGCGCGGCCGGCCGGCTCGGCCGACGCCCTGCCGCCCGTCGCGATCGACCCGGCCGTGACCGCGATGCTCGCCGGCGTGTCGGCGGATCGGCTGCGGGCGACGGACGCGCGGCTCGTGGCGTTCGGCACGCGCAGCGCCTTCTCGGAGACGATGCACGCCTCGAATCGCGGCGTGTACGCCGCACGCGACTGGATCGCGGGCCGGTTCCACGACGTCGCGAGCACGAGCGGCGGGCGCATGACCGTCGGGATCGATACGTACTTTCAAGACACGGACGAACGCAGTCCGCGCGCCGTCGAGATCTCGAGCGTGTACGCGACGCTGCGCGGCGACGACCCATCCGCCGCGACGTACGTGATGTCGAGCCACTACGACTCGCGCAACAGCGACGGCTACGACGCCGTGCTCGACGCGCCGGGCGCGGACGACAACGGATCTGCCGTTGCCGCCGTCATCGAAGCCGCCCGGCTGATGGCGACGCGCCACTTCCGCGGAACGCTCGTCTTCGCGTGCTTCGACGGCGAAGAACAGGGGCTCTGGGGCAGCAACCATCTCGCGCAGCGTTTCAAAGACGAGGGCGTGAATGTGGCGGCCGACCTGAACGACGACATCATCGGCGCGTCCGTCGGGCACGACGGCGAACAAGCGCCGTTCGAGGTCCGCCTCTTCAGCGAGGCGCTGCCGGCCGGCGTCGAGGTCAAGCGCGTGAACACGATCGGCACCGAGAACGACTCGCCGTCGCGCGAGCTCGCGCGCGCAACGCAAGAAGTCGCCGAAGCGTACGAACCGGCGATGCACGTCACGCTCGTTTCGCGCGCGGATCGTTTCCTGCGCGGCGGCGATCAAGAGTCGTTCACGGCGGCCGGATATCCCGCGGTCCGCTTCGTCGAAGCGCACGAGAACTTCGATCACCAGCATCAGAACGTTCGCGTCGAGAACGGCATCCAATACGGCGACCTGCTGCGGTATGTCGATTTCGCGTATCTCGCACGCGTGACGCAGCTCAACATCGCGACGCTCGCGACGCTCGCCCTCGCGCCGCCGACTCCCGTCGCGACGATGGCGGTGAAAACGCTCGGCTACGATACGACGCTCGCGTGGGACGCGGAACCCGCGGCGGCGGGCTACGACGTGTTGTGGCGCCGCACGACCGACGCGACGTGGACGCACGCGGAGCGCCTGCACGCGGAGACGACGGTGACGCTTCCCGTCTCGAAGGACGACTACGTGTTCGGCGTGCGCGCCGTCGACGCCGCGGGCCACGCGAGCGTCGCGGCATACCCGACGCCGGTGCGTTGAGAGGTCAGGCTTCCGAGAGACGCTCGATCTTTTCGGCGAGGCGGAAGTCGCGGCCGGTCAATCCGCCCGCATCGTGCGACGTGAGCGAGATACCGACGTCGTTCCACGAGATCGACATGTCGGGATGATGGTCGTCCGCGTTCGCCGCCGCGGCGATCGCGTTGACGAATCGCATCGAGCCGTCAAAATCCTTGCGATCGAAATGTTTCTCGATCGCGTTCCCGCGATGGTGCCAGCCGGGAAGCTTGTCGAGGAGTCGTGCGATCTCCGCATGCGAGAGCGTATCCATGTTCGGCAACGTTCGGCGTCTCGGCGGCGAAGCCGTTCCCGCTACGGCGCGACGCGACGCGCGTCAGACGACGGCAAAGTGCGCGTCGATCGCCGCGAGCGTCGCGTCGATCTCGGCCGGCCCGTGTTCCGTCGAGAGGAACATCAATTCGTTCGCGGACGGTGCGAGCAACACGCCGCGATCGCGCATCGCGTGATAGTACGCTGCGAACCGAGCGGCGTCGGCTTCGCAGCGTTCGTCGTAATTCCGCACCGGCGGCCCCGGCCGAAACGCGAAATCGACCATGCTCGCGAGTTGCGTCACGGCGTACGGCACGCCGCGGCGCGCGAATATCGCGCGGATGCCGTCCGCGAGACGACGCGCGTTCGCGTCGAGTCGATCGTACATGCCGGGATCCGCTTCGATCGTGTCGAGCGTGCGATGACCCATCGCGACCGAGAACGGGTTGCCGGAGAACGTGCCGCCCGTGAACGCGCCGCCCGGCGCGAGCGCGGCCATGATATCGGCGCGGCCGCCGAACGCCGCGAGCGGATAGCCGCCGCCCATGACCTTGCCGAGTGCGGTGAGGTCGGGCACGTGGCCGGTGCGGCCTTGACCGCCGCCGAGCCCGAGCCGCAGCCACGTGATCACCTCGTCGAAGATCACGAGCGCGCCCGCGTCGCGCGCGAATGCGAAGAGCCCATCGAGAAATCCCGGGTCGGGTTCGACGAGACCCATGTTGCCGACGACGGGCTCGACGAGGATCGCCGCGAGCTCGCGTTCGCGACCGGCGAGCTTCGCAACGAGATCGGCGAGGTCGTTGTAACGGGCGACGACGCTATCGGCGCGTACGCCCGCCGGAATGCCGCTACGCGCCGCATCGACGGTTGCCGACGACGCGCCCGCCGCGTGCAGCGCGCCGTCGAAGTGGCCGTGATAGTTCCCCGCGAAGCGCGCCACGAGCGTGCGTCCCGTGAACGCGCGCGCGGTGCGCACCGCGCTCATCATCGCCTCCGTCCCGGTGCTGACGAAGCGCAGTTGCACCATCGACGGCACGAGCGCGGCGATGCGTTCGGCGAGGCGCACTTCGTCGTCGCTGGTCGAGCCGAA
>CAJCIN010000035.1 GCA_903970385.1 Rhodospirillales bacterium | reverse complement strand
GCGGTCTACGACGCGACCGGCACGCGCATTTACGACTTACCGATTACGCTCGACAAACTGTTCGAAGCCGAGACGCGATCGACGTAGGCCGGCCGCCACTCACTGCAAGCTCGTCGCCCAACTTTGGAGCTGCGCTTGCGTGAGTGGCGCGGCCCCGCCCGCCGCCGTCGTATCCCAGATCTCGATCTCGCTCGGATGATACGTGAGACCGAGCGCGATCGTCGTCGGCCAATCGACGGTCGGTGAGTAGGTCTGGAATTCCAGCGGCGACGTCGACGGTGGACGAGCGGCGATCGCTTCGTCGTAGAGGTTGGTGAACTCGGTGTAGATCGGGACGGCACCCGGTGCGAGCGGACTCTGCAAACCGTGATTCGCGACGACGCCTCGCGTACCGAATTTCGCACGAAACGCATCCATGACTTGAATGGGGAACGTGTCGTTCGCGACCGGCCGCCCCGTATCGGTCTGAGCGAACGCGTTGAACGTGAAATCGAGCGGCGTCTTCTTCCACGCAGCATAGTCGTTCGGCGCATTACTCAAACAGCTCATTCCCTCGGCATCCGTGTAGCCCGCCGCGTGCAGTGCCGTAATGGCGCTCGGGCTCTGCGGCGCGATGAACGGCTCGGCCGTCAGCGACGAACATGACGAAATCGCCACCTCCGCAATCTGAGACGATCCGTCGAACTCGGCTGCGAGATGCGCTTGGAGGGCTTGCCACTCCGACGCATACGTCGGCGTCCAGTAACGCCCGATCGTTCCCGTATCGCCGTTCGCATCGGTGAACGTGACGCCGCCCGTTGCGGCGATGACCCACGCGGGCGTGCCCGCTCCCATGCGGATGCGAAGCTTGCCGACGACGGGCGTTGCTGGATACTTCGCGTCGTACGCCGCGATATTCGCGAGCGCTGCCTGCAATTGCGTGTCGTCGAAGACGCCCTGCTCGGGTTCGAGTTGTGACCAATACAGATTGATGACCGTCGCGACGTACACGGCCGGATGTGCGTTGATCTCTTCGAAGTCGTTGGTCGGCGTGCCCGAAGGCGAAGGAGCGCGACCCATCGCTACGAGTCCGCGAAGAGCCGCTTTCGATGACAGTGAAGCGGCCGGCGTCGGACTCGGGGTCGGGAGCGACACCGGCGTCCCGGTAGATCTCGTGCCGGGCGACGAACCGCCGCCCCCGCAACCCGCAAGTGCAAGAATAGCGATAGCGAGTGCAGAGCGCTTCATCTCGAGAGTATCGTTGACTCGCCTAGAATTCGCTATTAAGGGGCGATGAAAGTCTTCTCGCTCTAAGATCGCTTGTGTGCGAGATTCGTCGGCCGCAAGCTCGTGAAAAATGTGAGAGCCTCGTCCCGATCGAGCGCGGGCAGGTTTCTACGAGCGAGCCCCATCGTAATCGCGGCATCGTCCACGAGAGTTCCGTACTCGTCGTACCGGGATTCGCGATGCGGGAAGAGATAGACCGCAGCACCGTTCGCCGTGCCGATGCGCCGGCAATCGTACGTCGGGTCTTTGAGGTTTTGGTTGACGTTTCCGAACGACGCGCAGAGCGTGCGCGTGGGTAACGGGGCCGAGCGCTCGACGACACGCGAAGCGCGGCCGGCGTCATCGAAGACAACGTACTCGCGAGCGGCGTAATCCGAGACCTTCGCCTGCATCGAATCGTCCACGCGCCACCCGCGCGGCAGTGCGCGCGGATAGAACATCGTAAACTGCATCAGACCGTCGGCTTCGATCTTCGTCGGACCCTTTTCGGGAAGTGCCGTCGCCGCATCGGGAAGGCGCGGGTTCGCGTGAACGTTCAAGTCGACGATCTCGGGCGTCATATAAAGCCCCGTGGAGACGATCTGCGCGGTCAGCGTCGTCTTACCCGATGCGAACGTGGCGACGCGTGAAGTGCTTCCATGTTGCGGCGCAAGACGCCACCCATCGCGCGCGAGGGCGTCTTCGAGGCGCTGGAAGTACAGCGCGATCGTTTCACGCGGCCGGTACATGCCGCGAAACTCGAAGCGAGCGACCGGCGCCGCCGGATCGCAATATCCCATTCCTTCGCCATAGACGTATCCGACCGGGCGATAGCGCGTCTCGAACGAGTGAAGATGCGCGGTCGTCTCCGGAACGAGGGCAGAACAGGCACGATCATCGGCGTGCCCGGAAAGACGTTGGCGCACGTATCCGACCGAGCCGACGACGGCGAAAGCGAGGAAGGCACACACGGCGAGCATCACGATCGATATGGCTACGGCAAGCACGGTCGTACGCTTTGCGTTCTCATTGCGACTCAACGCTGCGGCTTGCGTTCATCTGTGAGCGTCCATCCGCCTCATCTCAGACCTGAGGATGGGTGCAACCTCCAACGGTGACGTGAGCCGCGTTGGATGCAAAGCGCCTGTATCGCCGTGCCGGGAATGGCGCGTCGCCCACGCCGAACGTAGGCGCACACGAAGCGTGAGGGCCCCTATGACGAACGGATCGACCACACTCGAGACCCGAGCCCCGGTGACCGCGACGATGATGCGCGTGCCGCTGAGCACGAACACGCTGCTCGATCGCGCCGGCACGTACTTTCCCGAGCGCGGCATCGTCGCGCGTTTGCCCGACAAGTCGCTCGTGCGCTCCACGTACGGCGAGATGCGCGATCGGGCGCGGCGAGCCGGTCGCGACGCTCATGTGGAACAACGTCGCGCACATGGAGTGCTACTTCGGCATTCCGGCGGCCGGCGCCGTGCTGCACACGCTGAACCTGCGCCTGTCGCCCGAAGACATCGCGTACATCATGAACGACGCGGACGATCGCATCTTGATCGTCGACGACGTGCTCGTTCCGGTGTGGGAACGCGTGAAGCCGCTCCTCGCGCGACAGCCGCGGGTCATCGTGCATCGTTACGGCGGCGATGCGATCGACGCGGGCTACGAGCTCTACGACGACTTCATTGCGGGCGACGCGTCGACGTACGCGTACCCCGAGCAAGACGAGAACGAGCCGATGGGGATGTGCTACACCTCGGGGACGACCGGGCGTCCCAAAGGCGTGGTGTACTCGCACCGCTCGATGGTGCTGCATTCGCTCACCGAGTGCATGCCCGACATCATCGGACTCTCCGTGCACGACACGGTCGGCGTCGTCGTGCCGATGTTCCATGCGAATGCGTGGGCCGTGCCGTACGCCGCCGTGATGGTCGGCGCGAACGTCGTGTTGCCCGGGCCGCACGTCGGCGGCGAAGATCTCCTCGATCTCATGGAAAGCGAACAGATCACGCTCGCGCTCGGCGTCCCAACGATCTGGCTGATGATCTTGCAAGGGCTCGAGCACCCGACGCGGGCGCGGACGTTCGCGCCCGGGATGCGCATGCTGGTCGGCGG
>CAJCIN010000034.1 GCA_903970385.1 Rhodospirillales bacterium | reverse complement strand
TCCTCGCGAACGTCAATGCCGGTAAACCGCCGGTCGTCGTCGCTCCGCGGCCCTTCACGCCCGAGACGAAGCCCGCCGACTTCGTCCCGGTGAAGCCCGAAGACAAGACCGAAGCCGAAAAGCTCATCGTGCGTCCGCGCGCCGTAACGCAGCCCGTGCGCCCGGTCGAACACGCCGTACCGCCGGTCGTCCCCGCGCATCCGGAAGCCCTGCCCCCGACGCATCCGGAAGCCGCCCCCACCGCACGCCCGGAAGCGATCCCGCCGGCGCGTCCGGAGGGCGTCCCCACGGATCGCCCGGCGGTCGTGCCGACGGCGCACCCGGAAGACGTCACGCCGCGCGAACGGCCGGAAAACCTGACGCCGCCCGTGCATCCGGAAGCCACGGTCGCGCCGATTCGTCCGCACGTCGACGAAACGCCGATGCGCCCGCAGGTCGCTCCGCCGGTCCACGCACCCGTCGTGCAACCGCAGGTCGTCCATCCGGCGCCCGTGCATCCCGCGGTCGCGCCGCCGGTGCACCCGAGACCGATCGTGCGCCCCGCAACGCCCCATCCCGCGGTCCATCCGGCACCGAAACCGGCTCCGAAGCCGCAGCCGAAACCGGACCACACGCCGCAATAACGGTCACGGCGATTCGCGAACGCTCCATCGTCCGACGTACGCGCGGATGATGGAGATTTCGTGATTGCCGGCCGCACCGTCTTCGTCCGTACGCTTACACGACCGCGCCGGACTCCACGCACGTTTCCGTCGTCGACGACGGATGCTCCAATCCGACGTCGCCGCACAGCGGATCGATACCGCGGCCGGCGCGCGGATAGCTCCCGCACATCGTCCGGTAGTCGCCGAGCGCCGCGAAGAACTCGGAGCGCGATAGTTCGTTGAGGTACCCGCAGCGCCCGATCGCGCCCTTCGGAAGCGGCGCGACGAGATTGCCGCCGCGCTTCTGGATGATCTTGCGGTGGCTTTCCCACATGACGCGCTCGTCGTTTAGGATATCGTCCCAAAGGCTCAAGCCGTAGCCGCTGATGAGCGCGAGGATGCGATCGAGTTGGCCGCGGTCGATCCAACGCTCGCGATAACTCAGGTACGCACCGAATCCCATGTCGATCGCGACGGCGTGGCCGTGCAAGAGCCCGGCCTCGATTTCGAATCCGGGCGACCACGTGTGCCCGTACGCGTGCGGGCGGCACTGATGCGTCTCGTACAGATTGTCGTACTCCGCCTCGATGTACGATCGCATCGCGCCGCTCAAGATCTTTTGCGACAGCCGCTGGATCTCGTCGCCGTCGGCGCAATCGACCGTCCCGAAGCGCGTCGGCACGAGGTCGCGCCGTGCGACTTCGAGGTCGGCGAAGAGCTCGTCGTTCTTGACGATCGCGATCTTGACGATTTCCGCGACGCCGTGCCGAAGCCAGCCTTCGTGCAGCGTGCGGAAGAAGAAACGGTCGGTGATGCACACGACGGGCGGGTGATACGCGCCGAGCAGATTCTTGTAGCCGAAGCCGTCGCAGCACGTTCGTGGCGACGGGCCGGCGTCGATGCCGCTCACGATCGACGTCGTCAACATCACGTACGGCGTGTTGCGCCCGTAGAGCGCACACGCGAGGCCACCGGTATCGGCGAGCACGCCGCCGCCGACGATGAGGACGGGTTCGTTGCGCGACACGCCCAAACGCTTGAAATCGCCGAGCATGCGCTCGACCGTCGCGAGCCCTTTGTCCGCTTCCATCGCGCGGTAGACGAGCATCTCGAGGACGACGTCGTGCGCTCTGAAATAGCGTTCGATCTGCGCGCCGTATTGCGCGTGGACGTTCCGGTCGACGAGGCAGATGCAACGGCCGAGCGGGCGATAGATGTCGCGAAGATCGGTCTGCTCCGTGTCGAGGACGTGATCGACCAAGCGGATCGAGGCGAACGTTCGCAAGGTCACGACAGCTTCGACGCTTCGATGATCGGCCGTGCTCTCGACGGAGCCGTCGGATTCGCGGTAGTTCGACGTCGGATAGACGGCGTGCGGGTTCTCCTCGATGAGCCGCTCGACGAGAGCCGCATACACCTCGTTCAGCGCGGCGTCGGGCAGACCGTCGACGAGGTACTTCGACAGACGGATGTCGGCGAATTCGAGCGAGTCGTGCACGCGATCCGCGAACGTCGACCAGACGGTCGACTCGGCGTCGAACGCGACGGCGACCTGGCCGACGAGCGCGAAGAACTGCTGCAACGGAAGGTTCAGCGAGCCGCGTAACTGCCGGCTCGGCGCGATCGCGCGCGATGCGCCGGCCGCTGCGAACGCGGCGCCGTACTCGGGCGCGTAGACGTTCGTCTCGATGAGGCTCCGCAAGAACGGGTGAAAGAGATCGCCGCCGAGCACGGCGTCGAGGCACGCGCGCAGATCGGGACGTTTCAAAACGCGCGCGTCTTGATTGCGAAGAAAGGCTTGGATGGCGGCTACCGATGTGGTCATTCCCCGAACTCCGTGGCGACGCGTGTCATCTCGCGTTGGACTGCGACCGGCCCGGCAACGTCACCGATCGACTCGGCGAAGAAGCGGCGGAGGGGCACGCCGGCCGCTTCCATCATGGTGACGATGACGCTCTGCGGCGAGAACGAGCAGTACAGTCCGGCCTCGAGAAACCAGGGCCGCCCGTCCGGATCCACGCGAAAATCGAACAAACTGTACTGGCGGCAGCCGAGCGCGACGTGACAACGCCGCGCGGCCGCCCACACCGCCGGAACGATCGCATCGTCCGGCGAGACGATCCACGATTCGCTCCGCGTCTTTGCGGCGAGCGTGAGCGACGCGCCGCCGTCGCCGCGTACCTTGTCGACACGCCGCCGGATGGGCCGCGTGTGCGGATCGACGAAGTATTCCTCGAGCGGAAGGCAGACGAGCTCGCCCCGCCGCTCGACGACTCCGCAGCGCACTTCGCGTCCGAGCGGAACGTAGTCTTCGACGAGCACCGACTCGGAGAACGCGAGCGCGGCCCGCACGGCGTCCGCACACTCGCGTTCCGTCGTGACGAGCGAAACGCCGTCGGAGTTGTCGGCGTCGTTCGGCTTCACGACCGCGGGAAACGCGATCGCGGGTAACGCGCCGCCGCGCACGATCTGCGCGTGCGGAACGTCGACCCCGGCTGCCGCAACGAGCGCGCGCGTCTTCGCCTTGTCGGCGGCGATCGCCATCTGCAGCGGGCGGTTCCCGAGATACGGGATGCCGAGCACGTCGAGCAGAGCCCTCATGTCGGTCATGCCGGGCACGCAAAACATCTGCGGGACGGCGGCATCGATCGCGAGGCCGTCGATCGCGCGCATCGCCTCCGCGAACGTCCGCGCCGGCGCCGCCGCGAGCGCTTCGGCCGTCAACGTCTCCGGAAAACGCCACGACCCGTCCGGCGAGACGTGCGCGATGACGAACGCATATCGTTCCGCATCGGTCAGCGCGTCGATGCACCCGCGCGCGTAGAGTTCGGAGAGATCCCGAAAGAACGCGTTCGTGGGCGATCCGACGAGTTGCAGGATGCGAAGAGGGCGGCTCAATCGCCACCCACTTGCACGAGCTTGCCGATATTGAAGTCGATCTTCAACCAGCCGCGTCGCTCGCGCATGTCGCGCAGCAGCAGCAGCGGGACGTGCCAGTGATGGAGCATCAGGAACGGCAGCGGATCGCGCCAGTCGAGCACCGCGTCCTTGCCGCGCGCGATCACGCGCAGCCGTTCCGCGAATCGCCGCGGCGAGCCGGCGGAGACGATCAAACGCCAGAGTTCGTGATAGAGCCAATACGTCGGCCGGCTCGAGGGTAGCGGCTCGATCGGGCTCGACGAGAGCGCGCCGCCGAGATACGCCGTCGCGAGCTCGGGATGATTGTAGAACATCGTGATCGCGGAGTGCGTTCGCGGATTGCATTCGATGGCGTACACCTGACCGTCGTCGTCGGCTTCGATGAAGTCGATCGATGCCTGCCCCGTGAGCCGCAGCGCCCTGCCGAAGCGGCGCACCCAGCGCTCGATCTCGGGCGCGATCTCGTTTGCGTAGTTGACCTGCGACGGCGACGACTTGCAGCAGCAGTGCACCGTCAGTTCGCCGTCGCGCAGCGTGCCGTGCGTGCAGAATTCCTTGCCGGGGATGAATTCTTGCAAGACCCACGGGTTGTCGGGCGAGATCGGCAACGATCGCACGAACGCTTCCGTCTCTTCTTCGCTCGCGCACGGTAAGCGCGTCAGATCGAGCCGCCGGACCGAGTCGTACGCGATGCTCTTCAAGATGAACGCGCGACGCTCCGATGCGAAATCGAAGTCCAGCACGTCTTCGGGCTTGGTGACGAGCACGGACTTCGGCGTGCGCAAACCGATCGACGCGGCCGCCTGCGCGAACGCATACTTGTCGTCGAGATCGCGGATGGTCTCGGGGCCGACGTGGATGACCTCGCACGACCGGGAGAGCCGCGGCATCGCCTTCGAATCGAACAAGCTCGAAACCGGGCTGCAGACGGGCACGTACACGTCGACGCGCTCGCGCTCGACGATCTCGACCAGCGCGTCCTCGTATTCCGGCGATTCCGGTCGCGGCACCGTGTAGAAGCGATCGACCGCGCGCGAGAAGCGATGCGCCGTAAGCCAATACGCGTGACTTTCGATCAGCACGACGCGGTGGCCGGCCGCATGGAACGAGCGTGCCAGTTGCAGCGCTTTCGTCATCTTCCCGCCGCTGACGAGGATCGTCTTCCGGCGCACCGCCGTCGCGCGCGGCCGTCGCGATCCGAACGCCGCCCGCACGCCGCCCCACACCGTGTTGACGACGACCACCGCGAGGCTGAACGGCAGAGCGAGCAGCAGCGCGGCGAACGTGACGACCGTCTTCATGCCGAGGCGCGCCGGATGAGCGTCAACCCGTCGCGAACGGGCAGCAGCACCTGTTCGACGCGCGCGTCGTCCGCGACGATGCGATTGAACTCCGCGATCGCGCGGCCGTTCGCCGTCCGCGCTTCCGAACGATATGGTTCGCCTTGCATCAAGGTGTTGTCGACGCAGAGCAGTCCGTGCGGGGCGAGCAGCGAGCTCCCGACGACGAGATCGAAATACGCGGCATAGCGAGCCTTGTCGGCATCGACGAACACGAGGTCGAACCGTTCGCCGGCATCGCGCATGCGCTCGAGCGACTCCATCGCGGGCCCGATCTCGATCGAGATCTTCCGGCCGTGCGGCGATCGGTCGAACCACCGTCGCGCGAACGCTGCGGCATACGGGTCGATCTCGCACGCGACCAGCACGCCGTCGTCGGGAAGCGCTTCCGCCATCGCGAGAGCGGAGTATCCCGTGAAGAGACCGATCTCGAGAATACGCATCGCACGCGTCGCGTGCACGAGGACGTTGAGAAAGCGGCCTTCGACGTGACCCGACACCATCTCGGCCTCGAGCGGTATCGACGTCGAACCCGTTTCGTACAGCTCCGTCCAGTTTCGGCTGACGGTGTCGGCCGCGAGATCGCGCAGTACGGACGATTCGGCGGAACTGCACGCGGCGAGATAGGCTTCGAGGCCGTTTGCGAGACCCGCCGTCTCGCCGAGCAGCTCGAGAAACGACGGGTCGAGCGTCGCCATGAGCTCCGCGCGTTCGCGAAGGCGATCGAGATTGCGCGCGATGATCCCGCCCGGCGTGACGGGCCGTAGCGTGCTCGGTCCGAGCGACGAAGTGTCCGGCAAAGCTGATCCTGATTCCAATGGGCGAGAGCGCGTAACGGTCCGCGTCATTTGACGACGTTCACGGCTCTTTGTGCGACCTTTCGCAAACGATCCGAAGAGGGATCGCACGGTAACTCGACTAGGAACCAAAGAGAGCACGCCCTTCGCGAACGCTTCCGCGCGATGAGACGTCAAAAGGTCGACCTATCTGCACCGGGGGGCTAGCTATGTCCAAAACCGCGATTCTGTTCGGCTCGATCGGCTCGATCATGGAGACGTCCGACATCCAACGCCGCGCGTACAACACGGCGCTTACGGAAGCGGGGCTCGACTGGAATTGGGATCGCGACACCTATGCCGACTTGTTGACGCAGGCCGGCGGCCGCGAGCGCCTCGAGCAGTTGTCGGCGGCGACGAGCGCCGGCCTCACGACCGAACAGATCGAGGCGATCCATCGGCGCAAAACCGAACTCGCCTGCGCGGAGATCGCGGACGGCGGCGCGACGCTGCGTCCCGGCGTGACCGATCTGGTCAAGCTCGCGAAGGATCGCGGCATGAAGCTCGCCTTCGTGACGACCACGTATCAGCCGAATATCGACGCGATCTTCGCGGCCGCGGGCGATGAATTGACGGCCGAAACCTTCGACGTGATCGTGTCGCGCGCCGACGTCGAGCACGGCAAACCGGCGCCCGATGCGTATCACGCCGCGCTCGCGGCACTCTCGGTCGCACCCGCGGATGCGCTCGCGATCGAAGACACGGCGACGAGCGTCATGTCGGCGACGCGCGCGGGGCTCACGGTCGTCGCGACGCCGGGCGAGATCACGAAGGGCCAGGATTTCTGGCAGGCGGACGTCGTCGTCGAGAGCCTCACCGGCTCGGACGGCAAGCTCGACTCCCGCGTCGTCGCGCTCCTCAACTAACGCGTGCGGTCACGGGCTCTCGCTCCGTTCGGCGTCGAGATCTCCGGGTTTCAAATCGCCTCCGCGACACCGGCGGCGATCGACGGCGTCATCGAGCTCGTGGCGCGGCATCGCGTCGCCGTGTTTCGCGATCAGCACGCGGACGACGCACGATTCGTCGCGTTCCTCCGGCTGCTCGGCGAGCTCACGTTCACCGACGGCGAGACGCCCGTCGCCGGAGCACCCGACCTCAACGTCGTCTCGAACGTGGGCCGCACCACGCCGCCGCGCAGCGTCTTCCACACGGATACGAGCTACGTCGAGCGGCCGCCGGCCTTCACGGCGCTCCGGGCCGTGCGTTTACCGCGTTCGGGCGGCAGCACGCTCTTCAGCGATCAAGTGCGCGCCGCCGATCGGTTGCCGCGGCGCGTGCGCGACGCGCTGCGCGGGCGCACCGTCCGTCACAGGCTTTCGAACGGTGACGCGACGCGGCATCCGTTGTTTCGCCGGCATCCGGTCACGGGCGAGGTCGCGCTCTTTCTCACGACGCCGGAGCGCTGCAGCGGCCTGAGCGGCGTCGACGAAACGACGAGCGCTCGCGCGATCGCCGCGCTGTACCGGCACAGCATCCGACCGCCCGGGCTCTACGAACATCCGTGGCGCGACGGCGACATCGTGGTGTGGGACGATCGGCTCACGATGCACCGCGCCGATCATGCCGCCGTCGCGGGCGATCGCGTCTTGCATCGCGGCATGGTTCTCGGCGAGATCCCGATCTCGGCGTGACGGCGACCGCGACGCAGCCGCGTCGATGCCGCGTCTACTGCTATCCCGTCAGCCGGAACAGTACGTACGTGCCGCTACTCTTCGCCGGGATCGACGATCGTTACGAGCGCGTGTATCGCGAAGACGGTTCGCTCCGGGATGCGATCGACGAGATCGATGCCGGTCACGACGTCATCGTGCACGTTCACTGGGAAGAGTTCGTGCTGCGAGACTGCCGTTCGGATGTGGAAGCCAACGAAGCTGCGGCGACGTTCCTGCGGCTGATCTCTGCGATTCGCGAGCGAGACGGATCGCTCGTGTGGACGGTTCACAACGAGCTGCCGCATCTGATTCCGTTTCATCGCCAGTTCCTCGCGATGCGCGCCGCGCTCGCGCTGCATGCGGACGCGATTCTCGTGCACGACGCCACGTCGGCGCGCGTTCTCGCTTCGCAGGTCGAGTTGGATCGTTCGAAGGTCGTCGTCCTCCCGCATCCATCGTATCTCGGTCGGCACGAAGACGAAGCGGCGCTGAACGCCGGCTTGAACGAGCCGCACGACCGGCGGATCCAAGGCTTCGGCTGGATCCGGCGTCAGAAGGGCTTCGGCGAGATGATCGGCATGCTGCCTGCCGACTATCTGCGATCGATCGACGCGTACATTCAGATCAGCGGCGAGGATGCCGAAGCCGAGGCCGTCATGGCGCAGCAGGCGGCGCGAGACGACGTGCGGTGGGATGTCCGGCACGTCCCGGATACCGACGTGCCCGGCCTGCTGCGCTCCGCGGCGTGCGTCGTGTTACCGTACGAACGCGTGCTCACGTCCGGCGTCGCACTCCTCGCGATGAGCGCGGGCGCGATGCTCGTCGCCGTCGATCTCCCACAGTTGCGCGAGCTGTTGCCCGAACCCAGCCGGCGCTTTCTCTACCCGCGCGGAGACGCCACCGCGTTTCGCAAGACGATCGACGGCGTGTTCGCCCTCCGGCGGGACGAGCGACGGAGCATCGTCGACGCGAATCTCGACGTCGCGCGCCGCCGTCACCCGGTGACGGTATCGCGATCGCTCGCGGCCATCTACGATCGAGTCGCGTCGGAACGGCACGGATCGCTGCCGACCCGGTAAACGCCGTGCCAAGCGTCTGGCACACGGCACGTCTACACTGGGCGCACGATGCAGACTATCGCGTGCTCGGAAGCGGCGTTCGCCGTCGTGGACGTGGAGACGACCGGCCTGAATCCGCACGTCGACCGCGTGGTGGAGGTCGCATGCCTGCGCGTGCGCGGCGGCGTCGTCGAGGAACGCTTCTCGACGTTGATCGATCCCGGAAAGCCGATCTCACCCGCGGCGTCGACGATTCACGGGATCTACGATCGAGACGTCGCCGGAGCGCCGGCGCTCGATGAGGTGACCCCGACGCTCGTGCGCTTGGCGCGCGATGCGATCGTCGTCGGGCACAACGTTCGCTTCGATCTCGGCTTCCTGACGTGTCTGACGCAGATGCGGTCTCTCTGCACGCTGCAGCTCGCGCGGCGTCTCGTCGACGCTCCGGACTATCGAAACGAGACGCTGCGTCGCGTTCTCGAGCTCGACGTCGATGTCGATGCACCCGCGCATCGAGCGGCGACCGACGCGGCCGTGACGGCGGCGCTCCTGATCGCACTGCTCCGATGCCACATGCGAAAGACCGGACAGGATTCGCTGCCGGCTCTTCTCGAGACGACGGCTCGCGCCGTGCCACTCGAACGCTTCACATTCGGTAAGTATCGGAATGCGCACGTTCGCAGCATTCCGACCGGCTATCTACGCTGGATCGTCGACGAGGGATTCGAGAACTGGCCGGACGTGCGCCATACGGCATTGCTGGAACTCAAGCAACGTCGAACGTTACGTCCTCAACGCTTCGAGTAGGTGACCGGCCGCGTTACGCGCGTCGGCGAGCGACTCGCGGTACGACGTTCGCACGTTCCGCACGTCGGCCGCGCAGAACGGGCAGATCTTCGTGTTCGCGAAGACGTGACGCGAACATCCGTAGCACACGTCGAGCGTCGAGCCGACGTCGAATTGCCGCGGCGTCCGATCGGTAGACTCGGCAGTCGAGGGGCGGCCGTCGAGCGTTTCCAGTTCGACGACGAATCGGCCGTGATCGAATGCGTCACCGGGCGCGAGCGCGACCTGCCGTATCGATTCGCGAAACCCTTGCCGGGCCAACTCGAGCACGCGGTGATGACAGAACGGGTTGTCGCCCGGCACGCCGAACACGCTGTGACTCATCCACGTGCAGCCGCCGCGGCACACCGATTTGTAGTAGCACGTTCCGCAGAAGCCCGTCGCCTGCGTTCGTTTTTCGCGAGCGAACGTCAACTCCGGGCTGTCGAGCCAAATCGTCGTGAGATCGATCTCCCGTACGTTTCCGCCGGTGTAGCCGTCCGTCGGAAGCGAGGGACAGCCCTTGACCTTGCCGTCCGCCTCGATGCCGATCACGCCGTTTCCCGCGACGCAGCCTCCGTAATGAACGTGGCTCATCCCGCTTCCGCGAAGCACGCCTTCGTACGGCCCGAAATACCCGACGTTGTTGCCGATCTGCAGCAAGACGCCGCTCGCGTACGCACGTTCGAACAGATCGAATAACTTTGGAAAGAGCTCGAGGAGGCGATGCGGCTGTAAGATGATGCCCGGGCGATCGGCGGCGCGGCCCATCGGGACCGTCAGCTGCAGCTGCCAATTCTTCGCGCCCGATGCGATCACGGTGTCGAGAACGTCGTCGAGTTGCTCGACGACGGCGTCGCCGATCTGCGTGTTGACGCTCGTCGTCACGCCGCGATCGCGCAGACGCTTCAACGAGGAAAGGGCGGAGTCGAAGGAGCCGGCGACGCCGCGCAGCTCGTCGTGCAGTTCTCGATTGCCGTCGATCGAAATGCCGACCGCCGTGATGCCCGCCGCAACGGCGGCGTCGATTCTCGCGTCGTTGAGATTTCGCCCGCCGCTCTGCATGGTGCATTCCATGCCGGCAGCCCTGACCGCCGCGATGATTTGCGCGAAGTCTCTCCGTAAGTAGGCCTCGCCTCCGATGAGCGTGACTTCGCGCGTTCCGAGCGACGCCAGGTCTTCGACGATGTGCAAACACTCGGCCGTCGACAGTTCGTTCGGCCGGCGCTCTCCGGCACGAGATCCGCAATGCGTGCATTTCAGATCGCACGCGAGCGTGATTTCCCAGACCGCGTGGATCGGCCGAGCCGTCGACCGATCCGCCGCGGTGATGTATCGAGCCGGCCGCACTTGGCCGGTTTGGGTCATTGCGAGCCCTGTTGGCTCTTCAGTCGCTCGATCGCGAGCTCGAGATTCGCGAGCGCCGCGATCACGGCGCCTTCGTTGTCGCTCGTGACCGGCGAAAAGCTCTCACCGTCCGGAACGGCTCGCAAGCCTCGCGAGATGCCGGCATAATCCGGATTGCCGGCCGCGAGTGCCAGCTTGGCGGCGACGGCGACCGATTCCATTTCCGCGAGATCGCCGCGTTTCGCTGCGGCGTGAATCGGCGGTCCGTACGGCGGATGCGGACCGACCGGCGTGCCGCCGGCTTCCATTGCGGAGACGTCTGCGACGACGTGTGCCGACTCGACGTCGACTGGTTGGACGAATGCCGCCGGATCCGATTGAGGGCCGAGATCAGACATTGAACTCTCCAAAACGTGAGCAACGAGAGACGAAAAGATCGAGGTCGAACGACGCGGGACGCTCGTTTACAAAAACCTCGAACCGTCCTCCTTCTCACATTTTGCCGGTTTCGCGGCGGGCTTTTCGACCGGTCGGTTATCGGTTTGGACATTAGGTCGCTGCGGCGACGCGTGGTAACGCAGCGCGCGTCCAGCCGGCGCCGACCGTCGTAGCGACGACGATGCCGCTGTACACGAGCAGGCCGAACGCGACCATGACGTAGAGCGCGTTCTCCGTCGGAAACACGCGCAACACGAACCACCCGCCGAGCGCGGTCACGACGAGCCGCGCGAAGCTCGCGGTCATCGGCCAGAGGATGCGGCCCGCGCCTTGGCCGGCGAAATAGAGCGCGAAGCCGAGACCGTAGAAGCCGAAGCACGGGCCGGCGAGATGCAAGTAGCGCGAGCCCGAGTCGAGCGTCGCCGGATCGGACGCGAACAAACGCAACCATGCTTCGGGCCAAATCGCCGCGACCACCCCGATCGTCTCGCAGATGACGAACGCCGCGGCCGCGCCGGTGAGTGCGATCCGCAGCGCGCGAGCGCCCTGCCCCGCGCCGACGTTCATGCCGACCATCGCCACGAGCGTGGCACCGATCCCGAACACGAGCGGGATCATCAGGTATTCGAGTCGCGCCGCCGTGCCGTAACCTGCGACGGCGTGCGGACCGAACCACGCGCCGACGAGCGCCGTCGTCGTGAAGATCGTCAAGTTCGTTTGAACGGACGCGAGGGCGGACAGCGCTCCGATGCGGAGGATCTCGCGCATGTACGCCCACCGCAGCGGAACGAAACGGAAGTGTACGCCGGCACGGCCCGTGCCGACGTACCACGCGAAGAAGAGCGTGCTGCCGAGATAGTACAACAGCAACGCGGCGCCGCCGCCGGCCACCCCGAGCGCCGGAACCGGCCCCCAACCGAAGATCAAAAGCGGCGAGAGCGGAACGAGGATGACGACGCCGGCGGCGATGACGAACGCGGGCACGAGCATGTTGCCCGTGCCGCGAATGATCGCCGCGAGGCCGTTCATCACCCAGAGCAACACCAAGCCGGAGAACACGACGTTCGAATACGCGAGCGCCGCGGCGAGCGACGCGCCCCGCGCGCCAAGTCCGCGATAGATCTCCGGCCCGAACACGAGGGCGATCGTCGTGAAGATCGCCGCGAATGCGATGTTGATGACGATCGCGTGCAAGACCAACGCGTCGGCCTCGCCGCGGCGCTCCGCACCGAGCGCACGTGAGATCGCCGACGCGATGCCGCCGCCGATCGCCCCGCCCGACATCATCTGCATGAGCATGACCGCCGGAAACAGCACGGCCATCCCGGTGAGAACGTCGGTCCCCAACCGCGACAGCCACCAGGTCTCGATGAGACCCGTCAGCGCCTGAGCCACCATGACGAGTACGTTCGGCCACGACAGACGAAAGAGCGTCGAAGCGATCGGCCCTCGTAAGAGCAGATCTTGACGCGCGCGCGAACTCGGATTCACATTTGCGCAGACTCACGTCCACCGGCAGAGGGTTGCGCGGAGCATGTTGCGGCGTCGCGCACGGCCCTCTTGAGCGCCCCCGCAATCGCGTCGACGCTAGCCAACTCCGAAGCGGGGGATGCTGATTCGCTGATTATCCGCTTTTCTCTTTTTGCGGTTAATTAAGAAGACTAGGCGAATGAAAGCCTCTTGCGAGCGGGCATGCTGCTGCGACGAAGGTGGCAAACTAATGGGAAACGTACACGAAGGCTTTCGCATCGACGAAGAATACGACCACGACTACGAGGTCGAAGTTCTTGTCGACTCGCCGACATCGAAAACGATCCCGCGCTATGGCTCCGGCTCCGGCGTGATTTTAAAGATTTATCCGCTCAACGCACCGCCGTTTATTTTTACCGTGAGGGGACAACTTGAAGATTTACGGCTTCTAAGCTGGCCTGACCCGCGGGGTCTCGTCGTGATGCCAAGCGCAATTTTTATCAGCTCGACCGACCCCGGCAACTCCTCAAGGGCTCTTCCTGGTTTCGACGGTCATTCGGTCCATTACGTCCGCCAGCTTCATTCGCCGAACATCGTTCTTCTGGGTCACTGCTGCGCCATCTATTGCTACGATGAACATGGGATGCGATGGAGCCAAACGGACCTATTTTGTTGCGATGACCCTACAATCGACGTTTCGGGAGACATGCTAATTTTAACAGCGCATAAACATGGAGTCGACGGCGACAAGCCAACCGAGAAATTCGTTAGCCTTGCGACAGGCGAGCAACACAACGGCCTTTCGCGTTAGTGGACCGGCCGGGGCACCGGGGTTCCGCGCCGAATAGAGCGGGAGGATTGGGCCGGGTACGTCGGACTCGCTTAGGCGAGTATCGTTCGGTATTATTGGTTCAGCCGACACCGAAATAGGAGCAACGCGTGCCAAACGATAGTGGTTCAGGGGGCGGTGCGATCCAGCCGCAATCAAATAAGGCGCTTCCATTTGATCCGCTAAACCCTAGCGCAAGCGCGTCGCTTTTCGCGATGCTCTCTACAGAGCAGAAGGACGCGATTTTAATGGAGTATGCGCGTGGCACACTCGACGTTAACAAGAAGGCGAATCAAATGCACGTCGACGTGAACGCGTTTCGGACCGCGCTTGACGTTATGTCAGCCAAGACGCGGGAAGTCTCGGCTCAAGACGGAGTCTCGGTGCAGTTCCAACACACCCAAGAATCATCATTCGGTAAGACTGAGGTTATAATGGGCAACACGGCGCAAGCGGCAACCGGCAAGCTTACGCGCACAATGGCCAACGACCGAAACTATACGCCATTTTACGTCATCGGTGGAATTGTTGCACTTTTGATTTTAGTTTCGCTCTTTGTTCATCACTAACGATGCTGAAGGCCCGCATCTTTGTTAATCAAGACACTGACGTGGAAAAAGAAATCGAAACTCTCGAAAACCTTGCAGCGAGGCATTCCCTCAGTGACACGATGAGAAAGGCGTTCATCGGGCAGGCCAGAGCGCTAATCTCGGATTTCAAGCAAACCGCTATCGAAGCCGCACGAAGCAAGTTCAGCGCGGAAATCGTGAAGACTATCAAAGACCCCAAATGTGAAGTCTCTTTTGTCCTTAACCAAAGGCCGTCGTCGCAGCCTAGCGGGATCATGCGACTTTTTAAGCGGTAGCGTACGAATGCCTTATGGCCGCTATTATTCGCGTCGACGAAGCTATAGTCCGCGGGCGAAAAAACCTACTTTTTCCAACGAGGTAAGTAACACGGATACCATTGTCCGCGCGGCGTTTTTTTCTCTCACTGAAGCGAAGCTCGCGGTTTTATTTCGTCAATACGAAAACACGCACGGGAAGCAGGCGCGCGCTTATGCGCAGCGCACCGTCGAGAAATGGAAATCCGGCCAATTAGAAATGAGCGATATGATTTCTAAGCGCTTATTCGCTCTTGTTCCGCCGCTAATGAGCGTTGACGAGAAATATCAGATCGTTGAGGCGATTTGGCGGAAGCAGCGCGTCCACACAAGACGCACGACGAAGTACGTCCATATTGGACCTGACGCGGACCCAGAAGCTGTATTGAAGAATGTCCGGGATTACTTCAAAAGCGTGGAAATCGGCCATCAAACACCGACTCACCTCGCATCCGCGTTCTCGTGGCTATCAGCCGACGATGTAAAAGTGAAGCAAGATTTGATGGACTATTTCCTTGTCCAGCAAAGAGATTCGGCGATGAAGAGCGCCGAACTCAACCTAGCCCGCATTCACCTGATGATATCGCGAATTTGATGTCGTCGACGAGCGAATTTGGTATAATTGACAAGTGATTCACGCTGATGAGACGCGGTCGAATTGACGAACCCGACGGGTGAAGCGAAAAACGGCGTCTTGCGGCCGGATTTTGAGCGGCGGCTGATGATTCACTTTCGGGGTTCCGTCGTTACCTCAGATGCAGGTCTGCTCGCGTATCGCGAACTCGATGACGCACTTGGATTGAGCGAATCGGCGAACGAGCGGCTTGCCGACGCACGCACGGGCAAGAACGGCCGGCACGCGTTGGTCGGGATGCTTCGTCAATCCGTCTTCGGACGGCTCGCCGGGTATGAAGACGTGAATGACGCTGTACGGTTGCGGCACGATCCGGCGATGCGCTGGATCTCGGCGGTAAGGCCGCGAAAGGCAAAGGTGCCTCACCGAGCCAGATGGGCCGTTTCGAGACGCGCTGGCTGGCGCAATCGGAAGACCTCGCGGCACTTACCGATCTTTCGGGTCTTTGGATCGACCGTGTTGCCAAACATCGGCGCGGCAATCGCATCGTGCTCGATTTGGATTCGAGCGTCAGTCCGACGCATGGCGAGCAAGAAAACAGCGTCTGGAACGGACACTTCGGCTGCACCTGTTACCATCCGCTCTTTCTCTTCAACCAGCATGGCGATTTGGAGCGCAGCGTACTCCGCCCCGGGAACGTCCACAGCGCCGATGGCTGGGAAGGCGTCCTCAAGCCCGTCGTCGCGCGCTACCAGCGTACTGGCAAGACCGTCGCCTTTCGCGGCGATGCAGCCTTCGCGCAACCCAGCATGTACGAGTACCTCGAGTCGTTGGGAATCGAGTACGCAATCCGGCTGCCGGCTAATCAGGTTCTCCAAGCGCGGATTGCCGATCTGCTCACACGACCGGTTGGGCGTCCACCGCACTACGTCTTGCGGTTCTACCGGAGTTTTCGTTACGGAGCAAAGAGTTGGTCCCGTCCGCGACGCGTGATTGCCAAAGTAGAGTGGCATCCGGGTGAACTCTTGCCCCGGGTTGGCTTTATCATCACGAACTTGACGATCATGAGCAAGAACGTGGTCGCCTTTTAGCCTTTTACAACAAACGTGGCACCGCGGAGCAGTGGATCAAGGAAGGCAAGGGTGCGATCAAATGGACGCGGCTTTCGTGTCGCACGTTCAACGCAAACGCCGTTCGTCTGCAGCTTCATGCGCTCGCGTACAACCTCGGGAACTTTCTGCGCACGCTTGCGACGCCGGAGGCGATTGCGAGTTGGTCGCTCACGTCGTTGCGTGAGAAGCTGATCAAGATCGGCGCCAGGGTCGTCAGCCATGGGCGCTACGTCACGTTTCAGATGGCCGAAGTCGCCATCCCGCGTGCCCTGTTCGCCGAGATCCTCAACCGGATATCTGCCCTGCGTTCACCGCCGCTAACCGCACCATGAACGTCCTGGTCGAGCGACCATCGCCGGCGATAAAGACGGGAGATTTGTGCCCTGATGACTCTGAAAATTGCCGTTTTCACCCGCTCTGGCGCTATGCGCGGCTTGCGCCCCCGGAAAACCCACTTCGCGCCCACCCGGCCGCCCGAGAGCGGCCGGATTCGGCGACTCTGACTCGAAAAGGAGAACCATATGGGGAATCCGAGGTAAATTAAGTCGATCCCCAAGGCCCCGAATATCTGCATCGCGATGCTGGTCGCCAGACCGACCCCAGACAACGCGACCGTGAGGCGCAGCCACGTTCGCATAGCATTCCTTCTTCGATGTCGACGCCCTCAAGGATCCCGCGCAAATCGGGTGCGCCGAGCGAAATCATTCGAGGTCCCCGAACCCTCAGTGTGCCTTTACCTGAGGGGGCTTTTTACGCGGCTGAAAACTGTGAGGGTTGGATAGTTTGAGGGTTCCTACACTCCTATGTAATGCGACCCGGTCGAGATGAGCACTGACCGCGTCGACGCAAATTAAGCTTGGCTTTTAAGTCAGTGGCGACGACGCCGACGTCTTTTCGCAGATGGCCGGTTAACGAACGATCCATCCAGAACGCTAGGCGCGGCACGGCGTCCGCTTGTTGACGCCGGCAGCTTGGAGGATGCCATGGCAGTCGGACACGTTACTAAGGCGCTTTATGTTCGTCTCGACGCGAAGCCTGGAAAAGAGGCTGAGGTGGAGGCGTTCTTAAACGCCGGCCTGCCGATTGTCGAAGAGGAACCGGGGACCATCGCATGGTTTGCGCTGCGGATCGACGCGAGCACGTACGCCATCTTCGATGTCTTTCCGGACGATTCGGCACGCGAAACGCACCTCGCCGGCCGTGTCGGCGCGGCGCTGATGGAGAAGGCGCCGGAGTTGCTTGCCGAGCCGCCGTCGATCGGACGGATCGACGTACTCGCTTCGAAACTACCCGCCTAGCCACAGGCACGCGAAGGGCACGGCATCGGCCGCGCCCTTCGCGTTTGAACGATGTCATCTTCATCAGCCCCTTCCCGTATACTGACCTCCGCTAATCAGGATTAGCTGTTCTGCGTCCCTGAGCGCTCGCTCGACGACGTCGCTTGTGATTCCGAGGCTTGGGGTCGCAACAATGCCCGGCGCCTCGGACGTATCAAGGCTTACATGCCTCGCGTTCTGGTCGCTTCGCTACTAAAGCATCCCAAGTTGTGCGATAGATCGTTCGAGGAAAGGCAGCGTCGCGCATCGTCCAACGCGCAAAGGCTCCAGGCTTGCGTTTGAGCGATTCGATC
>CAJCIN010000033.1 GCA_903970385.1 Rhodospirillales bacterium | reverse complement strand
CCCTACGGATCGACGACGACGGAGACGCGTTCGCGGCCCATGTGGTCGTCGAAGAGCCACACGTCGCACGAGCCCGCGCGCACGGGTGAGATGATCAGGTGGGCCGGTTCGCCTCGCTTCCGCGGGCGCGGGGTCGCGGTGACGGTCGTCTTGCAATGCGGGTCCGCGTCGAGCGTCTTGTAGTAGAGGCCCGTGTAATCGGCCTCGCTCAAGACGAATTGCCCTTTGGAGCCGCCCGCGTGGAGGTGGAGTTGACGCGGATCGATCTTCAGGGGGCCGGTCTGGTGCGCGCACGCGGCGAGCGAGGCCGCGAGGACGGCGAGCGCGACGGAAGCCTTCGAACGATGTGACATCTCACTGTGTATTTCGGATGTCCGCCCGGCCGACCTGAGACGTCACTAAACTCGCTTCGCCCCGCGGTCGAAGAGCATGATGTGAGCGCCACACGAGTTCGATGGGCCGCCGACGTCGCGATCGTTCGCGATCGTCCGGCAGGCGATGCCGGGACGACGCCGTCCGGCGCCTACATGCTCGCGTTCGCCGTCCCCGTGGACACGCCGGGATGCTACGTACGAGCGGTCTTCGCGATGTACGGCTTGCCGCGCGGCGCCGCGGACGCATTCTTCGCCGACGTGTCGTCGGCGATTCGCGACGGCCGCGAGGATCTGCTGATTTCCGAGGAACGGCTCGTGCGCAACGCCGTGTCCGAAGCCTTCACCCACCACCAGAGCGCGATCGCGATGAAGCCGTTCCTCGAAGCGGAACTCGTCGCGTTGCTCGCGAGCGGGCGCTCCGCGGCGTAAGCTCCTGACGATCCTCTGCGCGTTCTTCTTGTTCGCGCTAGCGGGCCTCGTTCTCGACCGTTCGCCCGTCGCGTCCGCCGCGGCGAACGCACGCCGCCGAATCTCGCCGTGGCCCTCGATCGCGCTCGCCGCGCTCTCGGTGCTCTCGCTCGCGGCGTACGAGGTCGCGGTCGATCGCGCCGCCATGGCGCAGCTGCCGTTTCCGGCGTGGCTCGCCGGCGCGCCGCTCGTGCCGATCGTCGAGACGGCGCGGACGGGCGGCGCACCGCCGTGGATCGCGCTCGTCGCGGAAGCGTTCGCCGTCGTGCAGACGGGCCTGCTCGTCGCGGTCGCCGTCGCGTTGCGCGGGGCGGCCGATTCGCGCGCGCTGCGCGGCGTCTTCGCCGGATGCGTCCTCGCGGAGATCGCCGTCGCGCTGTGCGCTCGCGGCTCGACGAGCGCCGATCTCTACGCCTACGCGTTCGACGCGGCTCGCGGCGTCGCCGCGTATCACGCGCTGCCGATCGAACCGCACGGACCCTTCGCGCTCGTCGGCCACCTGTGGTCGTTCCGCATGCTGCCCGCCGCTTACGGGCCCGTGTGGCTCGGGGCCGCTCATCTCGTCGCGGGTCGCGCCGCGGATCTCGGGTCCGCGATCCTGGCGCTGCGGCTGCTTTCCGCGTGTTCGCTCGCGGCGGTTCTCGGCGCGCTCGTCGCGTTACGCGTGCCGCCCGTCTTCCTCGGACTCGTCGCGCTCGATCCGGCGATTCCGTATCAGTTCGTCGCGGACGGGCACAACGATCTCTTCGGCATCGCGCTGCTGCTCTGGGCACGCGTCGCCGCACGTGAGAAGCCCGCGCTCGCGGTCGTGCTCGCGCTCCTCGCGGGCGCGAGCAAGATCTCGTTCGTCGCGCTCGCTCCGCTCGCGTTCGTCGACGCGGGCGATCTCCGGCGCCGCCTGACGCTCTGCGGCGCCGCCGCGGCCGGCGCGGTCGCACTCTCGCTCGCCGCCGGCGGCCTCGCCTATCCGCGCGCGATCGTCGCCGTGTCCGCGATCTTTCCCGCGTCCGGCGAACCCGGCGGCGCGATCGTGCCGCGGCTGACGACGATCTGCGCGCTCGTGCTCGTCGCGCTCGCGCTGATCGTCCGCAGGACGGGCTGGCCCGGCACGTGGGCGTTCGTCTCGCTCGGATCCATTCCGTTCCCGTGGTATCTCGCGTGGGGATTGCCGTACGCCGTTCTCGATCCGGACCGCGCGCTGCCCTACCTCGTGACGTTTCCGTTCGCCGCGTTCGTCATGACCACGACCTTCCCGGCGACCTGGGCGTGGCCGCCCGTCGCGATCGGTCTGCCCGTCGTGGCGGCGTTGCTCGCCTACGGGCGTTTCCGCGGTCGCCGCAGTGCCCTCGCCCGGCCGTTCGCCCTCGCGGCGCGCCGCGCGTCCGTGCTCTAGCGCACGATTTCTCGCCCGAAATCGTGGAGAACGTTCGCGTTCGTGCCGATGATCCGAGCAGAGGATCGACTGTGAAAGCGAGATGATGCACGACCAGAAAAAGCGATTGCCGGCCGTTCTGCTCGCTCCGCGCGGCCCGTATCGCATCGGCGACGTGGTGAGCGCGTCGTGGTCGATGACGAACTTTTCCGACCGCGATCTCGCGGGCGGCCGTCTCGTGCTGAACGTCCCCGCGTGCGTCGATCCCGTGCTCGCGAGCTCGTCGATCCTCGGTACGCGCGGCGATCTCGTCGGGGCCGCGCTCGGCCACGACGGCTTCCGTCTCGGCGCGATCCGCCGCGGTGAGAGCGTCAACGCCGTCTTCGACCTTTGCTTCGCCCGCGAAACGAGTCCGCCGCAAGCGCTCTCGCTCGTCCTCGAACTCGACGACGGCTCGACCTACGTCTCCGATACCGTCGACCTCGTGGTGCGTGCGCGCAGCGCACTCGCGCTCGCCGAGCCGCCCAGAGTCTACGAGCTCGCGGGTTCGAGCAAAACATTCGGCGTCGCGTTGACGCTCGAGAACGTGGGCGAGACGCGCGCGGAGCGCGTCGAGCTCGCCGTTCCGGTGCCCCCGGGCTTCACGCTCTCCGCCGTTCGCCCGTCCGACTCGCACGGAGCCGGCGTGACGCATCGTCTGCCGGACATCCCGCGCGGCGACGTCCTGGACGTCGCGCTCGAATTCGAAGCGCGCGCCGCGATCGGCGAGCACGTCGAGTTGGACGGCATCCGCGTCGCGTACGCGGGCGGTCACCTTCACGTCGAGCCGATCGCCGTCGCGTTCGAACGCGAGGCCGGTTCGCTCTCCGGCACGCTCTCGGTCGCTTCGCCCGTCGTCGAACCCGGTGCGGTCGTGCGTCTCGATCTCTCGGTCCGCAACGACGGTCGCACGGACGCGCACGGCGTGTCCGCCGCGTTCCGGCTGCCGGACGAACTCGTGTATTGCCGCGGAACGATCGCGGTCGATGGCCGTGCGGATCCGCGCCGCGACGATCCGCGCTCGATCGCGCTCGGCACGGTCCTCGGCGGCACGCCCGTCAACGTGTCGCTGTATGCGACCGTCGTCGCGCCGCTCGCGAACGGCGAGACGTTCGAAACGTTCGCGAGCGTCGACGGCACGCCGATCGCGCCGCTCGCGTTGACGGTGCGTTCCGAGCCGTCGTTCGCGATCGGCCCGAGCTCGTTCGAACTCGACGGCGCACCCGTCCTCGTCGCCGGCGAAGCGCGCACGTTGCGCGTGCGCGCCGCGAATGCCGGCACCGCGGACGCTCGCGGCGTTCGCGTGCGGATCGTCTCACCGCATCTCGTCGTCGAACGCGCGAGCATCGTGCACTCGAGCGGCGCACGC
Source organism: Rhodospirillales bacterium (assembly GCA_903970385.1). GTDB lineage: Bacteria > Vulcanimicrobiota > Vulcanimicrobiia > Vulcanimicrobiales > Vulcanimicrobiaceae > Palsa-1515. The sequence continues at coordinate 4,750 of CAJCIN010000033.1, read as the reverse complement.
GAGGACGTGGCGCTCAAGCCCACCGTTTCGCGCGACGGCATCGCGTGCTTCGCCGCGGATATCGGCACCGTCGCCGCGCACGATATCGAGACCCTCGAAGTCGATCTCCGCGCGCCCGACCATTTCGTCGACGGCGATGCGTTCTCGATCCGCGGCGATCTGCACTACGCGGGCGGCGACGACGTGCGCCTCGGGACGCTCTCCGTCGCGGGCCGCTGCCGGCCGGCGATCGACGTGCACGACAGCGGATTACTTTCGACGCGCGTCGATCCGCTGCGTCTGAGCGGCGTGCGCACGTACGTCTTACGCATCAAGAACGCGGGTCTCGCGCCGGCGCGCGGCGTGTCGGTGAGCCTCAACCTGCCCGGGATGCTCGCGATCGAAGCGATCAACGGCGAACCGTCGCGCAGCGACGTCGTCACGATCCGCGAGATCGCCGCGGGCGCGGCGGTCGAAGTTCCGATCGCGCTCCGGCTGGTCGAGAGCGTCGACGGCGGTTCGATCGTCGAGATCGCGCCGATCGTCGGTGGTGAGGGTATCTCGACCGTGCGGCTCGCGCCCGTTTCTCTCGTGACGGCCGGTCAGGCACTCCTCGACGAGTTCGCCGTGAGCGTCGAGAAGCGCGACCATCACGCCGTCGCGACGCTCGCGTTTCGCAACGTCGGCGACGCGATCGCGCACCACGTCGTCGTCACCGCACGCGATCTTCCGCACGCATACGTCGCGGAGACGACTCGCATCGGCGATGCGCCGGTGCCGGATCTCGGCGGCACGTCGCTTCTCTCGCGCGGCATCACGCTGCCTCCGATCGCACCGGGTCGCGAGATGCGCGTGTCGTATCGCATGAACGAAGAAGCTGCCGACGGCGCGCGCGTCTCGTTCGTCGTGAGCAGCCGGACGCAGCCCGACGTCGCTCCCGAACCGCTGACGTATCGCGGCACGAACGGCGCCGCGCGCTTCGTCGCGCACGACGTCGCGCCCGCGACGAACGGTCACGCGCGAACGAACGGCAACGGCGCGAGGGTCGACCCCGCGCCGCCGGAATACGTTCACGTCGCGGCGCCGAGCTTCGATCCCGTCGCCGTCGTGCCGCGTGCGGAGCCCGCGCCCGCGCCCGCGCCCGTTGCGGTCGCGACCGCGCCGTTCGAGACGTCCGAGGCATTCGGGCTCGCCGGATATCTCGTGCTCGACGCGGGAGAAGTCGAACGCATCCGGCGCATCGCGGAGACGGCGCTCGCGATACCGGGACTGGGCACGTATCGCCATTTCTTCGCATTGCGCGCGATCGTGCCGCGCAACGTGCTCGGTGCGTCGCCCGCGGTGCGCGAACGTTGGGATGCCGTGCATCGTCGCGCGAGCGCCGACTTGCGCGCGCCGTTCCTCGCCGCGACGATGCCGAACTTCATCGCGAGTAGCGAGTGGGCGGAGACCTTCTCCGACGACGACGCCGCGCGCGTCGCCGCCGGAGCGATCGAAGCGATCCGTCTCGCCGAACGCGAGAACGTTCCCTACTCCGACGCGCCGATTCCGGACGATCAGGTCCGCGGCGCGATCGGACACGACTTCGAGAGTTATCTCGGATCGATGCCCGCCGCGACGGGCAACGCGCTCAATCTGATCTTGGCGGAGGCGATTCCGACGGAAGCGCCGCGCGATCCGCACCTCTCCAAATCGCTCCGCCGCTATCGCGAACGCCTGAAGTTGCTCTTCGCGGCCCTCCTCTATCAGACGCCGGCGGCGCGTCACGAACGCATGCTCTCCGGGCTCGACGGCGAGCTCGACGACACACTCCACGCAATCGTCGATCGCCTGCGCGATCCGCGATGGGCGTAAATCGAAGAACGGACGCGACGATGTTTTCTTTCTTGCAGCAACTCGTTCCGAAGCGCCAGCAGCGCGGCGGCGTCGAGGACGACGAGCCCGATACGTTCGAGGCGGCGGCCTGGGTGCCGCCGGCCCCGCTCGTGCAGGCACCGCCGTCCGACGACGAGATCGCGGCCGCCGATGCGCGCGCGCACGATGCCGAGGTGCGAGCCGCGGAACGTCGGGCGGAAGAGCAACGCGCGCAGGAGGCGACGCTCGCGAACGAGCGCCGGCTCGCGGAAGAACGCCTGGCCGAACGCGAACGCGTCCGCTTCGAAACGGAACATCGCGCGGAGCCCGCCACGGAGATCGTCGCGGAAGCGAAGCCGGAGAGTACGCCCGCCGAAGACGAAGCGCGCGAGGCGGAGCGGCGCGAACTGGAACGTGCGGAACACGAACGCGTTGCGGCGGCCGCTCTCGATGCGGAACGCGTCGAGGCGGAGCGCGTCGAACGCGAGCGCCGCGAGCACGAGCGCGCCGAGCGCGAACGCATCGAAGCGGAACGCGTAGAAGCCGAGCGCGTCGCAGCAGCGGAGCGCGCCGAAGCCGAACGTATTGCGGCCGAAGAAGCGCGGGCTGCGGAAGAGCGAGCGGAAGCCGAGCGCGTCGCGGCAGCGCACGCCGAAGCCGAGCGCATCGCCGCCGCCGAACGAGCCGCCGCCGAGCGAGCCGAAGCCGAACGTGTCGCCGCAGCGCAGCGCGCTGCAGCCGAACGCGACGCGGCCGCGCGCGCCGAGGCCGAGCGCATCTTCGCGGAACGGGCGCGCGCCGAGCGGGAGCGAGCCGAAGCCGAGCGCGTCGCGGCCGCGCGCGCCGAAGCAGAACGCCTCGCCGCGGAAGAAGCGCGCGCCAGAGCCGAGCGGGCCGAAGCCGAACGCGTCGCGGCGGCTGCGGTCGCGGCTTCGCCCGCACCGGAACGCAACGGCGCGTCACACAACGGCGTCGCTTCGCAAAACGGCGCTTCGCAGAACGGCGCTTCGCAGAACGGCGCCGCGCACGCCGCGCCGGTGTACACGTGGCCCGCGACGTTGCTGCGGCACGATCCGCCCATGCACTACGGCGAGGCCGCCCGCCGCAATCTGCTCGCGACGGTCTCCCATCTCGACGATCCGAAGCTCGCGCGCGTCCTCGGCGACGCGCTGTACGAGGAGTCGGCGGACGGATTGCGCTGCGACGTGCTCGCGACGCTCCGGGCCTCGTACCACGGCGAGGAGCTGCGTGAGACCTACGAGCGCTTCACGCGTATCGGGTCCGACCGCGAGCGGGATATCGCTCGCAACGGCCTCGCCGCGCTCGACGCCGCCGCGGGTGTGGCCCACGTGACCGTTTCGGCCGAAACGTAACTCAAGAGGGACAAGGAGCCGAGTTATGTCTGGGATGGCCGAGTTCAGCCGGAAGGCCGACGAGTCCGGAGATACCGGGAAGGTCGAGGCGCAGATCGACGTGCGCCTCGGCGACGAGCTCGTCACGTCCTTCGCCGGCGCGCCCGGACCCACACGGATCGTCGTCAGCGAGGCACGCCGTCTCGACGACGCGCGGCGGATCGCGATCGCGCTCGGCATCGTGTCTCCCGTCCGAACCGCGCTGATGGTCGACCGGTCGTGGCGGAGCGCGTCCGTGAAGATGCTCCAGAGCGCCGGCCGCCGCGTCGACGACGTGATCGATTGTTCGTCCGGCTACGGCCGGGCGACCATGTCGATCGATCCCATGCTCTGCGGTCGCTTCAGCGGCCGTCACCGTTCGATGCGCGGCGACGCGATCGAGGTTTCCGCGCGCATCGTCAACGAGAACCCCGACACGCGCATCGTGAGCGATCTCGCCTCGCGCCTCGTCGAGACGATGGATTACGAAAATCGCTGGTCGTTCTCGCGCGCGTATCGCTGGTCGAGCCTGCGCCGAGACTTTCGCGACCCGAGCGACTTCATCGCGCAGCCCGTCTGGGCCGATCGCGTGATCGATCGCAAATTCGAACCGCTCTGTCTGCTCGAGACCGCGCGCATCATCGCGCCGACGCAACTCGACGACGAGCTCGCGCCCGCGACCAAGTTCGGGTTCATCGTCGACGGCGGCTGGGATCCGGTCGTCGACGGCTTCGTGCGCCGCATCGCCTCGAACGCGCTCGCCGGCAGCTATCTCGCGATCGAACGCACCGTGCGGGCCGCGGACGAAGAAGGCTGGAGCGGTTGCGTCAGCGTCGGCATCAACCTGCACGAACGCTTGACGCGCGGCATCCTGTTCGGCCAGCAAGACGATCTCTCGGTGTACGACGAAATCCGGCGGTTGCCGGCGGAAGAATTGCGCCGCGTCGGCATGACGGGCGACTTCAACGTGCGGATGCGCAAACTCGGCGACGCGAAATACGGCATCGCGTTCGATCGCCAGTCCATCGAGATCGTGGCGATCGAGGGTCTCGCGGACCGCTTGATCGATCGTTATCGCTTCGGCCTCGTCGGCAACGAGCCGAAACGCCGCACGTGGCGCCCGCTTCGCGCGATGGCGCGCTCTTTAGGGTTGTAAGACCGCCCGAGGCGTCATTTCAACAAGCTCGCGTCGACCGAAGCGTGGCGGCGACGCTGACGACATGGGCGGACGTGCCGCTCGGCAGTGGACCGTCGGCCGATTCGTACACGGCGAGTCCGCCGCTCAAGATCGGCGTACGCGCGTTGAGTTTCGAACGATCGCGGATGTCCTTGAGTGCGGCGAGTACTTTGAGATATGCGAGATACCCCCGAGCGACCGATCGCAACTTCTGACTCGCGAGGTCGGACGCTCCGTACACGATGCCTTGCGGCCCACGCGGAACGTCCGCATTATCTCCTCCCAAATTGATTTCGTTTCCGAGCTCGAACGCGGCGAGCGTGATTCCGTCCGCTTCCAACTTCGCGAG
>CAJCIN010000032.1 GCA_903970385.1 Rhodospirillales bacterium | reverse complement strand
GCTGCCGTCGTCGTACCGCACGTCGACGACGCCGTCGACGAGCGACGCCTCCGTCAGCGCGTCTTCGTCGAGCGAACCGTTCTCGACCTCGACGAGCCCGCGCGCGTCGAAGATCCAGCCGACCGACCCCGTCTCGCCGAGGGTTCCGCCGTGCCGGCTGAACAGGAACCGCAGTTCGGATGCCGTGCGATTGCGGTTATCGGTCGCCGCGTCCACGACCACCGCGACGTTCGCGGGTCCGTAGCCCTCGTAGCGGATCTCCTCGATCTGTTTCTGGCCTTCGGCGTTCGTCGCACGCGCGATCGCGCGCTTGATGTTCTCTTGCGGGACGTTGTTCTCGCGCGCTTTCTCGACGGCCATCTTCAAGCGATAGTTGGCCTCGGGGTCGGGCGAGCCGCCCTTCGCCGCGAGAATGATTTCTTTCGAAAGCTTCGTGAAGAGCGCGCCGCGCTGCGCGTCGACCTTGCCCTTCTTGAGTTTGATGTTGTGCCACTTCGAATGTCCGGACATCGCGAAGCTACCCTCCTACACCCACTGGTTGCCCATCAGCCAATGCCACATCCGCGCGTCCCAGACGTTCCACGGCACGTGCACGCCGGCCCAGATGGGATAGAAGAATGCCGCGAGGCCGACGACGACCAGCATGTAGCCCGCGACGGTGAACTTCGGCCACGACCAGCCGCGTTCGACCTTTAGCGTCGTGCCGTAGCGCCACAGCCGCTGCAGCAAGATCGCATTCGCGAGACAGATGATCGCGAGGTTCGGGAAAAAGTGATACTCGAACGCGACGCGCGGCGACGTGATCCACGGCAGCCATTGGAGCAGGTACGCCGTCACGAGCAAGATGTACGCCTTGTTGCGTTCGCGCACGGCGAGCCACGCCACGAACGGCACGGAGATCAGGCCGCCCCACCACACGGCGGGATTCGGGATCGCGATGATCTCGGCGACGCAGCACGCCATGTTGTTCTGCAACATCGTCTGCGGCCGGAAGTCGTGATAGTAGTACGAGATCGGCCGTAGGATGAACGGCCACTGCCACCACTTCGAACCGTACGGGTGCGTCGCTTTGAGATCGTAGTGATAGCCGAACATCTGACTCTGCAGCCCGACGAGATCGCCGAGGTTGTGGCCGAGCGTGAAGTACGGGATGTAGCAGAGCGTGTAGATCGAGAGCCCGACGAACGCCATCGCCGCGATGAGGATGTCGTACGAGAATCCGAACGGATTGCCGAGCGTGGCCGCGCGCGCCGTTACGTTCGAGAAACCGATGGCGCGTTTGAGCGGTGCGAGGAGACCTTGGCCGCCGACGAGCGCCGCGAGACCCCAGATCACGAAGAAGTCGAAGAGCCCGTTCCACTTGCACGACGCGAGGCAGGCCGCGGAGAACGCGAGCGCTGCGAGCCATAGCGCGCCGTCGCGGCGGCCGTCGATCGTCGCCGCGCCCGCGGTCATCGTGCCCGCCGGCGAGAACACCGCATCGCCGTCGTCGGTCGCGTAGCGCATCTCGCCGCCGCGGGCGTAGTCGATGCGCAAGCCGTCCGCCGTCGCGACGAGACCGTCGCCCGACGCGATCGTGCCGTCGCCGGCGGTCGCGTTGCCGCGCGCGGGGATCGCACCGCCGTCGAGCGTGACGAGCGTCCCGCTCGAGAAGCGCGACCCCTCGGCGTACGTCGTGAGCGCGGGCGGCTTGGTGACGAAGCGCGGCACGATGAACCGCACGGCGACGTACAGCCCGCTGAAGAGATACACGAAGGCGACGCCGTGCGTCGTGATGTCTTGCCCCTGCGCGACGAGCGCGCTGAACACGCCCGCCAGAACGGCGGCGCCCGCGAGAAAGAGCGCGTGCGCTTTCAAGGCGCTCGACGTGAAGAGCGGTGCGACGCGCACTTGGCTCGCGATCCAATACCGGTAGAACGTGTACAGCGTGAGCAACGTGAAGAACGCGACCGTGATCTCCGGGGTCGCGATCCGCGACTGCACGTAATGGAATCCGTCGAACAGCAAGAGCGCCGCGGCGATCGCGGCGAACGGCGTCGAGCCGAGCACGCGCTTCGCGAAGCAGTACAGGACGAAGACCATGAGCGCGCCGACGACCAAGTTGAGGAAGCGCCACCCGGCGCCCGTGTCGCCGAGCCCGTGCATGCCGCCGAAGAGCATCATCGACAGCGTGATCAAGAGCTTCGTGAGCGGCGGATGCGTGAACTCGAAGATCTCCTTGTGCTGGAGATATTCCTCGCCGGCGCGCGCGTAGTAGATCTCGTCGAAAATCTTCTCTTTCGGCTCGGTGTAGCCGATGAAGCTCGCGACGAACGACGTGAAGCTGAGCGCCGACGCCATCGCCCAATCGCGGCCCGTCATCCACACGCTGCCTTCGAGCGGCGAGAACCAGCGATGCAGCGCGAACGCGGGCACCTTTGCTTCGACGGCGGCTCCGGGACCGGCGCCCGCCGCCGGTTCGGCGCGCTGGAAACCGCGCCACCCGAAGCGTTCGAGCACGTCGGCTCCCGAGCCGAGGAAGACGTAACCGAGATAGAAGAACGCCGCGACGTTGAGGATCGACGCGGGGCGGCTGATCCACGGCAACATGTCCGACGTGTCGACGTTCGGGATGCTGTCCGTCAGCACGTGCACGTAGTAGAACGAGTAGAGCAGGTTCGCGAGCATCGTGATCGAGACGGCGATCGCGACGTAGAGGTACCGCTTGCGATAGAATACGAGCGGAATCGCGAGAAGCGCCGCGTTGAAGACATAGCGCTCGTGCATGCGCGTCGAGAGGACGAAATAGCCGAGCGAGAGCAGCATCGCCGCCTCGAGCAACGCGACCGAATCGCGCCGTTGCACGAGCCGCGAGACGACGAGCGCCGTCGCCGCGACGAAGAGCGCGATTCCCCACGCATACATCGGGAATCCGAACGTGTGGCCGAAGAGCGTCCAGTTGGGCAGCGGCGTCTGATCGCTCATCCAGAAGTGGTTGTTCGGCGCCATCACGTAGAGATTGAACGCGTTGACCGAATTGTACGGATAGACGCTCGCCGCGTAGCGATAGCGCTCGTACAGCCACGCGAATTGCGCGACCGGATTGCGCCCGGGGTGGAACGGGATCGTCGCGAGATAGCCGAGCACGAGCGCGCCGGCGACGCCGATCGCGCTCGCGACGGCGCGCCGCGTGCGAATCGCCGCGGTATCGGTCATGAAGACCCACGCGAGATACAGCGGCGCGAGCACGATCGCCGGCGGTTTCATCAGCACCGAGCACGCGAGCAGCAGCCACGCGCCGAGGACGGCTCCGTCGTGCGCGCGGCCGGCACGGCGATCGGCGCCGAGCAACAGGTAGAGCGACCCGAGCGTGAAGGCCGCCGGTACGGAATCGACTTGGCCCCAGTATGCGGAGATGTAGATGATCGCAGGATTGAACGCGTAGAGCGCCGCCGCGGCGAACGACCACGCGCGCGACGCGTAGCGCCGCACGATCCCGTAGATCAGCGCGGTGTCGACGAGGTCGAAGAGAATGCCCGGCAGTTTGACGACGAACTTGATCGCGGAGCCGGTCGGATCCGAATGAACGAGCCAGCGATACAGATGGCCGCAGATCCAGAGCACGTAGAAATAGCCAGGCGGGTAATCGGCGAATCCGGCCTTCGCGTAGAACTCCGCAATCGGGTGGTCGGCGAGCGTCATCGACCACGCTTCGAATGCCGCGACGTCGTTCGGGAATCCGGCCGTGCCGATGAACAACATGCGCACGACGAACGCGGCGAACAGCAAGCCGATGAATGCGAGCGTCGTCTGCGAGAGACTCGCCTCGGCGACGGCCGGTTCGAGCGCGACGGGCGCGCCTGCGGCGCTACGCAACGCGGCGCGCGCCCTGGGCGAGGAAACTGCGGATCGTGCGATTACGATCGATCGACGCGTCGCTCGCGAGCCGGTCGGCATCGTCGAGCGCGCGATCGTGCGCGTCGTCGGCCGCATCGCGCGCGCCGAGACGTTCGAGCGCGGCGATCACGTCCAGCACGCCGCTCGGATCGAGCCGCGCGTTGCGCGCGTACGCCTGCGCCACCACGTCGCGATCCGACGAGGGCGGCGTGCCGAGCGCCCACACGACCGGGAAGCTCCATTTTCTGCGCGCGATGTCGGCGCCGCTCGGTTTGCCCGTCACGTCGCTCGAGCCCCACGTGCCGAGCACGTCGTCGCGGATCTGAAACGCGAGACCGTAGGCGCGGCCGAGGTCCGCGTACGCGCCGGCGCGCGCGGCGTCGCATCCCGCCGCGAGCGCGCCGAGCTGGCACGATGCGGAGAACAGCGAGCCCGTTTTGCCGGCGATCATCTCGAGATACTGCGGCATCGTCACGTTCGAATTCGTCTCGAAGCTGATGTCGAGCCCCTGACCCTCGCACATGCGCAGGTTGGCCTCGTGCAGCACGTGCAGCATTTCGACCACACGGTTCGGCAGCACGGCTTCTTCGTGCAAGAGCGTGAGATAGCTGATCGCGCACAGCGCGTCGCCCGCGTTGATGCCGTGCGCGAGACCGAAGCGCGCCCAGATCGTCGTGCGGCCGTGGCGCAATTCGTCGCCGTCCTCGATGTCGTCGTGGATCAACGAATAATTGTGCAGGATCTCGATCGCGACGGCGGCGTCGATGGCGCACTCGATCTTCCCGCCCTCTTCGAGAGCGGTCCGCAGGAGCAACTGGGGCCGGAGGCGCTTGCCCGACTTCGTCTTCTCGAGAGCATCGTAGCCGAAATGATACCGGATCATCTCGTAGATCGGCGACGACCCGCGATGACGTTCCAGCGTGCGCCCGAGGTGTGCCTCGATGAGACTAACTAGCTCGACGGCTGAGAACCTCCATGCGCGACTCGACCTGGTCGACGAGCCATCCCGGGGTCGAGGCGCCCGACATGAGGCCCGCGACCTCGACGCCTTCGAACCACTGCCGTTCGAGTTCGTCGGGTCCTTCGATGTGGAACGATCGTGCGCCGCGCGTCGCGGCGAGATCGGCGAGATGCTTCGTGTTCGCCGACGTCTTGCCGCCGACGACGACCATGACCTCGACTTGCGTCGCGAGCGTCTCCGCTTCCGACTGGCGATTGTGCGTGTCCGTGCAGATCGTGTTGACGGCGCGAACTTCGTAATACTTCGAGCTCAGCTTGCGCACGATTTCGGTGAAGCCGGCGCCCGACCACGTGGACTGCACGACGACGCCGACCTTGCTCGCGCGCGGCAACGCGTCCACGTCGGACGGCTCCTGGACGATCCAGGCGCCCGGAACGTGCGAGAGCGTGCCCTTGACTTCCGGATGGTTCGGATCGCCGACGACGACGATCTTGTAGCCGTCCGCGCGCAGCTTCTCGGCCTGCACGTGGATCTTCGTCACCATCGGACACGTGGCGTCGACGATCGTCAGGCCCTTCTTCTCGGCCTTTTCGAAGACTTCGACCGGCAGCCCGTGCGCGCGCACGAACAGGGTGCCCGATTCGACCTCGTCGACGGAATGCGCGTTCACCAGACCCTTGTCTTCGAACGACTGAACCATCTGCGGGTTGTGCACGATGTGGCCGAGCGTCGTGACGTTGCCGCCGCCGCGCGCGGCGACCGTCTCTTCCGCCTTCTTCAGCGTGATGGCGACCCCGAAGCAGAAGCCCTGCGTCTTCGCCTTCTTAATTAACACCGGTTTTCTCCCGCAACGCGTAAATGCGTCTCATGAGTTCTTCGGTCCACTTCGCCAAATCATCGCGCCGGGCTTTCTGCCCGGGCTCGAATCGCAGCGGCTCGCCGAACACGACCGTAATCGGAGAACGGAATTTGGTCTGCGACGTTCCCGACACGTATGCCGGGAGCACCGTCGCGCCCGAAAGCGACGCGAGCAGCGCCACGCCCATCTGCGCTTGCTTGGTGCCGTCGACGTTCCGGCCGCCCTCGGGGAAGATGCCGAGGCACGTGCCCCGCTCGAGGACTCCGATCGCCGTCCTGATCGAGGCGACGTCGCCGCGGCTCCGGTCGATCGGAAACGCGCCGAGCCCGCGGATGACCGGGCCGAGGACGGGAATCTCGAACAGCTCTTTCTTCGCCATGTACGTGACGGGCCGCGTCATCCCGACCCCGAGGCACGGCGGATCGAGGTTGGAGACGTGATTGCACGCGACGATGAGCGGACCCGACGGCGGCACGTGCTCGCGCCCGAGCGTGCGAAAACCGCACCAGGAGCCGACGATGGCCCAGATCGCGAACCGCGCGAGCCCGTAGAACCACGGGATCACGCCTGCGGCCGGGCGAGCGCGGCGATGCGCTCGACCACCTCGTCGATCGTCGCGCCGCTCGAGTCGATCTCGACGGCATCCGCCGCCGCGCGGAGCGGCGCGGTCGCGCGCGTGGCGTCGAGGCGGTCGCGCTCCTCGATCTCCGCCCGCAAGGCCGGCCGCGACACGTCGTTGCCGCGCGCCGCGAGCTCCGCGAGGCGCCGCTCGACGCGTTCCTCGACCGACGCCGTGAGGAAGATCTTCGTCGGCGCTTTCGGCAGGACGACGGTGCCGATGTCGCGGCCCGCCATGATGACCGGACCCGCATCCGCGATCGCGCGTTGCCGCTCGACCATCAGGGCGCGCACGCCCGGGTAAGCCGCGACGACGGACACGACGCGGCTGACGTCGTTTCCATACAACTCACCACCGAATTCGTGTTCGCCCGCGAACACGCGAAAGCCGAGCGGCGACGATTCGTCCACGCTGACGTGGATCGGACGTTCGCGGGCGAGCGTGAGGACCGCCGATTCGTCGTGCGGGTCCACACGCGCGCGCAGCGAGAGGAGCGCGACGGCGCGGTACATCGCTCCCGTGTCGAGATAGAGGACGCCGAGCCGCCGGGCCAGCGCGTGCGCGACCGTCGTCTTGCCGCTCCCCGCGGGGCCGTCGATCGCGATATGCGCGTAACCGTCCATACCGAGGCGCGACCGTTCGTACCGGCACGGGCGGCTCCCTTGAGCCGGCTACGGCGTGACGGTGATTTTCGCGACCATGCCTTCCGCGCCGCTGTGGAAGAGGCAATAGTACGGGTAGGTTCCGGCTTTCACGAACGTGAGCTTGAACGTGCCGCCGGGCGGGATGACGCCGGAGTTCACGAGCGCCGTTCCGTCGTACGTGTTTCCTCCGGCCGCGGGCTGGAACGGCGGACCGGCCGGCGGCGACGCTCCGAGCGC
>CAJCIN010000031.1 GCA_903970385.1 Rhodospirillales bacterium | reverse complement strand
CGCGAGCCGCGCGAGCGCCGCGTCGACGAGCGGTTCGGTTTCCGCGACGACGTCTTGCAGCGTCAGCCCGTCGACGTACGCGGACCGTAGATCGACCGCGCCCCGGACTCCGAGCGCGGTCAAGGCGGCCGGCCGGCCGTACCCCGTCGCGATCGACACGGCGCCCGCGACGGCCGGATCCTCGGCGCACGTCCGCAGCGCGGTCATCGCACCCATGCTGTGTCCGACCGTATAGACGGGATCGCCGTACGTCGTCTGCGCGAAACGCACGGCCGCCGCGAGCGCGTCCGTCAGATCGCCCGGCGACGAGAGCCGGCCGCCGCTGCCGCCGAGTTTGTGTCCGGGAAAGTCGATGCTGATCGAGCGGAAACCGTGGCTCGCGAGGAACGCGCACAGCGCGTCGAGATTTTGTTTGGAACTGGAGTATCCGTGCGCGACGGCGAGAGTGACGCCGCGCGCGCGACGCGGTTCGTAGTCGAGCGCCGCGATCCGATCGCCGGAACGCGTGGAGAGCTCGAGAAGGTCGAGCCTCACGTCTCCGGTGCGAGGTTCTCGCGCCAGCGCGCGTCGCCCGAAACGTAGTGCTCCTTCTTCCAAATCGGCACGCGACGTTTGAGTTCGTCGATCGCGAACTCGCACGCATCGAACGCGGGACCGCGATGTGCCGCCGCGACGGCGATCGCGACCGCGGCCTCGCCGATCGCGAGCGAACCGACGCGGTGCACCATCGCCACGCGGACGGTGCCGAAGCGTTCCGACGCTTCCGCGCCGATCGCGCGCATCTCCGCGATCGCGAGCTCGCGATGCGTCTCGTAGGACAGTCCGGTGACGGCGCGATCGTCGTCGCTCGTCGCGCGGACGTAGCCGACGAACGTCACGAGGCCGCCGGACGCATCGTCGAGTACGGCGCGGACGAGCGCCTCCGGATCGAGCGCTTCGTCGACGACGTCGTACAGCATCAGCCGCCGCCGTACGGGGGCAGCAGGCCGAGCTCGTCGCCGTCGTCCAGCGCCGTATCCGCGCGCGCGAACGCTCCGTTGCGCACGAATCGCGTCGACGGCCGCAGTTCGCGAAGCGCCGGGAACTCCCGTGCGAGCGCGTCGTAGACGTCGCCCGCCGTCGCGTGATCGCGGGCGTCCTGTTCGCGCTCGCCGCCGACGATCTCCCGAATGCGCGCGAACGGCACGACGCGCACGAGCACGTCAGTAACCGCCGAGGTCGGGCGTGTAGCCGTGCTCGCCGAGCCACGTGCGCGAATCTTCGTGCAGACCGAGCAGATCGATCCGGCCGCAGGTCAGCTTGTGCAACATCACTTCCCAGAAGTGCTGCGGCTGCTCGTACACGTCGTCCGGGATCGCGTTGTTCGCGCGCGAGAACTCGCGTAGCGCCGCCCAATCGCGCGCGGCGAGGATCGCGCGCAACTCCGATTCGTACGCGGGCGACGGTCCGGCGGGCGCCGTCACGCGGGTTTCCGCTGCGGGATGCCGACGAAACGTTCGATCGCGCGCGCCACGCCGTCTTCCGTGTTCGAAGCCGTCACGTAGCGGACGCTCTCCTTGACCTCGGGAAGCGCGTTGCCCATCGCGACGCCGATGCCGGCGAAGCGCAACATCGGGACGTCGTTGCGCGAATCTCCGATCGCGAGCACGCGTTCGGGGGCGATCTGAAAATCCGCACACAACCGCTTGAGCGCGTTCTTCTTACTCGCGTCGCGATTCAACACGGCGCACTCGTGAAAGTCGCCCCACGTCTCGTGCCGGAAGGCGAGCGGCCAATCGCCGAACTCCGCCGTCATCGCACGCACCGACTCGGTGCCGAGAAAGCGCACGAACGTCGGCGCTTCGTGCAGCACGTCGCCGAACGTCTTCGCCTCGCGCCAGGCCGGCCCGGTCATGTCTTCCATGTAGAGCTTCGAGCCCTCCAGCCGGTAGAAGTACTCCTCGGCGTAGATCGCGAGCGACAGTCCGTTCTTCTCCGCGAACTCGACCATCGGCTTCGCATACACGAGCGGGACGGGCAGATGCACGAGCGTCCGGTTCGCGCCGAAATCCTTCGTCAACGCGCCGTGGCAGCAGATGACGGGCAGGTTGAGGTTCAGCTCGCGGGAGATGCGGATCGGCAGATCCGTCCCGCGACCCGTCACGAGCACGACGCGCACGCCGCTCTCGAGCGATTGCCGGATCGCGGCACGATTGCGGTCCGAAATGGATTCGTCGGGGTTCAGGAGCGTGCCGTCGAGATCGAGGGCGATGAGGTCGATGCGCATAGGGCGACAGGCGACGTTATCGTTCGAAAAAGCCCGCTCCTCCGGTCGTTCCGGGGCCTCGCGCGCAACCGCCCGGTCATTTCCGCGATTTCGAAACGTTCGTGAGACGCCGTTATATCGCGTATTCGAACTCGAAGCTGCTCGAGTGTCGATGTTCCCCCTGCCAAAACGAGGGTAGATAACGCCGCAATGGGCTGTACCGCGCTCGACCCCACCATGACGCCGCGCGACCAGGCGCTTTTCCTCAACGAGAAGATGCCGGTCGGGCTCTTCGGAGGTGTCGGCGTCGACGAGAGCCGCGTCGCCTGGCGACTCTCCCCGGAGCCGTTCTGGATCTCGCCCGCAACGTACGCGGCGATCGAAGCGCTCGGCCCAGATCTCCTGAAATTCTATCGTTCGCTCGCGGCGCTCTACCAGCGCAGCGCCCGGGGAACGGCTCCCGCGTTCATCGCCGAGTATCTCGATCTCGGGAAGCCCGAGTCGATGGTCAAGCTCGGCCGGCAGAACCGGTTCAAGAGCGAGGTGCCGGGGGTGATCCGGCCGGACCTGATCCTCACGAGCGACGGCTTCATCGCCTCCGAACTCGACAGCGTGCCCGGCGGCATGGGCTTCGTCGGAGCCATGGCGCTCGCGTACTGCCAACTCGGGTACGACACGATCGGCGATACCGACGGGATGCTCGACGGCCTCGCGGCGATGCTCGCGGCGACGGCGGGTAAGCCACGGCCGACCACGGCGATCGTCGTGTCGGACGAGGCGGGCGACTACCGCGCGGAACTGCAGTGGATCGCGGACGCGATCAACGCGAAGGGCGCGGCCGCGACCTACGTTTGCCGCCCCGAAGAGATCGTGTTCACGGAAGACGCGCTGTTCGTGCGGCTTCCGGGCGGCGAAGAGATCAAGATCGACGTGCTGTACCGGAACTTCGAGCTGTTCGATCTCCTCAACGTACCGAAACAAGATCTGATGTTGTACGCGGCGCGGCACAATCGCGTGAAGATGACGCCGCCGCCGAAGGCGCATCTCGAGGAGAAGCTCTCGTTCGCGCTCCTGCATCACGGCGCGCTCGCGAAGCTCTGGCGCGCGGAGCTCGGCGACGCGTTCGATCGCCTGCGAGCGATCTTTCCGCAGACCTGGATCCTCGATCCGCGGCCGCTCCCGCCGCAAGCGTCGATCACGGGTCTCGTCGCCGGCGACGAACCGATCGGCAGCTGGTCCGCGCTCGTACCGCTCGGGAAGAGCGAACGCGATTTCGTGGTGAAGCCGTCGGGATTCTCGGAACTCGCGTGGGGTTCGCGCGGCGTCAAGGTCGCGAACGATCTGACGAAAGACGACTGGCAGAAAGCGCTCGACGAGGCGCTCGCGTCGTACGGGAAGACACCGTACGTGTTGCAGCGTTTCCACAAAGGTAAACGTGTGAAGGTTCCGTATTTCGATCGCAAGAGCGACGCGATCGCGGAACTCGACGGTCGCGTGCGTCTGTGCCCGTATTACTTCGTCGCGAAAGACGAGGTCAAGCTCGGCGGAATCCTCGCGACGATCGCGCCCGCGGACAAGCGGCTCATCCACGGGATGGCCGACGCGATCATGTCGCCGTGTGCCGTCCGCGAGAACGGATACTAGACGGCGGGATCGACCTCGAGCGCGGGGTTATAGCTCGCGCCGCGCCGGTCGACGTCGGCGACGACCGCATCGACGATCGTCGTGAGGAAGTCGGACGCCGTCATCGTCGCATCGGGCGCGTGTAACGCAGGAACGCCGGCGCGCACGAGCACGCCGTCGATGCTCGCGAGTCGATCGGCGAGCGCCGGGAACGACGCGGTCGCAGAGACGCGTTCCGCACCGTCGGCCGCGACGGTCGCGAAATAGCCGTACACGTGGGCGACGACGGTCAGCGCATGCGACGGCCCCTCGCCCGACGGCTCCGTCACGTCGGCCGTGACGACGAGTGCGAGCCGCTCCGCGTCGTCGAGTCCGTCGATCGCGGCGCGGAGCGCGTCCCCGAAGGAGCGTAGCGCCTGTTGCGTGAGCGCGAGCCGCTTCTCGAATCGGGCGATCGTGGCGCTCGCGCGCGTGCCGGTGTGCATGTCCATCGCTCCGTCTTACCCGCGTTCGGGCGCAGAGCCTCAGGCCTTGTCGAGCATCTCTTTGGTGTGCCAGGCGACGTTCTGCGCCCGGTCGCCGACGCGCTCGAGGCTCGTGAGCACGAAGAGCATGATCGTGCCGGAACGCACCATCGCGGAATCGGCCTGCATCTCTTCCTGCAACGCCTCGATACCGCGCGCGTACAGGTCGTCGACCTCGTCGTCGCGCGCGATCACGGCTTCGGCGATCGAGGCGTCGCGTTCCGTATACGCCCGCATCGCTTCGCGCAGCATTTCGTTCGCGATCGCCGCGATGCGCCCGATCTCCACGCGCGCCGGACGAATGGAGACGTCGGCGAGTTTGATCGAGTTCTTCGAGATCTCGACGGCGTAATCGCCCGTGCGTTCGAGATCCGTCACGATCTCGAGCATCGCGGCGACCTGCCGTAACTCGCCCGCCACCGGCTGCTGCTTCCAGATCAATTCGATGCACGTTTGTTCGACGCGGCGACGTAGGGCGTCGACGTCGTCGTCCCCCGCGATCACCCGCGCGGCGAGCGGCGTATCGCGCTTTTCGAGCGACGTCACCGCCGCGTGTACCGCATCGCCGACGAGCGCTCCCAAACGGACCACGTCGAGCCGTGCCGACTCGAGTGCCGTATGGTAGGCGGTGCGCATACCCGTCATCCTGCTCCTATCCGATTCGGTTTTCGTAGCTTCGCCCGTAGTATATCACAGCGCGAGGGTCCGCCTGCGCTCGAACGGAAAAGCGGGCGGTGACGTACGAAACGATTCTCGTGGAACGCGACGGCGCGGTCGCGACGGTAACCCTGAATAGGCCCAAGGTTCTTAATGCCCTTAACATTGCGATGGTGCGCGAACTCGGGAGCGCGTTCGCGGCGCTCGAGGCCGACGCGGCCGTGCGCGTCGTCATCGTGACCGGGTCGGGCGACAAAGCGTTCGGCGCGGGCGCGGACATCGGCGAACTCGGCGCGCTGCCGAATTCGATCGACGCGATCGCCTTCGTCCACAACGGTCAGGGCCTCACGCTGCAGCTCGAACGCATGCGCACGCCCGTCATCGCCGCCGTCAACGGCTTCGCGCTGGGCGGCGGCTGCGAACTCGCGATGGGGTGCGACATCCGGATCGCGAGTGCGAAAGCACGATTCGGTCAACCGGAGGTGACGCTCGGGCTCTTGCCGGGATACGGTGGAACGCAACGCACCGCACGTTTGCTCGGTCGCGGCATGGCGATGTATCTCTGCCTCTCGGGCGAGTTGATCGACGCGAACGAAGCGCTGCGCGTCGGGCTCGTCGAGCGCGTCGTCCCGCACGACGACCTGATGACCGAAGTCAAGAAGCTCGCGGCGACGATCGCATCGCGCGCGCCGCTCGCGGTCGCCGCGACGAAGCGCGCGATCGACGACGGCGCCGAGTTGTCCGTTGCCGCCGCCCTCGAACTCGAAGCGCTGCACTTCGGCTCGCTCGTCGGGACGAACGATTTCCGCGAAGGCACGAAGGCGTTTCTCGAGAAGCGGCCGGCCGCGTTCACGGCGACGTAACGCGCCACTCCCAGGCATTCCAAAAATCGCGGCCGAGCACGTTCGGCTTGAAGTTCGCGAAGCGGCGCGACACGGCGTACGCGCTTATCTCGAACCCGAGCGGCACGATCGGAAGGTCGCGAACGAGGAGGCCGTGCGCCGTGCGATACGCGGCCGCACGCGCACCGCGCTCGTACGTCACGCCGCCGCGCCGTTCCGCGGCGTCGAACGCGCGATCGCAATACCAGCCGGCGTTGCCGCCGGCCGGCGGGCGGGCCGCGCAATCGAAGAGATACGAACGATCCGGATCGAGTCCGGGCGACCAGCTCGTCAGCGCGACGCCGAACCGGCCGGATTCGAGGATGCCGCCCGACGCGAGCGGCGCCCAGAACACCGAGGGCTGGTACGACCGGATCGTCGCCGTCGCGCCCGCGGCGTTCAAGTCCGAGGCGATCACGAGCGCGGCTTCCGAACTCGACCGCCACGTGCCCGCGATCGCGAGATCGATCGCGACGCCCGCGAGTTCGCGACGGGCCGCGGCGGGATCGTAACGCGGCAAACGGTCCGGCGGCACGAACGCGGCGTCGAGTTGGCCGCTGTCGGTCGGCTCCTCGAGGCCGCGATACACGGTGCGTGCGAGACGATCGCGATCGATCGCGCGCGCGACGCCGTCGCGCACGCGGGGCGAGCGAAAGGCCGGAATGCGTTCGTCGAACTGAAGATAGTCGACGACGCTCGTCGTCTTGCGAACGACCCGGAGATGCGCGTCGCGCGCCTCGTCGATCTGCAAACCCGAGACGTACGTCGCATCGAGATCGCCCGTGCGCGCCTGCAGCAGTCGCGTCGCCGCGTTCGGCTCGACGCGCACGACGATCCGATCCGTCGCGGACGGTCCGCGCCAGTAGAACGGGTTGCGCGCGAACTCGAGACGTTCGCCGCGTAACCAGCGCTCGAGCCGGAACGGCCCGAGCCCGACCGGTCGCGCGTCGAGGCTCGTCGCGTTGAGATTCGCGTACCGGGCGGCGACGTGGCGCGGGAGGATCGCGTACGGATCCTCGGCGCCGAGCGTGAGAAACGACGAGACGAACGGCGCGGACGGCGCGGCGAGACGCACGACGAGACGGTCCGGCCGCGTCGCATCGACGCGCACGATCCGATCGACCGTCGAACGGTCGGGCACGTTCGTCGCCGGGTTACGAAGCGCGTCCGCCGTGAACGCGACGTCGCGCGCGTCGAACGGCGCGCCGTCGGACCAGCGCCCGGTGCGGATGCGATAGACGATCGTCTTGCCGTCCGGCGAGATGCCGCCGTTCGCGCGCGTGGGCACCTCGCGCGCCATGTCCGGCACGAGCCGGCCCCGATCGTCGACCGTGAAGAGGTAGCCCTGGCTCAAGGGCGCGAGCTGCCAACCGTACGGCGTGTTGAGGATCGTATCGAGCGACGACGGATCTTCTTCCACGAACACCGCGAGCGGGCGCGCGTCGCTCGCAGCATCGACCGGCCTCGCGATCGTCGCGACGAGAGCGAGGAGCGTCACGATCGACCGTTTGCGCACGTCGGTCCCGCGTTCGCGGGGAGGCGGCGGCGGCCTTGCGCGCAAACCTCGGCAAACGATGGCTAATTCCCGCGTCCCGGCGATCACGCTCGACAGCCGGACGTTGCCGAACACCAATCGTAACGTGATCGTACTCGACGCCTTCGACAAGCTTCAGCTCGGGGGCATTTTGGAGTTGCCCGAGGAGAGCGATCCCCGGGCGTTGCGCAACGAGTTCCTCCAGCACCGTCCCGGACGATTTTCGTGGGACGCGCGCAATCTCGGGTCGGGCCGCTGGACCATCCGTATCGAACGCATCGACGAGCACGCCGACGTCGGGACGTTCCTCTCGCACTGCACGCCGTTCTCGAACGCGAAGGCCGCGACGATTCGCGAGCTCGCGGCGACCGCGACGGAACGCGCCATCCGGCAGGGCGAGACCATCTACGACGAGGGCGAGATGTGGCCGTATCTCGCGTTCGTACGGACCGGGAAAGTCGTGTACACGCTGCTCTCGCCCGACGGCAAGACGCACGCCCTCGGCGAGCGCCTTCCGCTCGACCCGCTCAACGAAACGGGAACCTTCGACGGCGGCGGATCGACGACGCGAGCCGAGTCGCTGACGGACTGCAGCCTCGTGTTGCTCCCGACCGAGGCGGTTCTGCATGCGATTCGCAACGACGCCGAACTCGCGATCGGATTTCTGACCGACGCCTCGCAGGCGCGGCGTCGCTCGATCGACACGATCGCCGACCTCGCGTTCGCGCACGTCTTACAACGCGTCGCGAAGTTCTTGCTGTCGTACGCACCCGCGACGACGGGAATGGCGCGCGGCCTCTCCGGCATCGAGAATCTCTCTCAGGCGCAGATCGCCGCCGCCGCGGGAACCGTGCGCGACATGGCGGCGCGCGCGCTCTTGCGCCTCAAGAACGCGAGTGCCGTCGAACTCGGTCGCGGCCGCGTTCGCGCGCTCGATCGCGAGCGCTTGGAACGATTCGCTCACAACGTGCAGGCGCCGCCGATCTAGTTTTCGGCGCCGTACGGCGCATGCCGAGCGCGGCGAGCGCTTCGGTAAACGTCGACACCGGTACGATGCGAATGCCGATCTCGGAGCGAACCGCGCCGACGTTTTGTTTCGGCACGAGAAAGACGCTCGCGCCGGCGCGCCGTGCGCCCTCGAGCTTCTGCCGGACGCCTTCGATCGGCCCGACGGTGCCGTCCGGCGCGATCGTTCCGGTACCCGCGACCGGCGGCCCCGTCGCCGACGGCTCGCGCAGCGTCGCATACACGTCGAGCGCGAACATGAGGCCGGCACTCGAGCCCGAGATGCCGTCGATCGCATACCGCACCGGCACCGCCGCGTCCGCTCGCTGCGTGAGCAGCGCGACGGCAACGCCGAGGCGCGGCGAACCGGGCGAGCCCGTCGTCACGACGCGCGTGCGTTCGGCACGCCCGCCCCGCACGACGGCGACGTCGACGGGCGTGCCGGGTTCGACGCCGGCGAGACCGCGCGCGATGTCGCGAACGCCCGCGATCGCGGTCGAGCCGACGCGCTCGATCTCGTCATCGACGGCGAGCGAACCCGGCGCGAGCGAGTTCGACGCGAATCCCGTGATGACGACGGTTTGCTTCGGACGCGCCGCCGCGTAGCCGGCCGCGCGCTCGGCGACGTACGTCGCGACGATCTGGCTCTCGATCATCGCTTGCGTCATGGCGCGCTCGTAGCGGCTCGCACCGACGCCCGCCGG
>CAJCIN010000030.1 GCA_903970385.1 Rhodospirillales bacterium | reverse complement strand
TCAGACGTGTGCTCTTCCGATCTGGCGGGTTCAAGGAATCGGGATTCGGTCGCGAGGGCGGCGTCGCGGGTCTACGCGCGTATCTGGAAACGTAACGAGGTCCGATGATGGGTACAGACATCCCGTGTTGACTTCCGCCGCCGCACCCGCACTCGATCGGGCCGGCCTTCGAGCACGTTACCTGAACAACCGCAATCGCAGCGCGGAACTTTTCGCACTCGCCGATCCCTCGGCGTACGTCGACCGCCCGATCCCGCTCCGCCATCCCGTCATCTTCTACGAGGGCCACCTCGCCGCGTTCAGCTTCAACAAGTTGTGTCGCGAGGCGCTCGGCGAGGCATCGATCGACGCCCACCTCGAGCGGCTCTTCGAGCGCGGCATCGATCCGAGCGATGCGGCCGACGCCGCACGTCACGAGCGCGAGTCGTGGCCGTCGAGATCGGCCGTCGCCGCCTTCGGCGCGCGATGCGACTCGGCCATCCTCCGAGCGATCGCGATGGCGGACTTGACGGATGCGACGGCGTCGCCGCTGCTCGAGCGCGCGCAGGCGGCGTACTGCATCCTCGAGCACGAAGAGATGCATCACGAGACGCTGCTGTACATCTTGCACCAGCTTCCGCTCGAGAACAAACGCACGGCGGGACGCGCGGGGGCGTTTTACGAGCGCGAGCCGATCGCGACCGGACGCGTTACCGTCGGCGCGGGCACGGCGACGCTCGGTGCGCGCCGCGACGTGCTCCCCTTCGGATGGGATAACGAGTTCGACGAGACGCACGTCGACGTCGCCGCGTTCGAGATGGACGTCAACGACGTGACGAACGGCGACTGGCTCGCCTTCGTGCGCGACGGGGGGCCGCAGCCTTCGTTTTGGATCGAACGCGACGGAGGGTTCGCGCTGCGCGGGATGTTCGAGACGATGCCGCTGCCGCTGACGTGGCCGGTATACGTCACGAACGCGCAAGCGCGCGCCTATGCCGCGTGGAAGAACGCGCGTCTACCGACGGAAGCCGAATACCATCGGGCGGCGTTCGGGGCGCCGGACGGTCGCGAGCGTGCGTTCCCGTGGGGCGATGCGCCCCCGGACGCGCGTTTCGGGAACTTCGATTTCGCGCGTTTCGAGGCCGAGCCCGTCGGTATCAACGCCGCCGGGAAGAGTGCGTGGGGCGTCTACGATCTCATCGGCAACGGCTGGGAGTGGACGTCGACGCCGTTTCGCCCCTTTGCCGGTTTCGAGCCGATGGCATCGTATCCGGAATATTCGGCCGATTTTTTCGACGAGGAGCACGTCATCGTCAAAGGCGCGTCGCCGGTGACGAATCGCAATCACGTTCGGCGCAGCATGCGCAACTGGTATCGTGCGGAATATCCGTACGTCTACGCGACCTTCCGCACGGTGAACGGCTAGCCCGAAGCTCCGCTCAGCCGACCGCCGACGCGAAGGTCCACGCCATGCGGTGCTGCAGCTCGTCGTCGAGCGCCGCGAGAAACGCTTCGGTCGTCAACCATTGCTGATCGGGACCGATCAGAATCGCGAGATCCTTCGTCATCTTGCCGTGCTCGACCGTGTCGATGCACGTGCGCTCGAGCGTCTCGGCGAATCGCACGACGTCCGGCGTGCCGTCGAGCCTGCCGCGATGCGCGAGACCGCGCGTCCACGCGAAGATCGACGCGATCGGATTCGTCGACGTCGGCTTGCCGGCTTGGTGCATGCGGTAGTGGCGCGTGACCGTGCCGTGAGCGGCCTCGGCCTCGATCGTCTTCCCGTCGGGCATCATCAGCACGGACGTCATCAGGCCGAGCGACCCGTAGCCTTGCGCGACGGTATCGGACTGCACGTCGCCGTCGTAATTCTTGCACGCCCAAACGTATTTGCCCGACCATTTCAAACAGCTCGCGACCATGTCGTCGATCAGCCGATGCTCGTACGTGCCCCCGAACGCGTCGAAGCGCGCCTTGAACTCGTCGTCGAACACGCGCTGGAAGATCTGCATGAAGCGTCCGTCGTACGTTTTGAGGATGGTATTCTTGGTCGAGAGATAGACCGGCCACTTGCGTTGCAGACCGTAATTGAAACACGCGCGCGCGAATCCGGCGATCGACTCGTCGAGGTTGTACATCGCGAGCGTGACGCCGGGACGTTCGAACACGAAGACGTCCTTCTTCTGGACCGGCCCGCCGTCGGCCGGCGTGAACGTCAGCGTCACCGTGCCGGCGGAGGGGATCGCCATTTCGGTCGCGCGATACTGGTCGCCGAACGCGTGCCGGCCGATCACGATCGGATCGGTCCAGCCGGGGACGAGTCGCGGAACGTTCCGGCAGATGATCGGTTCGCGGAAGACGGTGCCGTCGAGTTCGTTGCGGATCGTCCCGTTCGGCGAGCGCCACATCTGCTTGAGGCCGAACTCTTCGACGCGAGCCTCGTCCGGCGTGATCGTCGCGCACTTCACGCCGACGCCGTACGTCTTGATCGCGCGCGCCGCATCGACGGTCACGCGGTCGTCCGTTCGGTCGCGATACTCGATGCCGAGATCGTAGTATTTGAGATCGACGTCGAGATACGGCAAGATCAGCTTCTCGCGAATCATCTGCCAGATGACGCGCGTCATTTCGTCTCCGTCGAGTTCTACGACCGGGTTCGCGACCTTGATCTTTTCCACGTACCTGAATGTACGCCGCAGGAGGCGCAAACCATTGGCAGCACGCATTGGATGGCTCGTGAGTGAAGCATGGACGGCACCGTCGGGACGAGACGTACGCATCGTGAGCCTGTTGCCGAGCGCGACGGAGATCGTGTACGCGCTCGGCCTCGGCGACCGTCTCGTCGGCGTCACGCACGAATGCGATTATCCGTTATCGGCACGCGAGAAGCCGCACCTCACTTCGAGCGCGTTACCGTCCGCGGCGAATGCGGGCGAGATCGACCGCCACGTTCGCGCGAGCCTGCATCGAGGCTCGAGCCTGTACGCGCTCGACGCCGATCTACTCGAGCGGCTCGCGCCCGATCTCATCGTGACGCAAGAACTCTGCGAGGTGTGCGCGGTCTCGTACGAGATCGTCGCGCGCGCTGCGAAGCGGTTGCGCGGCGATCCGCGGATCGTGTCGCTCGAACCCTCGTCGCTCGAAGACGTGTACGCGAACGTCTTGACGGTCGGAGCGCTGACGGGACGCGATGCGGCGGCGGCGGAGGTCGTCGCGTCGCTCCGCGAGCGCGCGACACGATTGCAGACGTTCGTGGCGGGGCGTCCGCGGCCGCGAACGCTCGTGCTCGAGTGGACGGATCCGCCGATGAGCGGCGGTCATTGGACGCCCGGCCTGGTCGAGCTCGCGGGCGGCGAACCGCTTCTCGCCGATCCCGGCGCGAATTCGCAGACGCTCGCGTGGGATGCGATCGCCGCGGCGGATCCCGACGTCGTGCTCGTCGCGCCGTGCGGCTTCGGCATGGACGCGACGTTGCGCGCGCTCGGGGACATGGAAACCGTTCCCGCGTGGCGCGCCTTGCGCGCACGCGAGACGGGCCGCGTCTACGCGATCGACGGCAACGCATACGTCAATCGTCCCGGTCCGCGCCTCATCGACACGGCCGAGATTTTCGCGAGCGCGCTCCACGGCGAACCGTTCGGAGCGGCACGCGAAGATCCGGACGCGCTACGGCGTCTCGAAGGCGGCGTTCCGGCGCCGCTCTAGTCCCGCGTCAGCGCAGCGCGTGCGTCGCGGCTTCGAGATCGGGGTTGGCGACGTTGAATCGTTCCTGCGATTCGACGATCGAGCGGCGCGCCGCGGCCGCGTCCTGCCAGCCCTGCGTGCTCGTCTTCTTCCCTTCGAGAAATTTGTACGTCTCGAAGAAATGCGACAGCGTGCGCAGCGTGTGCGGGAAGATCTGCGAATAGATGTGTACGTCGGCGTACGCGGGTTCACCGACGGGAACCGCGAGGATCTTGTCGTCGGGCTTTCCGTCGTCGATCATCTTCAGAATGCCGATCGGCCGCGCCTTGACGATGCAGCCCGGAAACGTGGGCTGGATGACGAGGATCAGCACGTCGAGCGGATCGTCGTCTTCGGCGAGCGTGTGCGGGACGAAGCCGTAATCGCCCGGGTAGTAGATCGGCGAGTGCAACGCGCGATCGAGCCGGAACGCGTTCATCTCCTTGTCGTATTCGTATTTGTTGCGCGAGCCGTGCGGGATCTCGACGACCACGTTGATCTCGTCCGGACACCGTTCGCCGATCGGCAAGTGCAGGTAGTTCGTGTTACTCGAAGTCGCCACGGAGCGCGGTTACTCGCCGCCGCGGTCGCGGCCTGCCGCCGAGGTGGCGAGAACGCACAGGACTGCGACTTCGGTCACAGCGATCGTGAAGCCGTGTGCGTCGCCGCTGCGCAGCCCGAATCGGTCGCGCATCAGGCGCTCGCACGCGAACGCTCCGGCGATCGCGCACGGGACGGCGAACGCGGCGCGTCGCGACAATGCGAACGCCGCCGCGCCGAGAGCGGCGAACGTCGCGGCTTGGACGGCGGCGATCTGCGGCGTGCGTGCGTACGCCGGAGCCGTCTCGTCCGCATCCGGAAGCGCGAGCGCGCCCGCGACCGTTGCGGCCCGCGCGAGCGCCGCGGCGAAGGCGAGGGCGGGGGCGAGGCGCTCGGGCGGTATCGCGGCGAGTGCGCCTACGGCAACGCTGCCGAGCGCGAACATGCCCGCGACCGCATAGGTGCCGTGATGAGGATCCTTGAGGATCGCGCGCCTCCGCTCGGGGGGCACGCTCGCGAAGAGCGCGTCGCACGAATCGAGAAATCCGTCGAGGTGGATCGCGCCCGTCAGGAGCGTGAGCGCGGCGTACGCGACGGGCCCGGCGAGCGGTGGCGCTGCGCGCGCCGCCAGCGCCCCCGCGCCGCCGGCCACGGCGCCGAGCACGGCGCCGACGAACGGCAATGCCGCGAGCGCGTCCGCGGCCGGCGGCTCGTCGCGCGTCCGGACCGGGACGATCGAAAAGTACGCGAACGCGGCGCCGAGCGCGCGCGAGGCGCTTACGAGTCCGCCTCCGCGACGCCGGCTTCCGCGAACGTCTTCATCTCGGCGATCATGCGCGACGCCGCATCGACGATCGGTAGCGCGAGCGCGGCTCCGCTCGCTTCGCCGAGCCGGAGGTCGAGATCGAAGAGCGCGACGAGGCCGAGCGCGTCGAGCGCGATCTTGTGGCCCGGTTCTTGCGAACGATGTGCCGCGAAGCAGTAGCCGATCGATGCGGGCGCGATCTGCTTCGCGAGCAACGCCGCGCTCGCGACGATGTAGCCGTCGAGAACGACCGGGACGCGGCGCGCCGCGGCGGCCAGGATCGCGCCCGCGAGCCCGACGATCTCGTAGCCGCCGACGGCCGCCGCGATCCGCTTCCAGGACGCGCCGCCGATGCGTCCGACGGCGTCGTTCACGATGCGCCGTTTGTGGCCGAGCGCCTCGTCGTCGATGCCGGTGCCGCGTCCGGTCACCGCCTTCGCCGACACGCCGACGCAGGCCATGACGATCGCGGCCGCACTCGTCGTGTTGCCGATGCCCATGTCGCCGAGTGCGAGCACGTCGTACGTTCCGCGCGAAAAGACGGCGTCGACGGCGGCGATTCCCGCCGCGAGCGCGCGCTCGACGTCGTCTTCGGACATCGCGTCCGCCTTCGCGAAATTGGTCGTCCCGCGGCCGACGCGCACGTCGATGAGCCGTTCGTGCGGCGGCAGATCGGCGCGTACGCCGAAGTTCGCGACGTAGACGTCGGCGCGAACGGCGCGCGCGAACGCGTTGACGGCGGCGATCCCGGCGCAGAACGCGCCCACCATCTGCGGCGTGACCTCGGCCGGATACGCGCTGACGCCCTCGACCGTCACGCCGTGGTCGCCCGCGCCGATGAGGATCGCGGGCGACGCGTACGGCGTGTCGACGACGCGCCTCGCGATCCCGCAGAGACGGACGGCGACGTCCTCGATGCGGCCGAGCGAGCCGACGGGTTTGGTCAGCCGATCGACGCGTTCGCGACCGGCGGCTGCGGCCGCACGGTCCACCTCGATCACGGCGTCGCGCAGGTCGTCGCTCGTCACGCGCGCGTGGCCGCCGGCGCCGTCGCGTTGAGTTCCACGATGCTCGCGCCCGCGGGTCCGAGCGCGATGCGCGTCACGCTCGCCGGCGAGAATTTCACGTTGAGCGCGTCCGCTTCATCGGCACCGAGCGCGACGCGGAGCAGCGCGTGCAACGGGCCCGCATGCGTCGCGACGAGGATGCGATCGCCGTCGCTCGCGCGAGAGTCGACGTCCGCGAGCGCGTCGCCGATGCGCTCGCAAAGTTCGTCGAACGATTCGCCGCCCTGCGGCGTATAGAATTTCGGCGTCGTGGCCGACGCGTGCGCGAGTTCGGGTTGTCGCGCGACGATCTCGTTCCACACGAGCCCTTCCCACGCGCCGAAGCGCATCTCGCGCCAACGCGGATCCGTCTCGATCGGGACGGAGCGTCCCGCGAGGACGATCGCCGCGGTCTCGCTCGCACGTTGCAGATCGCTCGCGACCGCGCGCGTCAACGCCTCGCCGTACAACAAGCCCGCGACGCCGCGCGCTTGCGCGCGACCCTCGTCGTCGAGCGGAACGTCGCTATGGCCTTGGAAGCGTCCGGCCGCGTTCCATGCCGTTCGGCCGTGCCGGACGACGACGAGCTCGAAGGTGTGCGAAACGACGAAGCCCCGGCTCTGCATGCGAGCCAGGGCTTGCGACGATCCGGCGTCGGCTCCTGCGATTTAGCCGGGACCGGGCAGAAACGGCGTTCCTTCGCGGGCGACGAGCAGGTCGTGCATGTCGTTCGCGTGCTCTTCTTCCGTCGCGAGGATGCCTTCGAGCATCACGCGCGTCGTCGGATCCTTCTCCGCGAAGTAGCGGATCAGTTCGCGATAGTGATCGACCGCGATGCGCTCCGCGATCAGATTCTCTTTGATCATGTCGACGAGCGTCTCGGCGCCGCCGTATTCGGACGCCGCACGCGTCGCGAGGCCGTCCGGATCGAAGTTCGGATTGCCGCCGAGTTGATTGATGCGCTCGGCGACCATCATCATGTGCTCTTGCTCTTCGCCCGCGTGTTCCATGAACTCGTCTTTGACGCTCTCGCTGTCGATGCCGACGGCCGCGATCGCGTTCTGCGTGTACCGCAAGACGCAGACGATTTCGGTCGCGAGGACGCTCTGTAAGATCTCGATCGCCTGCTCGACGTCGCCTTCGTACGTGGTGGTGACGGCGCCCGTCTCGATGTGCTCCCGCGCGCGTTTGCGCAGCTCGGCAACGTCGGACAAGAACGGCTTCGTCGCAGTCGAATTACTCATACGAACCGTTTCCCCGAATCGCTTCGTCGCCAACCACCGGCCGATCGGGGATCGCGATGTATCCGTGGACGAGATCGCCGTAGACGCGGGTGTGCGGCGGCGCGCACCCCCAGCGCCATAGAAAACTCGCGACGTAGGCGCACGTGACCGCGTCGAGGAGGTCGTCGAAGCGTTTGTAGCCGCGCGTCTTCGCGACGGCCGGGACAGCGGGGCCGAGCACGAGCGGCGGATCGGCCCCGGCGAGGCCCGCGAGTGCCGCCCGGTACCGCGCCCATTCCGCGAGCACGCCGGGCCACGGCCGCGCTTTCTTTTTGTAGCGGAAGATGGCCGGCAATGCGAAGAGCCGCACGAGCGAGGGATGCGGGAACACCTCGAAGGCATGCCGCCCGGCCGCCCGCGGTGCGAGGTCGAGCCGTTCGCGGACGCCGTCGGCGGCGAGCACGTCGAGCATCCGGCGCGCGCGGCCGCCGTCCGGAAAGCGCTGCCGGTTCGAGGGATGCGGCGCCGCATGGTACGTTCGAAAGTCGCGCGCGAGCTCGCGTTCGCACGGGCGCATCCCCGTTTCGTTCGGCACGATCGTCGGCATGTCGATGCCGAGCACCGCCGTCTCCGCGAGGTGCGCGCGCACGAACGCGACGACGTCCGCGTCGTCGCCGAGATCGGCGCGCGCCTCGAGCACGCGACCGTTCTCGTCGAGGACGGCGCCGCCCGACGGGTTGCGCGTCGACCACGCGAGATCGAGCCCGATGAACCGTGCGATGCGCCCCTCTCCCTTCGCGGCCGCCGCCGCGGCGGAGGGCGGCGCGGCGAAACCGCCGTAGGTTGCTTTCGTGCCGAAGAGTCGCGAACCGCTCCGCCTCGACGTTCGCAAGACGTACAAGCTCTACGTGAACGGTGCGTTCGTGCGTTCGGAATCGGGTCGTGCGGACGTCGTCGGTGCGAGCGGCGACGATCAGGCGAACGTCGCACGCGCGTCGCGTAAGGATCTGCGCGATGCGGTCGTCGCCGCGCGCGCCGCGTTTCCGCGGTGGTCGGGCGCGACGGCGATGAATCGCGGCCTCGTGTTGTATCGGCTCGCCGAGATGATGGACGCGCGGCGCGGCGAGTTCGCCCGACGCCTGCGGCTCGGCGCGGATCTCGACGAGTCCGACGCGCTGCGCGAGACGACGGCCGCGATCGACCGGACGCTCTGGTATGCCGGCTGGTGCGACAAGTACGCCGCGATCCTCTCCTCGCGCAATCCCGTCGCGGGTCCGTACTACAACTACTCGTCGCCCGAGCCGATGGGCGTCGTCGGTACGGTCGCACCGGACGCACCCTCGCTGCTCGGGCTCGTGTCCGCGATCGTCCCGCCGCTCGTCTCCGGCAACACGGTCGTCGCGATCGCGTCGGAAACGGATCCGCGCACCGCGATCGTCTTCGCCGAATGCCTCGCGACGTGCGATCTGCCCGCCGGCGTCGCGAACGTGCTGACGGGCCGGCGCATCGAGATCGCGCCACATCTCGCGCGGCACATGGACGTCAACGCTCTCGAGACGTACGCGCTCGACGCGCCGTTCGCCGCGGAACTCCAGCGTCTCGCCGCCGACAACCTCAAGCGCACGCGAACCGTGCCCGGACAGTCGCTCGCCGAATGGTTCGCGAGCGAGGCGCAAGATCTAGCGCACGTCGCGCGCTTCGTCGAACTCAAGACGATCTGGCATCCAGCGGGCATCTGAGTGCGCGAGGATGTCGCGCGCGATGCGATCGTCGCATATGCTAAGCGACTGTACGATCGCGGGTTGATCGCGGGCGCGAGCGGGAACGTCAGCGTGCGGCTCGACGACGGCTCGCTCCTCGCGACGCCGACGCTCGCGTCGCTCGGAACGCTCCGCGCGAGCGACCTCGTCGTGTGTGCGGCCGACGGCAGCTCGTTCGCCGGCGACCGCCGGCCGACGAGCGAACTGCCGCTGCACGTCGCGGCGTATCGCGTGCGACCCGAGATTCGCTGCGTCGTCCACACGCATCCGACGCACTGCGTGGCGTGGTCGAAGACGGGCGCGCTGTTCCCGCTCGATACGGTCGGCGCGATCGAATCGCTCGGATCGATCGGCTTCACGCGCTACGAACGCTCCGGGACGGTCGAACTCGCCGGCGTCTGCTCGGATGCGTTCGCGCACGGATTCGACACGATCGTCATGGAGCGTCACGGCCTCTCGAGCGTTGCCGAGGATCTCGAGACCGCGTTTTTGCGGACGGATCTCGCCGAACAGACGGCACACATAGAATTCGTCGCGGCGACGCTCGGCGCGCGGGGCGTTCCGCGCGGACGCGGCGAACCCGTCGTGTCGATGTCCGACAACGAATCGTCACCGCCGCCCATCGTATCTCCCCGCCGCGAGCGTCCCGACGTGCCGCTCGAGGACTGGCGCCGCGCCGCGGGCGAGCATCCCGAGGCGAACGCCGCGCTCGACGCGTTCCACTCGGAATACTCGAGCGACGCCCCCGATCGCGAGCGTCTCGGCGGTCACGTCGAACGCGTGCGCGGGTTTGCCGACGTTGCTGGACCGTTCGAACGCTGGTGGCTCGATCCGCGCGTGCAGGCCTTCGTCGCCGAGCTGAACGCAACGGGCATCTGACGCTTCGCGATCCGTAAGCGGGGCTTCGCGCCGGCGAAACGAATGAACGGCGCGGCCTCGGCACGCTCGGAGAGGTGGCAGAGTGGTCGAATGCACTCGCTTGGAAAGCGAGCAGACTGTCAAAGGTCTCGGGAGTTCGAATCTCCCCCTCTCCGTTGAGATCGGGGCGGCGAAGGCCCCCCGATGGCCCCCGGCCCGGCACTCGCCGGGCACTTAAGGGGTGGTGGTGAAGATTTTGAATGAGGCGGCGGCGCTGGATCGTAGCATTTCGGTTCCGTCGTGGATGTGTCGTGCGAGGTGTGCGCTTAGCGTCGCTCGGGAACCGTAGTTGGCGTCGATCACGATCGGTGTGGCTTTGACCGTGTTGTGGAGGATCGTCGAGTCGAGGGTTGCGTTAGGCGGCAGTGCGGAGAGCGCCGCGTCGGGGACGTCGTCGAGCGGATTCCATACGGATGCGCCGAGGCGATTAGCGATTTCATCCGCGGTGGCGGCCGTGCGGTTCCAGATCGTCACGTGCGCGCCGGCGGCGGCGAAGGCGACGATGCACGAGCGTGCCGTTGGTCCTGCGCCGAGCACGAGGATGCGTTTGCCCGCGATGTTCGGGAGGCCGGCTTCCGCGAGCGCGCCGATCGCTCCGACGCCGTCGGTGTTGTACGCGCGAATCGATGCGCCGAGCACGAGTGTGTTGGTGGAGCCGGCTGCGATGGTCGCCGCGTCGCGAACGTCGGCACGCGCGTAGGCTTCTTCCTTGAGCGGGGTCGTTACGTTGAGTCCAACGTATCCCCGTGCGCGGAGGTCGTCGATTGCGCGCGCGGCCTCGCCCTGGGGGACGCGAATCGCTTCGTACGTGCCGGCGATATGGGCGTCCGCAAGAAAGCCGCGGTGTAGGGCGGGGCTCGCGCTGTGTGCGACGGGGTCGCCGATGACCGCGAGCTTCATCCCGCGCGACGAATCACGTGCGGCGGCCGAGCAAGACGCGTTCGAGGAATCGTAGGATGCGC
>CAJCIN010000029.1 GCA_903970385.1 Rhodospirillales bacterium | reverse complement strand
CGAGCGCGAAGGCGGTCACGATGCGTGCGAAGGTTCGGTTACGTCCCGTCATGATCCCGACCGGGGATTCTCCGCAGCGACCGGCGCAACACCTTCCGCCATGCCGAAATCCATCGTCACCACGATCGCCTGCATCGCCGCATTCGCGTGCGGCGCACGCGACGTTCGCGCCGACACGCTGCCGCAAGTCGCGGCGAACGCGCGCGTCCCGTACGTCGCCGTGCTCGTCTGGCACGACGTCCTGCCCGCGAAAGACGTTTGGTTCGATACGACGACCGCGACGTTCGCGGGCCAACTCGACGCGATCGCTCGCGGCGGCTTCAACGTAATTCCGCTCTCGCGTCTACGCGATCATCTCGTGCTCGGCACGCCGGTCCCCGCGAAGTCGCTCGTGCTGACGTTCGACGACAACGGCAGCGGCATCTATCGGTACGCATTCCCGCTGCTCGCACGGCACCATTTTCCCGCGACGCTGTTCGTGCACACGAACTTCGTCGGGCGCACGACGAGCAAGCATCACAACACGTGGGACGATCTTCGCGCGATGGAACGCAGCGGGCTCGTCGACGTGCAGAGCCAGACCGCGAACCATCCGCCCGACCTCACGAAACTCTCGGACGCGGACGTCGTGCACGAACTGCGGCTCTCCGCATTTTCGCTCGAACGCCGGCTCGGCCGCAAACCGTACGCGCTCGTGTATCCGTACGACGTGTACGACGATCGCGTGGAGCGGCTCGCGGCGCAGAACGGCTACGCGCTCGGCTTCACGGAAGATTGGGGCGCCGCGGGCGACTCGACCTCACTGCTCGAGGTCCATCGCTATTCGATCCTGACGCGCTTCGATCAAGCGCTCGCGGACGTTGCGGCGCACGCGCGCTGACGCCCGCCCGCATCGCTGCGGACGGGCGTGCGGCGTCTGCTAGGGGTTGCTGGGGGTTTGCGGATCGCCGGCGAGCGGCAGGTTCGGCGCGCCGATGAAATTCGCCGCGTACGGGGTGCCGAGGCCGGTGATCTGGTTGTAGCCCTTCGTGCCGGCCTTGACCGTCACGACGCCGTTGTAACCGGGGATGCCCTGGTGGTAGAAGTGGTACGGCAGCGCATCGTTCGCCGTGCCGAGCTCGTACAACGTCGTATTGGCGTTGCCGAGGCGCGAGTGGCCGTAGGCGATGCGTAGCGCGAGCAAGCCCGCGAACTCGGGTGAGGACGCGCTCGTCCCGATCACGCCGTAACGCGAGCCGTCGAAGTTGAGGATCGACGCGCTATCGTCTTTGTTACACGAGAGCGAGATGCCGAACGGGCAGCCGCCCATCTGCATCGAAACGTCGGGAACGGAACGGCCCTTGGTCTTCAAGCCGTACGCCTTCTGATATGCAGGCTCCGCGAACACCGTGCTGATGCCGCTGCCCGAGCCCCAATATCCGCCGGAGACGGTGGCGCCGAACCCATAGACGTCGTAGGGGATTTCCGGATCGCCGTATTCGCTCTCACGCACGTACTTCGAGGTGAGCACCGGCACGCTCGGTTGCGGGCTCGGCGGCGTCGTCGTGACGAGGTCCGTTCCGCCGACCGCGGTGACGTGCGGATCGCTCGCCGGGTTCTCGACGCTCGGAACGAACGTGCCGTTCTGACCGTAGAAGTAGTTTAGCGACGGGCACGCGAGACCGGACGAGTCGCCGGACGACGCGAGGAACGTCTGACCTTGCGCGTTGCCCTGCGCGAAGATCTCGTCGTAGATGTTCAAGATGTACGTGTAGTCGGTGCCGCCGTTGTACGCGGCCGTGTAATCGAGTTCGCAACCGCCGAACGAGCTGCTGATGACGTCGGCCGCGTTGTCCTCGACAACGTCGAGGTAGCCGGCGAGGATCGAGTCGTCGCCGAGGTCGGGGATGTCGTACAGAAGATCCGTCGCGCCCGGCGCGCTGCCGAGCGTCTGCTGCACGTCGAGGCTCGCCTCGAACGAGGCGTCCGCGTTGGGATCGAAGGGAGCGCCGCCCTCGACGTAACGACGGTAGACCGTCGGCACCGGGTAGTGCGAGATCTTCGTGAAGTTCTCGTGGTCGAAGTAGGACTGCGTGTCGCTATCGAGCACGTCGCTGCTGATCACGACGCCGATCGTGACGCCGCGGCCGCGGACGTCCTTGTACGTCGGATAGTCGTACGCTTCTTTGAGATCGTCGAAGTAATAGTCGCCGACGGCCGAGTAGCGGTTCGACGGCTGCATCGCGGAGCGGCGCGCGTAGACGTGCCGCGGTTGCAGATACGCGAGACCGACGACGGCGGCGCCTTCCTTCGAAAGCGCGAGCGGCATGCGCACGGGATCTTTCGTCGCCACGTGCGTGCGGCCGTTCGCCGAACGCAAGAGGCTCATGCGAACGCCGAAGTTCTTCTCGACGGCCGCGGAGGCGGCGCGGACGACGTAGCCTTGCGCGCCGGCGCGATCGATCGTGACGCCTTCGGCGCGAAGCGCGGCTTCGACGCGCGCGCGTGACGCCGCCGTCGGGCCGAACTCGGCCGCGAATTGCTTCGGCGTGATGAAGTGGTGATAGAGCGGCGAGTTCTCGGTGCCTTGCAGCGAGATCAACTGCTCGAGTTCGCCTCTATTGCGAAGCGGAAGTTTGACGAAAAAATGGACGGGCTGCGTTGCCGCGGCTCGTCCGACGATGCGTTCGTTTGCAGCGCTTGCCGGAAGCGCACCTACGATTGGTGCGAGCAGCAATGCCGAAATGGCCGCCGCCCGAAGCGAGGGGTGAAGCACGACTGGACCTTTCTACCGCGACGCTCGGCCGAGCAGACGGCCGAACACGCAGCCCTCATCGGGCTCCGTGGTGGTCCATTCAACGGACCCCGGTAGCGGTCTCCTGCATCGCGAGCGGCGCAAAGGTCCCCATTTACGCCGTAGTTATCGCCAACAGTCGATAATCGGAGCGGCATCGGCTGCCTTACCGGTCGAAGCGAGACCGTACATCGCTTCGAGCGTCCGCAAGGTGTTGTAGTGGTCCACGCGCTCCGCGTAGCGGCCCGGCTTGACCATCGGCCCGTAGAAGATCGTCGGGATCGTGTTGCCCGAGTCATACCCCTCGTCCCACGTGAGCACGACGAGCGTGTCGTGCGCGTCGGCCCAGGCGAGCAGCGGCTTCACGTGGGTCGCGAGCCAGGTGTCGCCGGCTTCGACCGTTCCGTCGTGCATGTCGTCGTCGACGTCCGGGATGAGGAACGTCACGGTCGGCAGCGCATCGTAGGTGTGCGGCAGCGCGTCGAACGGTTTACTGTCGGCTTTGGGGACGTTGTCGAACGCGACCCACGGCGCGTGCTTGCGCGCGTACGTGCCGGCCGCGCACACGGTGGAACCTTCGGTGGGCAACGCTTCGGCGAACCCCTCGAACGTGAGATGGGCGCCGAGCAACTCGCTGCCGAGATTCGGCGCGTCCGGCGAGATGCCGGCGGCGGGGCAACCGTCGCCGTTCGTATTCGTGACGCCGGCGAACAGCGCGAGATAATTCGGCAGGCTCGGATGCGTGACGCCGTGCGCGTGCACGAAGAGCGCGCCGCGCGCGGCCATGCGGTTGATGAACGTCGCGGAACCGCTCCCGTCGATCTGCGCGAGCGATTTGTTCTCCTCGACGATGACGATGACGTGCGCGGGTCGCGGCAAGGACGCTGCGGCGGCGGTCCCTCGAAAGGCCGTGACGGCGAGGGCGATCGCGAGATAGAGAGCGCGTGACGCGCGATGGTGGGGCACGATGTCCGGCTTCGGTAAGTGAATCGCGATTACCGGCGAAACGAGCGGCGTGAGACGTCTGCCGGCCGGGCTGCTCGGAACCGTTCTCGGCATCGTCGCAACGTGTGCGAGCGTCGCGGCGCAACCCGCGCCGTGCCGCTGGGTCGCGAAGCCGCCGTACGTTCAGCTGGCGGACGGGTCGCCGGTTCCCGTTCTCGCGATCGCCGTGCGCGGTACGCTGGGCGATGCGAGCGTCGTGCCGGCGTACGCGTGGAATCCCGATCTCACGCGACACGGTCGCGTCCACGCCGGTGCGACCGGAACGGACAGCTCGATCGTCACGGTGAGCGGCGGCGGTTGCACGCCGGTGCGCGTCGCGGTGCTCGTGTACGGCGACGGCTACGTCGCGCAGCGGAGCGTCGCGCTCGACTACGGCGCCTCGCAAGCGCACGACGAGTTCGACGCGGGGCGCGGCAACGTCGGCACGCTCGGCGCGCACGCGGAAATCGGCGACCCGTTCGACGTGCGGCGCACGTGGCTCTCGACGGACGTGCGCTCGATCGCGTATCTCCATCGCGCGGGCGCGGTCGAGAACGTCGGCGACGGCGAGACATCGGAGCGGCCCACGTTCGACGTGCGCGACACGTCGGCGGAAGTGCGCGCGGGGGCGTCGGTCGTTCGCGGCGGCCTCGTCGCGGAGATCGCGTTCCTCGAGGCGGCGAGCAACACGACGCGCCCGAGCGTCGCCGGACTCGGCATCGGCATCGAGGTCCCGCCGGCGCTGTCTCAGACGTTCTCCGCGTACGGCGCACTTTCGTATTATCCGAACGTGAGCGGCGGCGGCGTCCGCTATCGCGCCGTGCGTTTTCGTGCCGGCGCGACGTTGTCGCTTCTTCCGTTCTTCGGCCATCCGTATTATCTCGATGTCGCCGCGATCGGCGACCGGCGCAGCGACGCGTCGCGCGCGCCCGCGTCCGTTCGCTTTCAAGGCGTCGTCGTCGGCCTCGGCTATCGTCTCGGGAGTCGCCTATGAGTTCGCGTCGCTCGTTCTTGCGCGCCGCCGCGGCTGCGGTTGCCGCTCCCGTGTTCGGCGGCGCCGCGGTCGCCTCGGCGACACCGTTCAACGTTCTCGTGCTCGGCGATTCGATCGCGTGGGGACAGGGGCTCACGACGGATCATCGGTGGCGGCAACTCGTCATCCGGCGTCTCGGTGCGAAGCTGCAGCGGCCGATCGTCGAATTGCCGAGCGCGCTGCATTCGGGAGCGACGATCGGCATCGGCGATCGCGACGAGATCGCGGATACGTCGAGAGACCGCGTCGCGCTCGACCGGTACAGCCCGGGCTACGCGAGCGCGCTTTCCACGGACGGTAGCCGTGCGCGGTCGAGCACGTTCGAGCTATCGTATCTCGAGGAGGATCCGCTCGCCGGCGAAATCCCGTCGCAGACGCCGACGGCGTTCCGGCAGCTCGACGACTTCGACACCGGGCCGAATCACGACGCGAAGGTCGACCTCATCTTCGTAAGTGCCGGCATCAACGACGTGAACGTTGCGCGGCTGCTCGATCCGGTCGCCGACCGCGTCTACGTTCGGCAGCTCATCGACGCGCACTGCCGCTACCATCTGACGGCGCTGCTCGATCGCATCCGCGTGCGCTTCGTCGAGCCGAATCCGGCCTGCATCGTCGTCGTGCTCTCGTATTATCCGATGATCGGCGACGATAGCCTCGCGATTCCGCCGGTGCGCGATCTCGTGCGCGCGCTGCTCGGCTCGCCCGTCGAGACGAAAGCACAGCGCCGCGACCAAGGGTTCGAGCGCGGCGCCGCGGCGCTGACGGCGAACACGAGCGACCTCGGCGGCGCGGCGTACCGCTACACCGTTGCCGAGCCCGGCGACGCCGCGAATGCGGCGCCGCGGAGGAAGCTAAGCTTTCTCGCGCGTGCGATCGTCGGCGCGGCGAATCGCTTCTTCGAGCAATCGGAAATCGCGATCGGTGCCGCCGTCGACGACGCGAACCGGAAGCCGTTCACGCCGAACTTCGTGCACGTGACGCCGAACATCGATCCGCTGCACACGGTCTTCACCGTGCAACCCGATCCGCAACTGTGGAGCGTCACGCTCGACGGCATCCTCCCGGAAGACGAGGTCGCCGCCGAGCGCGTGAAGATCTGCGACCGCCTCGGCATCGAACGCCACGACCTCGACCCGAGCGCGATCAACGCGTGCCGCATCGCCTCGATCGGCCACCCGAACGCGAACGGAGCGGAACAATACGCATCGTCGATCTGGGCGGCGCTGGAGCCGCGCTTACGATCGAGAATATAACGCGAGGCGGCCGCTCAATCGACGGCAACGCGTCTCCTTTCTTATGAAAGATATCGACTGTGCCGGCTGACTTGGAACCGTTAGAGAACGAGTCTAGCAACTACGCCGCGGCGATGCTCGAGATGCGTGGAGAACGTCGTGATGTGTTCAAGGCCAAGGTACTGCTCGAAAGCGCGCTGGCAGATGGAGATGCGCGAGCGGCATATGCGCTCGGATCCTGGTGTATCGACGGAGATCGTCTGCCTCGAGATCTCGAGCGTGCAAGAGCACTCTTTTCGATTGCGGCAGAGGCGAAGATCGGCTACGCACTTTTCGATCTTGCCATCATGACGGAGAAGGGCGAGGGCGGCGTAAGAGATTTTCGAAAAGCTTTCGAGCTCTACGTCGATGCGGCATTGCACGGCGACACTCAGTCGGTGTTTGAGGTCGGCCGTTGTTATCGTTACGGAATCGGCATCGCCGAAGATCACGCGCTTGCTGAAATTTGGCTCGACCGCGCCGAGGAACTCGGCGTCTACGATCCGGACGACGACGAGGACAATGAAATCGACACGCGCGACGAAGCGTAAGTTTGCCCCGATCGAATCACGCGTCGCTCGAAACGTCGCGCGCTTCGCTCGCCGCCGGCGTTTTCGGAGTGACGGGCAGTGGGCTCAAGACTCCGGCCGGTCCGTCCGAATCGTCGTCGCGTCGGCGCGCACGGCGGCTCGCTTCGATTACGGCCTCGACATCTTCATCGAATTTCCTCGTACGAGCGAGATATCCGAACGAGAGCACCTCGGCAATCCGGCCGATGACGCGCGCGACGAGCGTCATGCGCTCTTCTTCGGCTTCTTCAGAAACCACACCAGCGGCACGAACAGGAACGTGAGTTCGCCGACGAAGCGGGCCGTGTCCGCGTAGGCGAGCGTCGTCGCCTGGCCGACGATGAGGCCGTTGAGCGCGATGCGTGCGTGCACGTCGCCGGGGCCGCCGCGCTGCATCACGTAGTCGCGGATCGCCGGCACGCCGAGCGCCGCGCGCGAGCCCAGTTCGTTCTGGTGCACCGCCGCCTGCCGCGAGATGATCGTGATCAGCACGGCCGTCGCGATGCTGCCGCCGAGCTGCCGCGCGAGGTTGAACATCGCGGACGCCTTCGGGATGTCGCGCGGCCCGACCGAACCGAACACGGCGAGCGAGATCGGCACGAAGATCTGCGCCAAACCCACGCCGCTGAGCGCGAGCGGCGGAAAGAACGTCCAGAATTGCGCATCGGTCGTCGTGACCTCCGCGAGCCAGATGTTCGAGATCGCGAGGCACACGAAGCCGAAGCCGATCTGAATGACTGGCGAGACCTTTCCGCTCGCGGCGAGCCGCGCCGACGGGATCGTGAGCAGCATGATCGTGAGCGCGCGGAACAAAATCACTTCACCCGCGAGCGTGGCCGTGAAGCCGAGTCCCGATTGTACGAATTGCGGCAGCGTGATCAAGCTCCCGAGCAACGAGACGCCGAGACAGGCCCCGAGGAGGCTGCCCGCGGTGACGGTCTTGTTCTTGAGAATCCGCAGATCGACGACCGGCGATCGCGCGCCGAAAAGCTCCCATAGCACGAAGGCCGTGAGCGCGATGCCGGCGATGACGGCGGCGACCACGATCGCATCCGAACCGAACCAGTCTTTCTCTTGACCCTCGTCGAGCACGTACTGAAATGCGCCGAGTCCGATCGAGAGCAGCGCGACGCCCACCCCGTCGACGGCGAGCTTCTGCGGCTCCTCGGGATTGCGCAAAAACGTCCCGACGAGAAACGCGGCGGTGAGCCCGACGGGCAGGTTCACGAAGAACACCCACGGCCACGAGAGCTGGTCCGTCAGCACGCCTCCGAGGACCGGCCCGATCGTCGGGCCGATGATCACGCCGACGGAGAAAATCGCCTGCGCCGCGGCTTGCTTCTCGGGCGGGAACGTCTCGCGCAAGATCGCTTGCGAGGTCGAGATCAAGCCGCCGCCGCCGAGGCCCTGGATCACGCGCCAGAACACGAGCGACTCGAGCGAGGACGAGAGGCCGCACATGAGCGACGCGAACGTGAAGATGAGGATCGACGCGAAGAAATACTGACGCCGGCCGAAGCGGCGCTGCAGCCACGGCGTCAGCGGGATCACGATGACGTTCGCCACGATGTAGCCCGTGACGATGAACGTGCCTTCCTCTTGGCTCGCGCCGAGATTGCCCTGGATATAGGGAAGCGACACGTTCACGATCGTCGTGTCGATCAGCTCGAGCAGC